>NZ_CP029487.1:1549107-1858929 GCF_002441855.2 Eubacterium maltosivorans | reverse complement strand
CTGTCTGAACAGAGCAAGCATAAAGAAAAAATCATCAACGAGCTCAAGCATAAATTTGCCGGCAATATGGTGATGGATATCCATCAGAAGGTGACCGTGATCGACGGCGTACAGACCACCATCGCAGAGGTTGAAGGAGTGGATATGGAAGAGCTCCGCAACATCAGCGACATGCTTAAGGACCGAATGGGCTCCGGTATTGTGCTGCTCGGCACCAAGGGTAAGGAAAAGGTAAACTTTATCGCTACAGCCACCAAGGATATTCTCGATAAGGGTTTCCACGCCGGCAAGCTTATTAAGGAAGTAGCGCAGATTGCAGGCGGCGGCGGCGGCGGACGCCCGGATATGGCTCAGGCTGGTGGCAAAAAGCCCGAAAAACTGGGCGAAGCCTTAGAAAAAGCTAAAGAAATCATCAAGAATCAGCTTGACTAAGGGTTTTAAAGAAAAAAAGCTTGTCTTTTGAAGGTTATTGCGTTAAAATAGGCGTAGACCAGTAAAGAGGAGGAATGGCAAAATGGATAGCAATACAGTATTTGATCGAGGGACCATCTTGTTTGACGTGAACAACGATAAAGCCAAAACAATTGATGACGTCATGCAGGAAGTCAACAAGGCACTGATCGAAAAAGGATATAATCCCGTTAATCAAATCGTTGGTTATGTTATGTCTGGCGATCCGACTTATATCACGAGCCATAATGACGCCCGTAACTTAATCCAGAAAATCGAACGCGATGAACTTCTTGAAGAGCTGGTAAAACGCTATTTGAGCAGTATTCAAGAATAACGAGCTTATAGATGAACACAGGTCTTAGGCGAATTTTGACAGTTTGCCTAAGACTTTTTATTTCTATTGTAAAGGGGAGCCGTGGGTCTTTTTTCCAATAGAAATAAACAGGAAACGACGAATGATGGAATATCGCAAACTGGGACAGACGGGGATCGAGGTTTCAAGGCTCTGCTTTGGAAGCCTGACCATTGGCCCGCTGCAGAAAAACAAAACATTGGAAGAAAGCCGCCCGATCATCGAAGCGGCTCTGGAGGCCGGAATCAATTTTTTTGATACGGCCGACCTGTATAACTGCTACCCTTACCTCAGGCAGGCATTGGAGATTAAAAAGGATCTGGTCATCTGTACCAAATCCTATGATTACTCGGCCGAGGGTGTAGCCAAAAGCCTGGACAGAGCTTTACGTGAGCTGGGACGGGACTATGTTGATATTTATATGCTGCATGAGCAGGAGAGCCGACTGACCTTTGAGGGACACTGGGAAGCCATTGAGTATCTTCTGAAAATGAAAGAGAAGGGCGTGATACGCGCCTTTGGCATCTCGACCCACCGGGTTGAGGGCGTTCGCGATGCAGTGGATTTTAACGAGATCGAAGTCGTTTTTCCCCTCATTAACCTAACGGGTATTGGCATCGAGGACGGAAGCCGTGAGGATATGGAAGCCGCGATTCTGAAGGCTAAACAGGCCGGAAAGGGCGTTTTTGGCATGAAGCCACTGGGCGGCGGTAACCTGCTGGCCAGCAAGGAGGCCTGCTTCGATTATATCCTGGGTCTGGAAACCCTGGACGCCATCGCCTTTGGCATGCAGTCCGTTGACGAGGTGCGTTACAATGCGGCCAAGATAAACGGAGAGCCCATCGAGGCAGAGCTTGCAAAACGCGTGGCAGGCGCGAAAAAAAGCCTGCATATCAGCGATTGGTGCGAGGGCTGCGGCGAATGCGCCGCCCATTGCAGCCAGAAAGCGCTCACAATTATTGATGGAAAAGCACAGGTGGATCATTCAAAGTGTTTGACCTGCTGTTATTGTGCGGCCTATTGTCCGCTTTTTTGCATAAAAGTTATTTAGTATTGAACCTGCTGACTTTGGGTATAAAACTGGAAAGAGAAAAATTTATGGCAACAAAACGCATACTCGGCCTTGACGTCGGGGATAAATATATTGGTATCGCAGTCAGTGATCCGCTTGGCATAACCGCCCAGGGTTACAGAACCTGGAAACGCAAAACGCGTGACGATGATCTGGCCTTTTTTACAGATGTTGTGGAGCAGTTTAACGTGACCACCCTGGTATCCGGACTGCCCAGGGACATGGAAGGAAATGAGACCGCTCAGGCCCGTAAGACACGCAATTTCTGCCAGTTCTTAAAAAAACGGCTGAATCTGGAGGTTGTCTATATTGACGAAAGGCTGACATCAAAAGCCTCCGAACGGGTTTTGATCGAAGGCGGCGTGCGGCGTGAAAAGCGCAAGGAGTACATCGATACCCTGGCAGCCCAGATGATCCTACAGGTCTATCTGGACAGCGGTGAGCACACAAATAAAGGATATTAAAGCTGAATTAAGCATAATAATATAAACTAAATTTAAAGAAAACGAGGTATTTAAACATGGAAGACAACAAAATTACATTATTAGACGAAGACGGTGTAGAACGCGTATTTGAGCTGGTGATCAGCTTTGACATTGAAGACAAAACCTATGTCCTCTTAGCAGAAGACGAAGAAAGCGAAGATGTATTCCCATTCGTAATCCGCGAGGATGAAAATGGTGAAGAAACCCTGTACCCAGTCGAAAGCGAAGAAGAATTCGCACTGATCGAACAGACCTACGAACAGCTGATGGAAGAAGACGACGATGACGAAGAATGCGGTTGCGGCTGCGGCTGCGGCGGAGACCATCAGGAATAATAATGGAGCTGAGCAGCTTCCCCATCGTTGAGGGGGAATTCATCTCCAGGCCTAACCGATTTATTGCCCGGGTTATGATCGATACGGACAGCGCCCCACGTGAAATTACGGCGCACGTAGCAAATACCGGCCGGATGCGCGAGCTTCTCGTGCCCGGCGCCCGGGTTCAAATGGCTTTTAATCCGTCGCCAAAGAGAAAGACGGATTTTACGCTGCTGACAGTATGGTACAAAAGCACATGGGTCTGCATACACTCGACCATGGCCAACGCGCTTGCCTTTGAGTTTATGGAAAAAGCCCCGGATGTCTGTCAGCTTAAAAGGGAAGTAACCTACGGCAAAAGCCGCTTTGATCTGGCTTTTGAGCGGGAGGGACGCCCCTGCCTGTACGAAGTGAAAAGCGCTAACCTAGTGGTTGGCGCTGCGGCGATGTTTCCAGACGCCCCGACCGAACGGGGCTGTAAACACCTGGAAGAACTCATGCATGCGCATACAGAAGGCTACGAGGCTGGCGTGCTCTTCGTTGTACAAAGAGAGGACGCCCAGTTTTTTACGCCCAATATTGCCACCGATCCGCTTTTTTCAGGGCTCCTTAAAAAGGGGGTTGAAGAGGGCCTGGTCGTTCGCGCCCTAAGGTGTGTCATCAGAGGAAACACAATTACAATTGATTCAGAGATACCGGTCCGTTTTGACACGGCCGGACGGATATAAAATAATGAAAGGAGATTATTTTGATCGAAACACAACAGAATAAAAACGAAAATAGAAATCAGAATCGTCAGAACCACCGGTCCAAAAGAAGGAACCACCCGCCAAAGCATAAAGATAAGCTTAAAGTGATTCCCATTGGGGGACTTGGTGAAATCGGAAAAAACATGACGGTTTTCGAATACAAGGACGAGATGATCATCGTAGACTGCGGCTTAAAATTCCCAGACGATGAAATGTACGGCATTGATATTGTCCTGCCGGATTTCAGCTATATTGTCGAAAACGCCGATAAGCTGAAAGGGCTTTTTATCACCCACGGACATGAGGACCACATCGGAGGGATTGTCTATCTGGTTAAGAAGCTCGGCATCACGGTTCCCATCTACGCGACCAAGTTTACCATGGGACTCATCGACAAAAAGCTTGTTGAGCACCGCCTGACGACCAAAGTGGACCGTCAGATTGTAAAGGCAGGCGACAGAGTGCAGAAGGGTAGTTTCGAAGTCGAATTTATCCGGGTTAACCACAGTATTGCCGATTCCGTTGCCCTTTATATCAAGACACCGGCAGCGACCGTCCTGCACACAGGGGACTTTAAGATCGACTATCACCCCATCGACGGCGAAATCATGGATTTACAGCGTATCGCCAAGCTGGGGAGCCAGGGTATCGATCTGCTCATGGCCGACAGCACCAACGTTGAGGAAGCAGGCTTTACGCCTTCAGAAAGCTCCGTTGGCGCCACCTTCTACAATCTGTTCAGAGGGTGTAAAAACCGGATCATCATCACCACCTTTGCATCAAACGTGCACCGTGTCCAGCAGATCATCGACGCGGCAGCCAGTTATAAACGCAAGGTCATTATCAATGGCCGGAGCATGGAAAACATGGTAGAGGTCGCCTCTGACCTGGGCTATCTGAAAATTCCTAAAAACATCCTGATTGATATCAAGGATATGAAAAGCTATAAAGACAGCGAGCTGGTGATCATCACCACCGGCAGCCAGGGAGAGCCCATGGCAGCCCTTGGCCGTATGGCCCACGGCGAGCACCGCTTTCTGAACATTAAGAAAGAAGATACGGTTATTATCTCAGCTTCTCCGGTCCCGGGGAACGAGAAGATGGTCTCAGAAGTCATTAACAAGCTTGTGGATCTGGGCTCAGAGGTCGTCTATAAAAAATTTGCGGACATCCACGTATCCGGCCATGCCCGCCAGGAAGAATTAAAGCTGGTCCAGACACTGGTTAAGCCAAAATTTTTCTTACCGGTTCACGGCGAGGCCCGGATGCTCGTACACCACGCCGCCCTTGCGGAAGGTGTGGGAACCGACAAACGCAATATCTTTATTGCAGAAAACGGGTCCATCGTGGAGGTTGACCACCGAAGCTGCAAGATTACCGGCAAGGTACAGGCAGAGCCTGTGCTGGTCGACGGCCTGGGCGTTGGCGACATTGGAAACATTGTACTAAACGACCGTAAGCGCCTGTCTGAGGACGGCCTGTTTATTGTGGTGGTTACCATGCACAAGGGCAAGGCCATCTCAGGACCAGATATTATCTCCAGGGGCTTCGTCTATGTACGAGAATCAGAAGAGCTGATCAACACAGCCCGCGACGAGGTTAAAAAAGCCCTTCTGGCCTGTGAAGAAAAAGGCGTGGTGGATTGGAGCTCCATTAAAAACGAGATCCGAGAGTCCTTGTTCCGCTACCTGTACAGCCAGACAAACCGGAAGCCAATGATCCTGCCGATTTTAATGGAAGTGTAAATTCACAGTTTTTAAATTAAATAGAAATTAGAAATCTTAAGCTTCAGAATATGGGAAAATTTTCCCATTATCTGGAGCTTTTTCTAAAATAATCACTATAATTGTAAAAATTTAGTAACAATTTGATCTAAGATGTGTTATAATGTTGATTAAACGAAAAGAAAGGAACTTAGGGAATGAACGTATATGATGAAGCCAACAATTTGGCCCAGGCTCTTAAAGAATCAAACGAATATCAGAACTTTAAGGCAGCAGAGCTGAAGCTAAAGGCTGACGAAGAACATTACGCAATGGCTCAGGATTACGCGAAAAAGCAAATGGGCCTTCAGACAAAACAAATGATGGGCCAGGAGCTGACAGAGGAAGAGGTAGAAGCCTACAACTCCTTAACAGCGTCCGTGCTGGGCATTCCGATTATTGCCGAATACTTCCAGGCGCAGATGTATTTTGGCATTGTCTTCCAGGATATCATGGATATTATCAGCAAAGCCGTTGATTTAGACATGAGCGGCATGTTTGGCGGCGAGGAAGACGCAGAGTAACTAAATAAATCCAGGGGTACTTTCCAAAAAACAAGGTACCCTTTTTTTGAGTAAATCCCCGTAATTGAGGTGAGTAAATGAAAATTAGATTAACACAGGGCGAAGCGAAGAAAGAGGCTTCGGAGCCTAAAAAACAGGGCCGTCAGACACAAAAGTGGACAGCCCAGTCAACCGAGGTGGAGATGCATAAAAAGCGCGCAAACGCCAAGCGTCCCGCGGGTGGAAGCACCCAGACAGCACCAAAGAAAAAAACACAGCAGCGCCCGGCAGCAGAGGGAGCAGTAAAACGCCGCCCTGCAGAAGGCAGCAAAGCACAGGAACGCAGGGAAGCCACCCGCCCGGCGGGCTCAGGCGCCCCGAAGCAGAGAGCTGCAGGCCAGAAAAAAGGCCAGTCTGCCCAGAGGGCAGGCAGCCCGGGCACTGCCAAAAAGAAACGACCGGTGCAGCAGCAGCCTGCCGAAACACGCCGGAGAAGAGAAGCAGAGGAAATGGAAGCACCTGTGAGAAGAAAAAAAGGCGGACTTAAGTACAAGCTGCCCATCGTGATCGCGGCCGTTGTGCTGATTGTCGTTATCGCCATTTTTGCAGGACGAAGCTTCTACAACGCCATGCTGGAACCCACAGGAACCAGCACAGAAACCATGATCGTCGAAATTCCAGACGGCTCCACCATCAAAGACGTTGGCGAGATCCTTTACGATCAGGGCCTGATTAAAAACACCATGGTCTTCCAGAGCTACGCGGGACGCCACAGCCGTGGCACAAGCGGCATGCAGGCCGGAAATTATGAAATGAACCATGCCATGTCCGTCCCGGACATAGTGAACAAGATGCTGGACGGTGATGTCTACAGCGGCGCGATCCCAGTACTCCTGTCCGAGGGCAAGAATATCAACGAGATGGCCCAGATACTGGAAAAACATAATATCTGTACCTCAGCGGCCTTTATCAGCGAAACCAAGAAGCTGGGCGAATACAAAGCCCTGTATCCGATTTTGAGCAGTATTCCAGACGATAAGAACCGGACCCTTGAGGGCTACCTGTTCCCAGATACCTACGAGATCGAGCCTGGCAGCACTGCGTCCGATGTTGTGAAAAAAATGCTGGACCGTTTTACCGAGGTTTATAATCAGGACTTTATGCAGCAGACCACCGAAAAGGGCAAAAGCGTGGATGAGATTGTCATTATGGCGTCTATCGTAGAGCTTGAAACCAAGCTGCCTGAAGATAAGGCCAATGCCGCCAGCGTTTTCTATAACCGTATCGCCCAGAATATGCCTCTGCAGTCCGACATTACTGTGGACTACGCACTGGGTAAAAAGCATGCGGTACTGACCGAGGAACAGACCAAAATCGATTCACCCTACAATACCTATCAAAATTTAGGCCTGCCCGTCGGCCCCATCTGCTCTCCGGGAAAAAGTTCCATCGATGCAGCCATCAACCCGGCTCAGACCAATTACCTGTTCTTCGTAGCCGATATGGACTCCGGCAAGCTCTATTTTAATGAGACGCTGGAAGGCCACAATGCCGATGTTCAGAAGTATATGGGCGACTAGAAAGCGTAACAAACCGTGAGTAACATTGTACCAGACTACATAGAAGATTATATCCGCGGCCTGCTTCCGGAGGAGACACCCTTCCTTGAGCGGCTGCGGCTCATCGCAGAGACCAATCATGTGCCCATTATTTTTCCAGAGGTGCGCAATTATCTGGAAATTCTGATTCAAACCCACCAGGTCAAAAGCATACTGGAAATTGGGACAGCGGTGGGCTACTCCGCCGGAGTTTTTGCCCACGCCATGGGTAAAGACGGCCATGTAACCACCGTAGAGCGGGACGACCGCATGATTGTCCAGGCCAGAGAAAACATTGCCAAAATGGGCTATGAAAAGCGGATTCGCTTAATCCAGGGCGACGCCCAGGAAACAGCGGCCAGCCTTACAGGAACTTTTGACATGATTTTTCTGGACGGCGGCAAAGGACACTATATCCATCTGCTTGAGGACTGCCTGCGGCTTTTAAAGCCCGGCGGTCTCATCGTTTCCGACAACGTGCTCTACAAGGGTATGATCGCCACCAACGAGCTGGTGATCCGCAGGAAGATCACCATCGTCAAGCGGATGCGAAAATACCTGGACGCCATCAGCCACGATCCCAGGCTCATGACCACCGTGCTGCCTCTGGGTGATGGATTGGCAGTGAGCGTTAAAAAGGCAATTGAGAATGGAAAAGGTGAATATGCAACCGATGAGGATGTTTTTGCGGAGGATGAAGCAGTAGAAAATTGAGGAAAAAGAAATATAGCTTTATTGATACTGAAAAGACATTGCAACTTTTGAGTTAGGATGATATAATAGAGGAAGAAAAGGGACACCGGCAACGGCCCGCCCCTGTGTGTAAAGGTTTGGACCGCTATGGCTTGCAGGCGCTAGCGGTCTTTTCCATTTCGGATCAGTTCAAGAATGAACACAATTAACGTTAAAACAAGTATTAATTGGTTGCTATCCATCCCATCACCCCCATTTCTGGGGCTGGATTAGACCGTGCCAGTGCCACAAGGACCGAATGTCCCGTGGGATAATTATAACATTTTCTAATTCAGAACACAATCATCAGGCGCTCGCCAGAGCGCTTTTTATTTTTGCATTTCATGGGAATTTGCTATATACTATAGAGATGAAAATCACGAAGGAGAACATAAATTGAGAAAAAAACCTGAATTGCTCGCCCCGGCGGGGAATTTTGAAAAATTGAGATATGCCCTGCACTACGGCGCCGATGCAGTTTACTGTGCAGGAAAACGCTTTGGCCTGAGGGCAGGGGCTGGTAACTTTGAAATGGAAGAGCTTGAGGAAGCTGTCCGTTATGTCCACGAAAGAGGCAAGCGCATCTACGTTACCCTGAACATGATCCCCCACAACCGCGACCTGGAGGGGCTTCCAGAATATGTTCATGCCCTGAAAGCCATGGGCGCAGATGCCGTACTGGTGGCAGACCCCGGCGTTTTTGCCATTGTGCGTGAGACCGAGCCAGAGCTCAAGGTCTCCATCAGTACCCAGGCCAACAATACCAACTGGAAAACCGTGGAGTTCTGGTATCACCAGGGCGCCCGGCGCATCGTGCTGGCCCGGGAGCTCAGCCTTGAGGAAATGCGGACCATCGTGGAAAAAACACCCGCCGACATGGAGATCGAAACCTTTGTGCACGGCGCTATGTGTATCTCCTATTCTGGCCGCTGCCTGCTGAGCCATTACATGACCGGCAGAAACTCGAACCAGGGCGACTGCGCCCACCCATGCCGATGGAAATACCACCTCATCGAGGAGACAAGACCAGACGAGGACTTTAGCATAGAGGAAGACGAAACCGGCTCCTTTATCTTTAATTCCAAGGACCTCTGCCTTATCGACCATATTCCAGAGCTCATGGACGCAGGCATCGACAGCCTCAAAATTGAGGGCCGCATGAAAAGCCTTTACTATGTGGCCACCGTGGTACAGGCCTACCGCCAGGCCATCGATTATTATTACGACCATCCCGAGGAGAGCGTCGTCGATCCCAAATACTTCCAGGAGCTGTGCAAGGTCAGCCACCGTAATTACACCACCGGCTTCTTTGAGCATAAGACCACAGCCGATGACCAGAATTACGGCACCAGCAGCTACACAAGACTTTATGACTTTGCCGGTGTAGTACAGTCCTACGACCCCGAAACCCGTGAGGCCGTCATCCAGCAGCGCAACAAAACCACGGTGGGCGAAACCATCGAGGTCATGGTGGCAGGCTCGCCGGAGGGCTACTACGTCCAGCAGGTGGGCGAGATGAAGGACGAAAAAGGCAACGCCCTCGAATCAACCCCCCACCCCAAAATGCTCTACACCATGAAGATGGATAAGACCGTCAAGCCCATGGATATTATCCGAAAAAAAGAGCTTTAAGCTAAAAGATAACCAGACCTAAAAGACCGCATACCGATACGTGTATGTGGTCTTTTTTTAATTAAAGTAACAGGTGGTGTCCCATGTAAAATCAGAAATGACAGAGATTATGATTATGCTATAATAGGACACGAGATAGGATGAGAGGCGTACAATGCTAAAGGTGAGCGCTTAAAAAGCTAGACTGAAAAACGAATCTGCGGCGTTCTTTTTTTTCATATTTTTTTACCATGTTGAATATACTACTGGTATATTTTATTTTTCTGTTTATATCTTAAAGATTCTTTTTTCATATTTTCATCAAAAAAAATTTTATTTACAAATAATCAGAGCATAGTACGATATAAGGAAAAGTTATTAAAAAAAGAACAAAGACGCAAAATATACTCTTTTGCGTCTTTGTTGAGCAGATTTTTAACTTTATAACTATTATAACGTTAAGTTAAAAAAATTGCCAGTGTTTTTTTTATAAATTTAAAAATTTTTTAATAGCTGAACTAAGGAGCAGAAATGATGATTAAAGATACTATCACTTTATTAATGAGAAAATTTTTCAAAAAACAGGTTTCCATTGCTGTATTATCTGTGAAGTGGCTAGACTTGAAACGCTGTGAAGGAAAAGTCAAAGCTGTTACACTACAGAATTATAACCGTCAAATTAATCTGCACATCAACCCTATTTTAGGATTTTATGATGTTTCATCGGTTAGTGAAGAAGTTATTCAAATGTTTATAGAGATTCTCATGAAGGATAAGGGGTTAAACCCGACGACTGTCCGAAATATTGTTGGTCGTTTGTCAGAAATAATGAATTTTGCCGTAAAGGAGGGTTTGATTTATAACAATCCTTGTACCCTAGTGCTGTTGCCTAAGGGTAAAAATAAGAAAGGAAAAGCATTGACATTGGAAGAGAAGATAAGTTTGGAAAAAGTGTTGTCGACTCAAAAAATACCGCAAAATATAGCAATTCAGCTTGCTCTTTATGCGGGACTGAGAATATCCGAAATCACAGCATTACGATGGAAAGATATCGATTTTAAGCAAGGATTTATTCATGTACAGCATAGCTTTAAAAGAATACAGACCAATAATAAGGAACAGAAAACCATTTTACATTTGGGTACACCAAAATCTCAGAATTCAGTGAGAGCAGTTCCGATGAACAGGCAGATAAAAGCATGCCTCGAGGACTACTACAAAGTTTTAAACGACATCCAGGCCCAAGATGAAAGCTTTGTTGTCGGAAAAAAGAATGGAAGTTTTTATGATGTCCGCGCAATTCAAAGGCATTTTGTTAAACTATGTAAAATAGCTGGAATTGAGCACTGTCATTTTCATGATTTACGGCATACCTTTGCGACAAATGCAAAAGAAAGTGGCATTGATATCCAATTGATCAGTGAAATTTTAGGACATGCCCATACTGCAACAACCATGAATATTTACCTACATCCCAGTGATACATATAAAAAAGAAGAGATTAAAAAAATGGATCAAATTCCTGAAAATGAATATTTAAAAGTTAAAAGTATCATAGAGAAAATATGTTCAGAAGCGGTGTAAAGACGCAAAAGAGTATATTTTGCGACTTTTTGAACGATTTTAGCTGTAATATTATACCCTATCAGGCAAAAAAGAAAAGGATGAAGTGAAAAATGGACCGATCCGTTAACGAATACTTAAGAAAATGTCCAGAAGAAGTTCAACGCCATTGCCAGAGAACCGGAGAATTAATGGAGGCTCTGTTTTGCGAAATGAACCGGGAAAGCGAAATAGCGCTGTGCCGTCTTAACGGGTGCAGCCCCTTTTATTACCACGACATCGGTAAGTGCATCGTACCCAAAAAACTTTTGGAAAAAGACAGCGCGTTAAACATCGGTGAATGGACAATCATGAAACGGCACACGCGTTTTGGCGGAATCCTTTTCGACCAGCTGAGAGAGCTGGCAGAGAGCCCGGAGGCCAGAGCCTTTTGCCGGGTGGGGGCCATGGTTTGCAAATACCACCACGAACGGTGGGACGGCTCCGGGTATCCTATGGGACTGGAAGGAGCAGCCATTCCCTTTGCTGCCAGAGTATGCGCCGTGGCCGACAGCTGGGACGCCATGGTCAGCCAAAGATGCTACCGGGGCAGCCTGACCGAGCATGAGGCTCTGGCTGAAATTGAGAAAGGCAGCGGCACTCAGTTTGATCCGGAAATTGTTGCGGCCTTTCTGGAAGTAAAAAATGTTATTCACAGCAAAAGCATTCGCTGCTTTTCTGTTGAATAGAGAGAGGAAACAGCGCGCGCCAAACAAGCTGTTTCGGGCACTCTCACATCTTTACCTTTTTATCTTTTTGTAATCGCAGAGAGGGCGGGAACTTTTTACACCAGCGTTCGCCTTCTCTGCACATTCTGTTAAAGGTAAAGCGAGGTTATTCACAGGCTAACCTGATGGATATAAAACTGTCTTCAATCTAGTGTATGCTGGCTTTCTGATGATAAAAAAGATTTAAAAAAGTTACAGCGCGGGAGGTGTGAAGAAGAACTGGCTGGCAGGGCGCTCTGAGATTAAAGCTCGGACATGGTTGAGGACAATGAAAAACAGCAAATATGAAAGGAGTTAAAAATGGAGAAACAAATGGATAAAAGAAAGCATTTTTTAAAAACATTGACCATTCTGTTTTTTAGTATGCTGCTTTTGCTGCCAACTTTGATGTTGGAAGGAAAAGAGGCAAGAGCCGCCGGGGTTACAGAGACAAGATCGGCGGATATAAGCAAAGGAAACGTAAGTGTAAAGAATGGAGAGGTAGTTCGTGTATACCAGACGACGCCGACAGCAGAATATAATGTTGATGTTGAAGAAAATGCTACTGCAACGGTTATTCTGGAAAAGTTGAATGTAGTGCAAAGTTCTGAAGTTGGAAAAACTTCTAGTCCGGTGAGAATCAAAAAAAATGCCGAAGCGACAGTACTGCTGAAAGGGAAGAATATCCTAAAATGTTCGCATAATGGTTCCAGTACATTTTATTTGCAGGATGGGGCACAATGCATCATAGAAGATTATGGTAATAACGATGGAGAAGTGGAGGTATCTGCTCAAATACCCGAAGATCAACAAATGAAGAATGTTATTCTTGGCGCGAGCGCTCAGTCTCATTCCGCGTTAACCATTAATTCTGGATCTGTTAAAGCAGTTTCGCGGGATTATGCACCGGCCATTGGCGCAACTGCAGGAAATGACAAAGATGGCGGTTCAACACTGGATTTAACAATTAATGGAGGAACTGTTGAAGCTCAAACGGAAGGCTGGGGCGCCGCAATTGGTACCCAGGGGGATGTACCTGCAAACCAGGAAAATACTGTTAATGTAACCATTAATGGTGGAAAAGTAATCGGTGGCAACTATACAAGAGATGTTTCACCAGAACCAGGGAAAAAAAGAGGCGGCGCTGTAATCGGAACAGGTTATGGCGGTTACGCAAAACAAAAAGTTACACTCAATATTCCAGCGGATTCTACCGCAGATCTTAATTTAACCAGCGCTTATGGCGGAGCCGCTATTGGAGGTTCTGGTAGCTGGAACAGCCAAACGGGTACCCCTAACGGTAATACATCTACGAGTGAGTATGTCGAAGCGAATATTGCGGGTGGGAACACCAAAATTGTAGTTGCCGGACAGGCGCCAGGCATTGGCGTAGGTGCAGGCGCAGCCGCAGACCAAAAAGTAAAGGTGGATATTTCAGGCGGTAATATCGAGACTGTAAATGATGCTTCAACAAATAATGGACGCGGACCAGGTATTGGTATTGGCCTGTTCACTCAAAAGGCAGCGTTCGATTGTAATATTTCGGGTGGTCTTATCAGCAGCCTTTCTATGGATGATGAAAAAGGTATTCCTGTTAATACACCCGCAATCGGAATTGCTGGAAAATATAAAGAAAACACGACGATAACAACAGAGAATGCCAAGAATAACACCTTTAACCTCAATGTTACAGGCGGAACCATTAACGCTGAAACGCGGTCAACGGATACGAGCATTCCAGATATAGGAACCATCGCAAACAATACCTTTAATGTTAAAGTAGACGGTGGATCCTTAAACGCTGTAAATCAAAGAATGGATGTAACGGCTAAGAACAGCCAAAATCAAAATGTCTACCCCGCAACTGTCAGTATCGGTGGAATCACAGAAGAAAAGACAAAAGTACAAAATGCAGCCATCGACAGTAAAGACTACGGAAAAGATTTGACTGCCCAGTCTGGAAAGCTCTATTTATGGACCACACCAGGTCAGAACAAAGTCTTTACGGCAACAGCCGAAAATGATCCAAAAGCCTATACAAGTCAAAAGATAAACCTGGCTTATAACAGTGGCTTTACTTTTGCAGAGCCAAATGTGGTTTTAAAGAAGACCACCAGCCCTGAAGAGTTGGGAAGCTCTAGCATTAAAAGCATTGCGGAAAACAGTGTCACCATGCAAGTGGATGGCGTTACGGCAGATGCGCCAGTGATGCTCCAGGCCTTTGAGCATGGCGCCAGTACACCCGTTGGACAGGCCCAAGCCTACGAAGCCGGTAAATCTGAATATACCTTTAGCGGGCTGACAAAAAACAAGCTCTACGATATTAAAGCATTGGTTAATGAAAATGACAGTTACTGGCGGACTCAAAAAGAAGCGCTGGTTGTCAAACCCTTTGAGTACGCACCAAGCCTGCCAAACGCAAAATTGAAAGGCGCTTACCAGGCCAGTGTGGCCATTGAAGGCGGCAGTTTTACCTACGCGCTGGCAGACGGGGCGGTATTACCCGAAGGCTTATCGTTTAGCACAAACGGCGCCCTTTCAGGAACACCAACACAGGCGGGTACCTTTACCTTTGATGTTATAGCAACCGCAACCGATGAAGGCATTGCTGCCAATAACAGCCGGACCGCATCGGTAAGCCTGAAGGTGGAACCGGTGAAAGTGACTGTCTCTGCTGTAGATTTGGCAGGCCAGCCTTTAAGCTGCGGCTGTGAAGTGACCAGCACCGCCGTTAATGGGAACGCCGCGGTGGGAGATACGGTTTTATTTACAGCAATACCCTGTCCGCTGCACGATTTTGTCAAGTTTAACCTGAATGCCAATGATGTTCAGGCCACAACAGGGTCAGGTAAATTCACCTACTCTTATGTTGTAAAGGCAGAGGATACCGAGCTGAACATGAAAGCCTTTATGACTGAAAGTGAAAAAAGAATTACTAAAATTGAACGCGTTGGCGATGAAAAGAACCTTACCCTTTTTGCAAATGATGAAAAAAATGAGAGCGCAGCCCAGCTAAAAGCGTTTGTTAATAACCAGATTGTTTTAAAAGCGACTTATAACGATGGTGAAGAAAAAATCGGTAAAGCCAGTAAGCTCGGTTTGGGATGGGCCACGAACACGGTCTTTTCACCTAAAGGCGGTACCTACCAGTACAGCGTATCTGCCAGTGACAGCAACGTTACACAAGCGGTAACTGTTAATACGGTGACAGCAGAGCTTAACACCTTAAATGATGTGATACTTCCTGTAAACGCCGAAGGTTATTCGACCATTGCCGAGCTAGGCCTGCCAGAAACTATTGGATGCACCTATCAGGCCGGTGTATCTGTAAACAGTGCAGATCGTGAGCTTGCCATTAGCTGGAGCACAGAGATTCCGGAAAACTTTGGTAAAACAGCAACCGTAGCACCGGTGGTATTTGAAGGAAGCGCTGCTGTGCCAGTATGGGCAACTATTGGGAGCGATGCGGTTTCTGTCAATGTCAACATCAGTGACAGAGTGGTTTTATCCCCAGTGATTTCGATTGAGGATAAAGTTTATGACGGAACGAAATCCGCCAATTTTAAGGAAACACCAGCTTTAGATCCCGAAGCGCTGACCGAGGGAGCCGACGTCCAGTTATCCGGTATTCCAAAGGCTGAATTCGTTTCGGCTGACGCCGGAAAGAACATCCCGGTTAAAGTCAGCGGACTAAGCTTAACAGGTTCAGATGCTGGAAAATATATCTTAGATTTCAGCCAGGCCACAGGTAACATTACCCCGGCGGCCATCACCCTTTCCGGTATTAGCATGGAAGACAAAACAGTGACCGAGGACGGTAATACCCAGACCATTGAAATTAAGGGGACACTGCCAGAAGGTGTAAGCGTAAGCTACAGTTATCTGAGAGAGGGCGCAAGCGAAGCCGTTGAGCTGCCACCAAGTGCTGCAGGAACCTACACAGTTACAGCAGCTTTTAAAACCGACGCCAACCATGTGGTGGAACCACAGACCATGAGTGCAAAGCTTGTGATTGAAGCTAAGAGTGAGGGCCTTGTTCTTGAAGAAATCACCACAGGATTAACTGAGGAACAGGCAGCTGGTATGAACGCAGTTGTTCTGAAAAACGGTGAAGCCATCCAGATTGGCGACACCGTGGCAGTGGGTGACACACTCACCTATCAGCTGAGCGCTGCGGATGTCCGTAACGCTTACGTTCCTTATAGCTTTACCATGAACGGTGAAAGCATTCCCCTGGTAAAATTGGCCGAAGGTAAAGGCTACAGTGCGGAATATACTGTCAAGGAAGGCGATACAGCGCTTAAGGCGGATGCCAAGTGTGTTTTATTAGGAAACTTCAGCGGCGATGACAAGATTAACATTATCGACGCGCAGCAGGTCGCTCAGGCATCTGCATCTGGCGGAGCCCAGGAGGCTGTTAAGCAGGCAAGCGGCGATGTGAACTTTGACGGCAAGGTCAATATTATCGATGCCCAGAGAATTGCGCAGTACGCAGCAGATGTCAATATGATCTTTTAAGCTTTAAAAAACCAATAGACACTCAATATTTAAAACATAGCAATTAAGGTCGTTAAGTGCGCGGATAAGCGCCGCGCACTTAATATAAATTTATTCATTTTCATATAAGGAGGAAAATATGAAATCAAAAACACTTTCAAGTAGACTGATTGCCGGATTTTTAGGGTTCAGCCTGCTTGCATCAGCGGCTATTCCAGGAATAATGCCGCAGGCGAAAGCCGCAGGGGATTCTGCAACCTTTTCAGCTGTTGCTGATAAAACAGAGGTGCATCCGGGCGACACCTTTACCGTGTCTGTTTCAGTAACACCGGACCCAACTGTGGGTTCTTACGAGGCAGCGCTGGAATATGATCATGATAAGGTAGAGGTGGTGGACACTACTAAATCTGCTTACATCATTGTATTTGCCCCTAATGGCGGCGGCGGTTCTACCGGCGTTTATGCCAATTGGTTTGGTGTTGACCCGATCGAGTCTACAACAGATTTGTTTACGGCTACCTTTAAAGTAAAAGACGGTGCAGCGGGCAGCGCTGGCCTGGATATGAAGCCTTTAGTTGTAGCTAATGGTGCTGCTGAAGAAATTACTGCAAATTCCAACGGAACCGCGACAGCGGTAAACATTACTGAAGCGCCGCCGGCTCCGGTACCAGTAACCGGTGTAGCGGTTTCCTTAGACGCTTCTGAACTGTTCCCAGGCCAGAGCGCGCAGGCAACTGCTGCTGTTGCGCCAGCAGATGCGGATAACCAGAACGTTAGCTGGTCTTCCTCTGACGAAGCTGTCGCAACCGTAGATGCAGACGGCAAAGTGACCGCCATTGCAGCAGGTACTGCCAGCATTACCGCGACCACAGAAGAAGGCGGCTTTAAAGACTCTGCCGATGTGACCGTTAAGGCAGACACCGTTAAAGCATTGGCTGTTGCAGCAGCGCCGACCAAAACAGATTATCTCCAGGGCGACGCCATCGATTTAGCTGGCGGTAAATTAACCGTTACCTATGAACAGGCAGGCGACGTTGAAGTGGATATGGCTCAGGCTACTGCTATTGTTGACATGAATCAGGTAGGCGAAGCGGTTCCGGTCGCCATTGAATTTGGCGGACAGAAGCTGGAAAACGCTTTTACCATCAACATTAAAGCAGCCACAGTTACCGCTCTGGAACTGATCCAGGCACCGACTGGAAAAACCACCGTTGGGGACGAGTTGCCAAACCTGGAAGGCGGCATGATGAAAGCCACCATCAACGATGGCGAAGCCGTCCGTGAGCTGCCATTATCCGATGCTGAAATCACAGGCTATGACAAAACAAAAGCCGGCGAACAGACTTTAACCGCAACCTATGGCGGAAAATCCATTGAATTTAAAATTACCGTTGCAGAGGCCCAGGCTGGTGGCGGAACAACGGATGGAACTGACGGCGGACAGAACAACGGCGGTGCAGCGGCATCCAATGTTAAAAACCCAGTAACAGGTTTGAACTTCACACAGGATGAAGTGAACGGCTTTGGTTTCTTAACCACTGGCCTGGCCATCTTAGCCGTCTCTGGGATCAAGGTATTCCGTATGAGAAAAAAGATGAACTAGCCAACATTTAAAAAACAAAAAACTGATACATTAAACATCTATTTATTATTACACACAACATTACACAAAACATTTAAGCACACCGGAAAGGGGAACTCCCCCTTTCCAGAACACAAAACACGAAATTCTATGACAAGGCAATTTAATAATTAGCAGCAAGTGGGCGGACGTTGGATTTTGCAGCCATTTTGGAAAGGCAAAATGCGCGCCCGCCTTCATTGCATATGGGATCTGACAATAAAAGGAGAAATCATCTATGAAGAAAAGAAAAACAAAAGAAGTTTCGCAAAAACTCGCCGCTGGGATGATGTCCGGGGTGATGCTTCTCAGCTCCACTGGGGCGACCACCCTGGCTCAGGAGGCACTGCCGACAGATGTCTTAAGTGGTGGTGATGATACCAGACAGATGCAGAAAGGGGTGGCATTAACGGCGGAACAGGCCGCTCCAACTCTTGCAAGCCGTACCAGTACATCGGTAACGCTGAACAGCACTGATAGCTTGTACTACACTGCCTATAAACGCGATGGAGGAACAGCGGAAGTCTGGAAACAGGCATCTGGCGGCACCATTGTGTTTGAGGGTTTAGAAGCCGGAACGGCTTATAGCTTTCAATGCTCTGCCGACAGTAATGGCAATAATCCGAGCCCGGCAGCCAGTTATTATACCCTTCAGGCAGCACCAAGCACCCCAGAGAGCTGTGCGGCGATCAGCTATCCTGAGGAAACAATCACCATTAGCCCGGGGTATGAAATGAATACCGTTTCGGATTTTAAAGGCGATCCTATAAAAAGCGGTGATGTGATTTCTGCTTTTATTGGCAAGTCGCTTTATATTCGCGCCGTTAAAAAGGGGGAGATCCCGGAAGGGGAAGCCGCCGCTTATGCGATTAAGTCACGTCCTGAGAACACCACGGCCGTGCCTGCAGACAGGGTTACCCGTACCACCAGCGGCTTCAGCTTCACCCCTGATGCGCTGGGCGTTTACCAGTATACCGGCGGCAGCCAGCTGATACCCAAGACCATTAACGGCGGTAGGGTTACGGGTCTGCAGCCGGGAACAACCTACAACCTGATCAGTTATACTGCCGCTACCGATGAAGCTTTTAAATCTGGCACTGACAGCCAGGAGCTTCGAACTAAAAGTGTGGTGGCGCCTGCCACAAAGGACGGTCCGGGACAGTCCGACAGCGCTAACACGGTTAAGGTGGATAAAAACGAAGCGGACCTGGCAGAAAGCATTACCTATACGGTTTCCTATGCAGAGGGCTATACGCCAAGCATGACCATTGGCGGAACCGAGCTGTCCATCGATGCGGCTCAGGTAGATCCCGAAAACAGAACAGCGGTCTTTTCCTACACGGTTAAAGAAAGTGACACCACAATCAATGCTGTGGTGCATTTTAACAACCGCAGTGTAAAAGCAGCGGACACGTTGGGGGCAAAGACACTGTATGCCAATGACGCCGCCAACACAAGCGCCGAAGCCCTGGCGGCAAGCCTGGATTCAAAGGTACGCGTAACTTATGATAATAAGACAACCGGCGAAGTCGACGCGCACTGGCAGATGAAAAAGGGCCAGACCTTTAAAATAAAGGGGGGCGAGTACACCTATGAGGCGCTTTTAGGCGATGTGACCGCAACACAGGCCCTGCGCGTACTCGCGGTAAACGCAGCCTTTGAACCATTAAAAGATGAAAAGCTGCCTGTAAAATCAGGGGGCTACACTATGGCCGATCTGGGACTGAAGGATACCCTTGAGGTTACCTACAGCGGGACAGGCTTCGAAACAGTGACAGACAATGCAGCAGTAAACTGGAGCCCCTCAGTTCCTGCGAATTTCGGGGCAAAACAGACAGACCGGCAGGTGTTTACGGGAACGGTGGCTATACCGGAATGGGCGACTGTAAACAGCACGGCAGTGAGCCGGGAGATCACCTTTGGCACCCCTGTTAAGGTAGAAGGCCTGGTGCTTTACAGCAAAGCTTACGATGGTACGACTGTAGCCAACTGGAATAAAGATGGGCTTAGCTTTATGACCCTATTGTGTGATGGCTCACCGCTGGAGGGCTACACGCTGTCTGGCAGCAGCCCGGTCATTCATCTGGACAGCGCCAATGTTGGAAAACGTACCATTGCTTCGGTTGAAGACCTGTCTATCAGTGGGCCAGAAGCGGACAAATATGTTCTGGACTTTAGCGGCTTAAGCACGACGATCACCAAACAGGTGAATGTTGCCGCGCCGGATAAACCGACCGTAGTGCCCGCTTCAGTCACGGATGCCAGTGCTGAGGTCAGTGTTGCAGACCCGGCGGATGGCTACCGTCTGGAGTACGCCTGTGCCGAAGACAGCCAGGCCCCGGCTGTCTGGCAGACAAGCGGAACCTTTATCGGCCTAAAGCCTGGAACCAGCTATCAGTTCTACGCCCGCTATGCAGAGAGCAGCAATAATGCGGCCTCACCTGCAAGCCAGGCGTCCGACACTGCTAAAACCGACGCTCAGGTGAGTGAACCAACCAAGGCCGGGGCTGGAAAAAATGATGCGGGCTGTACCATTACCGCGAGCACGACCCACGCCAAAGCTGGAGAAAAAGTGACTTACACTGTGAAGCCATCCGAAAATTATACGGTGGCCGAGGCAGATGGCCTGAAGGTTAACGGACAGGCTGTTGCATTGACAAAAGGTGCGCAGGATCCAACCGGCGTCAGCACCTATACCGCAGACTATACGGTTACAGACCAGGATACGGTTATCAAAGCGGAGGCAAGCTTTAGCAGTCGGACAATCAGTACGGTCACAGCCCCAACAGCGGTCACGATGAACGCCAATGATCCCAAAAACGCCAGCCAGCAGGCTTTGGAGCAAAGCCTGCCTCAGACGGTTCAGGCAGTTTATGATAACGGAGCCAGCGGCGAAGAATCCGTGCAATGGGTTTTGGACGAGAGCAGCAGCTGGGACATAAAAGGCGGCACCTACGCCTACAATGGGACACTGGTCAGCAGCCCGGCAAAGACAACAACAATGAGCGTAACGGTTGATAAGGTCACTGCGACAATGCCTGTTATTGCCGCCAAAACCATCGCTATCCGGGATGAGGCCTATACTATGGAAGAACTGGGATTGGGCAGTACCGTGAAGGTAACCTTTGACCAGAGCGTTGATGCTATGGATTGCCCGGTAAGCTGGAATCCGCAGTCACCAGGAGATTTTGGCACCAAAGGGGGATCGGCTGCAGAAAAAACTTTTACCGGAATGGTCACACTTCCAGATTGGGCAACCGTTTCCGGGGCTGCAGAAGTTACGGCTGAATATAAAACAGCTGCGCCGCTCACCGTAACGGGCATTACCGTTAAACCTAAAGCTTATGATGGCACTAAAACAGCCGAATTGGATTTAACGAGTGCGGCGTTAGTCGGCGCTGCTGCGGGCGCTGACGTAAGCTTTAATAAAAGCGCCAGTTTAACGGCTGAATTTGAGGATGCCAGCGTTGGCGCCAACAAAACCGTCAATGTAACAGGTAATGCTCTTTCGGGCGCTGACGCAGATAAATACATCATTGACTGGGCCGCTTCAAAGCTTATGGGTGAAATTACAAAGGCAAGCGTCAGCGCAGCGCCGGCAGCGCCGGTTGTGGATGTTTCCCAAACCACTTCTACCCGTATTGCTTTAAAGCCTGTGGAAATAACAGATCCTACAGCGCTGGCGGCAGGCGCCAAAGCACAGTACAGCCAGGATAAGATCAACTGGCAGACCAGCCCGGTCTTTACCGGCCTCGAACCTGGAACAGCCTATACATTTTATGCCAGAGTGGGCGCAACAGGAAATACAAACGCGTCAGACGCTTCTGCGGCCAGCGCGTCAGAAAGCACCAAGGTGGCGGTAATTGCACCAGTGCTGGATATTTTTGGCGACTGTGCTGCCGGTCAGGGGTGCAGTGTTGAGCTTTACGACGCCGCGAATAAGAAGATAACCAGTTTACTGGAGGCAGCAGCAGGAGATAAGGTGACTTATAAAATCACCTATTGCGACGCGCATACCATGCACTTTACTTTTAAGGGGCAGGAGCTGGCTCTCTCAGAAACAACAGAAGGGATGAAAAAAGCGCGAGACCAGAAACGTACCTGGTATTATGAATATACAGTTCAGCCTGGTGACAAAACCGTTACGGCTTCGGCTGAAGCGGCGGAAAAGAGCGTAAAGGAAATTACCGCGGAACCCATTATTATGGCGGCCAACGATGTGCGCAACCAAAGCCTGGAAAACATTGAGAAAGCGCTGCCAAAGTTTGTTCAATTCGAATACGATAATGGCACCGAAGGTACCGACAGCATAAAAAGCTGGAGCCTTAAAAACGGCGAATGGGACATTAAGGGGTCAGACCTTACCTATGTGGGCACGCTGACAAATAATACCAAAGCAAAAGTGACTCAGGTGGTCAAAGTAGAGCCGGTTACAGCTGAGATTGAAACCACTGTGGGAAAAATTACCATTAAAGAAAAGCCTGAGGGCTACACTCTGGCAGAGCTGGAAAGTGAGGGCCTCCCAACCACGGCCAGCATTCGATACGATAATTATGTGGACATCCGTGATAAGACAGCCGCCATTATCTGGCAGCTTCCGGAAGATTTTGGCAAAGTGGCAAAAGACCCTGCCGAGATTACCGGAAAGGCTGTACTTCCAGAATGGGCAACAGCTGCAACCGATGTAATGCAGGCCAGCTTTACCGTGACCGCCCGGCAACAGGCCAAACTGATCATTGACCCAGCAGATATTACAAAGGTCTATGACGGAAGCACAGTCATTGAAAATGTGCCGGTCCGTTTAGATGAAAGCACTCTTGATGCTGATCATAAAAAGGTAGCTCTGTCCGGTGAAACCGCGACTGTGCGTTTCCAGACCCCAAATGCAGGAACAGGGCTGAACTATTCGGTCGAGGGCCTGACACTGACCGGTGAAGATGAAGCCTGGTATTCCTTAACATCCAATTACAAAGACGGCGTTATTACTCAGGCGCAAATTGAGGCTCCGGGCGCTCCGTCTGTGGCGGACATAAGCCTGAAGAGCATCGCGTTAAAGCCGGTAGAGCTGGACGGCCCAGCTAAGGCGTCCGGCGCCAAGGTGATCTATCAGATCTCGAGCGATAATGGTAAAAACTATGGGGATAATGCGGATAAATACAGTCCAGTCTTTAAAAATCTTGATCCCGGAAAGGCATACAGCTTTAGAGCCATTGTTGAGGCTACCGCCAATACAGAGGCCTCTGAGCCCGGAATGGCGCTGGAGGTCCGAACAAAGTTTAACCCAGTACTGCCGATTATTGCAAAGACTTCTCCCTGCGCAGGAGATGCTGAATGCCAGATTGAGATGACAGATGCCCAGGGCAGAACGATCACAGAAAAAAGTGAAGTTGGCGCCGGAGACGTTATTCACTATACCGTCACCAGCTGTGACCACCATACGCCGGGCAGACTGCTGATTAACAGTAAAACCGAGGTGGCTTTATCGGGTACGGATAAGGTGCGTACAGGCGCATATACCATCACAGGTGAGGACAGCCAGCTAATCTCCCAGATTACCTTTAATGACCGGCAGGCCGTACGGGTTGAGTCGCCTGATCCAATTGAAATGTACGCAAATGATGATAGAAACCAGAGTGCCGATGATCTGGCAGGCTGCCTTCCAAAGGAAGTGGCAGTTATTTATGACAACGGTACCCAGGGAGCAGAGGCCATCAGTAAATGGAACCCCTCCGGCATGACCTGGAATCCAAGGGGCGGCGATTATATCTATGTGGCGGCGGTTGGCGCAGGCGGACAGTTCTTTGCGCTGCAGAACGTTACCGTCAAGCCTGTCAGCGCAGCCTATGAACCCTTTGCGGACACCACGCTCCCAACCCGCGAAATGCCATATACCTGGCAGGAGCTGGGGCTTCTCGACACCATTGCAGTCACCTATACCTCGGAAGATGGAACCATAAAAGAAACAAAAGACGAACCGCTGGTCTGGACGCCGGATGTTCCGGAAGATTTTGGAACGGCTGAAGCCACTCAGACTTTTACTGCAAAATTGGCGCTTCCAGCTTATGCGGGCGGCGAGAAGGTCCTGACCAAAACAGTCCGCGTGAGTGAGAAAAGCGCACTGGTGATCCGGGGCGTTAAGGCCCAGGATAAGGTCTATGACGGTACTGCAGATGCGGTTTTAGATTTCAGCCAGGCGACCTTTACCGGCGATCCGGGCTTTGGCAGCTATACCGTTGACTGGGATCAGGCAACAGGAGCCTTTGAGGACGCCAACGCCGGAGACAGCAAAAAAGTCACAGTTGAAGGCATTGTTCTGTCTGGTCAGGATGCGGACCACTATATTTTAAGCGTTGAGCAGGTGAGCGCGAGCATTAAAAAAGCCGAGATTACCGGCGTTGTTTTTGAGAATGCCCGCTTCCCCGAAGATGGAGCGACCCATAGCCTAAAAGCTGTATATCCAGAGGATTGCGGCATTACAGGCGTCAGCTATACCTATGAAAAGGACGGGGTAAAAACCACCGAAGCGCCTAAAGCAGCAGGGACCTATACCGTGACCGCCTCCTTTACCGTGGACGATAACCATCAGGCCAAAGCGCCCATGACTGCAACCATGGTCATCGGTGAAGCGGGAGGAACAGTAGAGGATCCGGTTGTGGAAGGACTGCCCGAAGGTGTGACTGGCTGTACAGTCACGGCAGATAAAGATCATGTAACAGAGGCTGGAGAAGTGGTAACCTATACCGTAACCCGGAATCAGGACAGAAAGTCTTATGTACCGGCAGTGATGACCGTTAACGGACAAGCGCTGACACTTACTTATGACCGGGCAGCTGGAAGCTACCAGGCAGTGTATGTAGCCGAGGACCCAACGGTTTCGGTCACGGCAACAGTGCAGTACGTGCTTCTGGGAAGCTTTAATGGAGACAGTACCATCAATATTATCGACGCCCAGCAGATTGCCCAGGCAGTAGCGGCAGGACAGACGCCATCAGCTGTGCAAAAAGCGGCCGGAGATGTGAATTTTGACAATAAAGTCAACATCATCGATGCTCAGCAGATCGCGCAATATACAGCCGATCCCGAAAAGAAGTTTTAAATTTAATTCTATAATGTACCTGTCGATGCTCTTTAAACAGCATCGGCAGCTGCGTTTTTGTGCGTAGATTGTTTATGAAAGTGGGGTTTAAGATGTTAATCGGTTTAGTAGGTATGATACTGTCAGGATTTGCAGGGATGGGGCTGGCTGTTTATCAAAACTTAAGAAATAACAGCAAAAGTTCAAAATACAGACGCATAACAGGAGTGTTTACCTTTGTTAATGCAATGGCAGCAGGCTTTTTCGCTTTTAAAGGTATTGGTATTTTTTTATTGAGTCTGCTAAGCTTTATAACCACTCTTATCATTATGTGTTGTATGTGTATGGCAGGAAATATATCTGAAAATGAATGGTGACAGATAGTTAGGAGTGTGATAAGAATGCGTCGAAGATATGTGACAAATCAAGAGCATCCTGATATGGAAAGTACTTTAAATATTTTAAAAAAAGAAAAGGGATATACTTTCAATAGCCAGCAGTATGTAGCCATTAATTATGGATTGTGCGCAGGTGCAAATGTGCTGGAAACCGCGGCCCCAGAATACAGCGGCGGACAGCTGACTGAGATTTTCAGGGTGCAGGCGCAGGGGTTGGACGATACGCTTTTGCGTAATCCTGAGCTGGGTGCGGCAAAAGCAAGAGAGCTGAGACTTGGCCTCGAAGCTGGTCTGGATATAAGTCTGATTGCTGACGTAAGTCTGCCATTGACCAATATCCAGTGGCTTCGGAGGGCCATGGCTAAAGGAATCGACATTACTCTTTACCCCGAGTTTAAAGGAAGCATTACAAAAATTATAAAAAAATATAATGAGCTCTGCAACCGGGAAAAACCCAAAGGAAAAAAACAGTGTACCTTAAGGGTCATCCGTGTAAAAGAAGAAGTGAATGAAATGGTGGTTCAGTATGATGATCTGGAAAAACTGGAAGCAGTCATTGGTAAAATTAATGGATCCCATCTGGACAAGGTTCAGCGGCTGAAAGAAAAATTATATGAAGGTAATATCCAAACATTGGGAAAGAGCGTTCTCGTGCCGGTTGAGCAGCAAACCTATTTTGAAATTGTGAAGGAATGACATAGGAAAAGTGATGATATGATAATATATTTAAAAAGGATCGCTTGCTTTGTGCTGTGTGTAATATCTGTCCTGTTGTTGACAAGTATTCCCAGCAAAGCAGCAGAGCCGGAATACAGCATTGATTTTACCCAAAGCGAGGAAGGTAATCCGCTTCCGGATGGGTGGAGTGTTTATAAAGGGAGTGCCAGTATAAAAAATGGTTACCTTGAACTGGAAAAAGATACAATTCTTTGTCTGCCTGAAAATCAGACAAATAGTAATTTTACTTACGAAGCAGATTTTACAATAACAGAGGCGAATAACAGTAGCCGGTGGTTTTCTTTGATGTACCATCTTCAAGGTAGTGGATCGGATCCGGCTCCATATATGAATATGTGTATTCGTCAGGACGCCACAGCGAGTAACGGCGTCGAGGTGGCATACAGAACATCTGGTTATGACTGGAATGTGGTAAGTACAGCAAGCTACGATCATTTTATTGAGGCGGGTAAAGTATACACCGCTCAGGCTATTGTAAATGGAAATAAAGTCATGGAATCTATTGATTCTAAGCCGATGATTCTTTATGATAATGTTTCTTCTGGTGAAAACGGAAAGTTTGCGCTTCAGACAAATGGGTGCAAGGCGCGTGTTTATGGTGTGCGTTTAAAGGAAACCCAGCCATTGCCAGACTCGATTCCAAGTGAAGCTGATAAAATTAAGGAGGTATATGAGCCAAATACTGGAATTGTCGCAGCCCCAACTGTTGTCTCGCAAATTGATGAACCGGTGGATATTTCAAAGCTTTCAGGTAGTAAACCACCGCAGGTTGCTCTGTTTGATTTGGTACTTCAGAACAATGCATTAAAAATTCGTTTAAATGCTGAAACGCCAATGGACTTGCGGCAAGGATTCGAACTCTGTGGAAAAAAGGTTATACCTGCTTTTTTAGTGGATAATATAGAGGAAGCTAAAGCCCTGATAGAATATGTGCGTTTTAATGGCGAGTTTGATTTAATGGCAGTTTCTGAGAGCAATGAGGTGCTTCAATACATTTATGAAGAAGAGCCGTCGGCTATTCGAACCATTCGTAAGTTTCAAACACTCGAAGGAGAAGAGGCGATTTCAAGTATTACGCATACCTCGAAAGCCTCCATTGCTATGGTACCAAAATCGATAAGCCGGGCGTCTGTTGAATACTTGCAGAGTCGTTTTCTGTCAGTCTGGCTAATGGATAATCAGGCGGATGATGAAGAAATGACAAGAGGTGCAATGGATAATGGTGCAAACGGCATCGTGGTAAAAAATGCAGAAGCAGTCTATCGGTTATATGAGCTTGTTGACGGTAAAAATGTTTATTGCCGCAAAACGCCTTTTATCGGGCATCGTGGCTACCCAAAAGCAGCTCCGGAAAATACCGTGGAATCACTGAGAGAAGCTGGATGGGCCGGCGTTGAGGCTGTTGAATGTGACGTATATATTACAAGTGATCAACGGTTGATCGTTAATCATAATGGTGATATCAGCGGATATACCACCAGCTCTGCAAGGGGAAACGTTGAATCGATGACGTTGGCTCAACTGAAGTCCTATACCCTAAAAAAAACGGGCCAATACAGCAATTGTAAATTCGCAACACTGGATGAACTCTTTGACACAATGGTCAATGAGTTTCCAGAAATGATTTTGGTGGTCGAGATTAAGACATCAAAGCCAGAAGTAGCACAGATGATAAAAAACTTAGCTGAACAAAAGGGCGTAGAGGACCGAATTGTAGTGATTAGTTTTAATGCGAGTCAGATCAGCAACATGGGAAAAACGATGCCTGGCATTGGTCTAGGTTATCTTTCGTCGCATTCTGGAAATAGCACCAGCGAGGCTGTCTATCAGGTTATGAAATCTGTCGGAAAGCTCGGAGCAGCTTTTGATCCTAACTACGGCGGCGTTAATAAGGCGCAAATGTATGCTCTGAGACACCGGGGGATAGCTACGAATGTCTGGACTGTTGACGGCGAATCAAATATTGAAACGCAGATTAACAATGCTGCTTTTTCAATTACAACAGACGATTCAAATATCCATAAAAATTATAATGTGCTTTTTTCACCGGAACGCTTGAATGCGGACTATATTCTTGGCAGACAAGACAAAACCTTTGATTTAAGTGTGGGAGATGTAAGGGTGAATGATGGCGACATGGTTCGTGTATACCAGTCTAAAGTAAATGAGCCGACACCTTATGGGATCACAATAGCGAATGGCGCAAAAGCCACTGTTATTCTCGATAATATTAACCAGCTTGCCTCTGTTGCTTCTGGTATCATGGTTGGTGAGCATGCCACATTAACATTGATGGTCAAGGGAACAAATTACATTGAAGAGGTTAATGCGGAATCAAGTGCATTTGAGCTAGGAAATGGTTCTGAGAGCATTATCAAAAATTTTGACAGTACAGATGGAACACTGATTCTGACACAGGGAACAGAGAAAAACGGAAAAGCGTACCAAAAAGCACTTGTTGGTGCTAATGCTTCATCAAGTGCAAAACTGGATTTGATGTCAGGAGTTCTTGATGTAAAATCAAAAGATAACGCACCGGCTATTGGGGCGACACAGAATTCTGAACTCGTATTTAATGTAAATGGCGGAAAGGTTTCTGCAATGACAACAGGAATGGGGGCAGCCATTGGCACGCCTGGTTTAGGAGACGCGGGAGAAAGCAGTACTGTTACCGTTAACCTTAACGGTGGTGATGTTAAGGCTCAGACCCAGTCTGAAAATAATCAGTTCGGAGGTGAGATCATTCGTTCTGGTGCTGCCATCGGAACAGGCTACGGCAATCCGGGCAACCAGCATGTTGTATGTAATATTCCAGAAGGTTCAGGCGCAGCTTTGAGTATTACATCTGCCTATGGCGGCGCGGGTATAGGAACGTCTGGCTGCTGGATTAATGGAGCAACCGCAGACAGTACAGTCAATTTGGGAAAAGAAATTGTGGAGCTAAATGTTCATGACGGAACAATCAGTGGGACAACAAGCGGCCAGGCACCGGTTATTGGTATTGGCTCCGGAAACCATGCCGAGCAAGACACGTTATCTAAAAAAGTTTTATTCAATATGAATGGAGGAAACGTATCGGCAAAGAATATCGGAACAGATTCCAAAGGCGGCGCCTCGCCAGTTGGAATTGGGATGTTTTCAAAAAATACCCTTTTTGAACTTAACCTTTCTGGCGGTTCAATTGACGCGGTATCTTCGGACAGCGCAACAGTTCAGACGGAGTCGCCTGCCATCGGCGTATCCGAAATGAATAAAAACAATGCAGATGTAAAAATTGAACCGGCCACAAATAATATGCTTAAGCTGAAGATTTCTGGTGGGAGTGTACGGGCTCAAACGCAATCGGCTAATCCAGCTATACAGGATATTGGTGCTTCTGAAAGCAATACACTTGATATAGTGATTGATGACGGAGAGCTTCAGGTCGTGAATGAGAAGATGTCTGTAAAAGCGAAAAACAGTGAAGGGGATAATGTTTACCCTGCAACTTTTGTTTTTGGCAATAAAACTGAAAATTTTCCAGTTCAGGAAATCCAGATCGGTGATAAACATTTTAAAAACAACCTTTGTGCCGTTGATGGAAAAGTTTCTTTATGGACTAAAGAAATGCCGGACGGGCAGCTGGTTACAGCCATCCTTAATGGCGAGACACAAAACTATGTAAATCATAACGCGAAGCTCACTTATAGCCAGGGATTTACCTTTGATATACCCGATGTCGCTTTGAAACAAGAAAGAGAAGCGCAGCAGCTTGGCAATCTTGCGTTAATAGCTTTTTCGGAAAATCAAGTGACTTTGATGTTGGATGGTACAGACCATGGTGCAAATATTTTTTTAGCCCCCTTTGAGCATGGAACAAGTAATCAGATTGGCGAAAGCCAGGCTGTTGTCTCGGGTCAAAATGAGTATGTATTTCAGGGAATGACCAGCGAAAAAATTTATGATTTTAAAACATTTATTGACGAGTCAGAAGAATTTTGGGGAATTGAGAGCGATCCAGTGACTGTAATGCCCTTTTCATATGCGCCAACCCTTTTAGATGCGACCATTGGTCAGGAGTATAGAGGAGATGTCTCAATGGAGAATGATCTTTTCCGTTATGAGCTATCTGAAGAAACACCTTTGCCCGAAGGAATGCAGTTTAATGAAAATGGTGAGATTACAGGAATACCGGTCAAAGCCGGTACAACAGAAATGAAAATCACGGCCATCCCAAAAGAACCAGGCATCGCCAGCAGTAACCGGAGAACAGCACAGATTCAATTAACGGTTAAGAATGTATTAGACCGAATTGAATACGTCGGTGAAGGAAAAAATTATGAGGTTTACGCCAATAGCGTTGCCAATAAATCTGCTGATTCGCTCAGGGCTTATATTAATATGAATACAATGATCAAGGGAATCTATATTGATCATACCGTGGAAGTAGGAAGTGCAGAAGAGCTGGGGCTGCAATGGACGACCGAATCAAGCTATCAACCTAAAGGAGGCGAATATGTCTATCAATTAAAATTTAAAGAAAACGTGTTTGAACAGTCCATCAAGGTCTCTCCTGTAGAAATTCAGTTAAGGCCACTTCAGGATATTATTAAAACGGTTTATGAGGGTGGCTATGAGAGCTATGCAGCCATTGGACTGCCCGAAAATGTTCAAATGCTTTATCCAGAAGGTGTAAATATTGTCGGAAATGAAAAAAGTGCAGGTATCCAATGGATAACTGAAGTACCAAAAGATTTTGGAAAAACCGTGTTAGAAAAGCCTTTTGTTTTTGAAGGAAGTGTTGAAGTACCGTCATGGGCCAGTGTACGGGAAGAGGATAAGACAATACGCATAAGCGTTGAGTTGACTAATAAGACTCTTCTTAAACCTGTTATCAGCATAAAAGATAAGGTTTATGATGGTAGTGTGAGCGCTGAGCTGGAAGCCTATCCGTTTATTAACAGGGAGGATCTGGCCGCCGGAACAGACGTCCAGTTATCAGGAATTGCGGATATGGAATTTATAGACCCGGATGCTGGAACTGATAAAATAGTTCGTGTAAATGGACTTACCCTAACGGGAACTGATGCTGTGAACTATGAGTTGGATTTGAGTGGAATTATTGCGACAATTTTCCCAAAGGCTATTCAGATTGACGGAGTAGTTTTTGAGGACAAAACTGTTTTTGAAGATGGAACACCACAAGCTATGTCGGTGAAGGGAACGCTTCCAGAAGGTATTGGTGTTGAGTACTGTTATCTAAAAAAAGGGGAAAGTACACCGCAATTTGTTCCACCGAAAAGCAGAGGGGATTACCTTGTAACAGCGCAGTTTTTGACGGATGCTAATCACATCGCCGAACCAGAAAGCTTGACTGCAAATTTAATAATTAACGCATCAGAGATGATTCGAATTCCTGAGATCGAAACCGGCCTAAGCCCGGAAGCGGCAGAGGGGATGGTGTTATCTGTTTTATGTAACGGTACGCCCATTCAGGCTGGTGCATCGGCTCAGAAGGGCGATGTGCTGACCTATTGTTTTGGTATTGCTGATAAGCGGGAGGTCTATGTACCATATGAATTGCTCATCAATGGAAAGTTGGTGCATCTCGAACAGATCAAGGATCAAAAAGGCTATTCAGGAAGTTATACAATAGGTGCCGACGATAACGCATTAACGGCTAAAGCAAAATGTGGGAAACTTGGTGATTTTACAGAAGACAAAAAGATCAATATTATTGATGCCCAGCGAATTGCCCAAATGACAGCATCTAGTGAGACACCCTCCAATGCAGAGAAAGTATTAGGGGATGTCAATTTTGATCAAAAACTTAATATTATCGATGCGCAAAAAATTGCTCAATATTCTGCGGACATTAAGATGCATTTTTAGTTACAGGAGGAAAAATGTTTCAATTAGAAGATATACTTGAAAATGCCCAAAAGCTGGAACAACACGGTGACTATAAAAAAGCCAGCCATCTGTATAAAAGATTACAGAAAAAGGCTCCGGATTCTGAAATTGCAAGAATATCACAGAAAAGGCTGAACGTGATTGACGCCTGGCAGAACGTGGGACACAAGCCAGCTCCCAGACTGGAATGGATCGCCTTTTATATGATGCTATTTAGTTTTTCAGGCGCCTTTTTTATCACGTACCCCCTGTCCTTTGTAATACAATCCAGCAGCACGGTACTTAATCTTTACATCGGGCTGGTTTGTGTGACGGAAGTATTGTCTATTGGGCTGTTAATGGTCAATAAATTATATTATCAAAAAACATTTAAGGCGCTCTCGATCATGACACTGCTGATTGATGTGTCTACAATCCTTTTGGGGATAGTGGCAGTAATCGCGGGAGCATAAAATAGTTTAAAAACAAATGGGATACTGGCTGTCACCCATCAAAACCCTGAAGGCCGCATACGCACACGCGTATGTGGTATTCAGGGTTTTTATTTTTACCAAAAGGAGAAGAAATGAAGCCCAAAAATCTGAAAAATTACATTATGGAACACGCCGGAGATTTTGAAAGAGTTGAAAACACCGGCTATACCGACAAACAGGGGCGGGAGGTCATCGCCGAGTATGTGTATACCGGACAGGCGCGTATCGTGGTTTGTAAAGACTGCGGCGGGGCGCTCAAGCCCAAAACCATGAGAATCGAGGCGAAAAACGGCTGTGCTCATGTGGTCAACGGCCTCGAAAAGCCCGTGGAGGTGGAGGAAGGGCGCGTGATCGTGGTCTATGTGTGCAGCCGTATTTGTCTGGAGTGTGCAACCCATCAGCGGGTCTTTCCCGAGGGCGTGGCCGGCTGGGTGCGCCATGCCCTGGACCGGGTCTGGGAGCTGCTGTCGCAGCTTTTTGAAAACGATGAACTATCCAGCCCCGGGCCCCTGAGGGGAAAACGCCGCCGCACCTGGGAGACCCTGGATTATTACGGCGAGAATGCCACCCTGTACCGCTGGCGCGCCCGGGCGGCGCAATGGTTTTTAAAAGAATAAAAATAATCTTATTTTTAATAATTAAAAATTTGTTTGCGTGTTTAAAGCGCATAAATTCCTGTATTCTAGAACCATCAGCAGACACAAAATAACAAAAGCTGCTGAAATAAAATCATTTTATTTTACAGGAGGTTTACAATGAATCGTAAACAAAACACAACCCAAAAAGAAACCATGGCCCCAAAAAGCGGAAACACCGGGTGTGGTTCGTGCGCCCAAAAAAAGGCTGGCCTCGATGTTACCATGAGCCGGATTTCCACCATTATCCGCCTGGCGGAGTACAAAGACGGCCATGAGGATTTAGAGCTTTCCATCGCCAATCAGGAAAAGTCTGTCACGATCAGCGCCGACGTGCTGCGGATGCTGCACCTGGCCCTGGAGCTGGAGACCACCAAAGCCTGCCGCCTGTCTGGTAAGAACGAGGCGCTGAAGAAACAGCTGCTCCGGCTGGGCGTGGAGCCAGAGGAGCCGCACCCCATTTCCGATGTGATCATGCCCCACTATATGGATATGGACGAAACCATGGCCATGATTGGCTGGAAACACTACGCCGGCCTGCCTGCCATGTCGGTTCAGGCCTTTCTGGACAGGCTGCTGGAGGAGGAGAAGATATACATGGGCAGCCATGACTTTTACGCTTATCTGCGCCGGGAGGGCTATATCTGCAAGGTGGATGGCAACAACGTCATCACCGAAAAGGCCGAGTACATGCGTATTCTGGAAAACGGCGGCGGCAAAACCCCCGGTGGCCGGGGCATCCGGGTGACGGCCTCAGGCTGTGACTACTTTAAAGACCGTCTCGAGGAGCTGCACGAAAAGATGCGCCGGGCCAGACCCGCCAGGGAGACCCAGGATTGAACTACCTGACCGAGCTACTGGCCTTTTACAGATGGCTGGAGACCAATCCTGTCAGCCCGCTGCTCCAGTCCTACTGGCATCTGCTCATGTATTACAACAACAAGGCCGCCGTCCAGGGAGGGGACGGCGGCTGGTACTGGCCTGTTTGTTTCAGGCTTCCGAACACTGTGCTCATGCGCCTTTTGAGCATCAAAGACCGGCGGGTTTTGCTGCGACAAAGACAGTACCTCATTGACCACGGCCGTGTGACGTACCAAAAGGACACAGGACAGCGGTCAGGCATTTACCGCATGACGCCCTTTGACAGCGGCCTGACGGTTGCTGCCCTGCCATCGGAAAAGGGTCACAGTGTGACACAAATCTGGACACAAACTGTCCCGCAGTCTGTGACACAAGTGTCCCCGTTCATAAATATAAATAATAAACAAGCTTCTCTATTGTATTGTAATCAGGAGTCGCCGCCCGATATTCACGGCTTTAATCTGCTGCCTCCCCTCACCGAATCCGAGAAGGCCGCCATCAAAGCCCTGTACCCGGACGACGAGGTGGCCGCCTTTAACGCTATGTGGGCGGCCAGAGAGAAGAAACAGTAGGGCACGACGCCCCCGTCGTGCCGTCAAAGAGGATCAAACCAGCAATTTTAAACAAAAGGAGAACAGCATGAACCGATACGGCACAGGACCCAGGGTGGTCCGCAGAAGAAGAAGCTACATGGTCGAGGCCGAGTGCCGGGCGCGGGTGGGCTTTCACGCCCGCAGCGCCGAGGAGGCCGAAGATGAATTTAACGAGTTCAGCGCCGCGGTGGAAGATCAGTTTCCCGGCATTGTGCTTGAGATTACAGACGTCTATGAGGACGAGTAGGAGGTTTATTTGAGCGATTACAAAGCCATTGATGAATACGTACAGTGCTACCAGACAGGGCAGAAAAGCCCCAAGGGCAGCCCGGAGCGGGAGCGCGGCAAGAACGCGGCAGAGATGCTGCTCATGACCTTTAAGCCGCTGATTTTGTCCACCATGCAGCGCACACCCGGCATCGCGCCCTCCTGCTATGAGGACGCCTGCCAGGACGGGTGCCTGGCCTTTTTGGAGGGGATCATGAAATTTGACCCCGGACATGGCGCTGCCTTTAACGCCTTTATCAAAAGCCATTTACAGCTCTATTACAGGAAATGGCAGTGCGGGCAATTTAACCGGTCCGTCACAGCAGAAACACAGCTGTCGGAACCCGAAAGCGGCTGTGAAGGGTTAAGCCTGGAGGAGGTAATTACCGACGAGACCGTGGATCTGGAAGGGCGCTATATCGAAAGCGAGAGCCGGCAGAGGCTTTGGCAAAGTGTGGAAGCGCTCTCGGCCAGGCAGGGCAGGGTGGTTTATCAACTCTTTCACGAGCGCAAAAGCCTGGTCCAGATCGCTGAGGAAATGGGCGTCACCCATAAAGCCGTTCGGAATTTGAGGGATAAAGGGCTGAAAAATTTAAAAAAATCCTTAAAGGGGGTCCCATTTTGAGCTCAAAAAAAGTATGTATAAGTGTAAGGCAAAAGCGCAGCGCTACGCCACACAAAATACAAACCGAAAAGGAGAAAACAAATGGCAGTAGAAGAGACCAAAAAGGACACCAAGCTCAAGGTAACCGTCAATCACGGCGAGAAACTGGGGAAAATTGAACGCTCCAGCAAATCCTACGGCGACGTGGATCACGAGGCCACCAAGGAGCAGCTCAGAAGTGCCTACAAGCACATCACCGGGATGCAGGAACCCATTGGCGAAGGGTGTGAGCGGGTGACCACCAGCGACATCACAGAAATTGTGTAGAAAATTAAATTTTGAAGGGAGATAAACAATGGCAGTAGAACAGAAAAAAGAACTGGTAATGTACTTTGAGCGCACCGACGGCAAGGAATTCAGAATGACCATCCCGCATTACAAGGAGGGGATCACCGATGAGGAAGTTAAAACCGGCGCGGCCGGCATCGTGACCGACGACATCTTCAAGCCCGAAGGCTTTGCACTCGCCAGGCTGGCCGGCGCCAAGCGCGTAGACACCACCGACGTGGCAGTTGAGTAAAAAAGGGGCGAGAGCCCCTTTTTTACTTTCTACCTGATTAGAAGGGAGATCATATGAACATCATTCACAAACGCATTGGTCGAAGCATCTTTTTTATCATTTTCATCCTCGTTGCCTGTATATTTTTCGCGAACCTGGTCCCTGTGCGGGAGGCGGAAACTCAGGAAGCAGGGGAAATCCAGCAGGCACAGCTGCCTCCGGTTTTGGTGACGGAGCCGCTGCCAGAGCCTGAAAGACCGCCGGACGGAGCGGTGATCGACCACCCGCTGCCAGAGGATCCTATTATCACCGATGGCCCCTGGGCGTCGGCCCACTTCCTGATGGCAGAGTATGCCTGCGACTGCGCGGGCTACTGTGACGGCTGGCCGGCAGAGATGGACCCGGAGCTGCTGGAGCGGGTGGAGGCGCTGCGGTGCTGTTTTGACCGGCCGGTTATCATCACCTCTGGGGTGCGTTGCGAGGAGCGCAACGCCGAGGTGGGCGGCATCGAAAACTCCTGGCACCTGAGTGGACACGCGGCGGATCTGTACTGCCCCGGAGTGCCCTGTGATGTGGTGGCGGCCGAGGCCCGGGAGCTGGGCCTGGGGGTCATCGAATACCCGGACCGGCAGTTTGACCATGTGGAAATCTGGAAGTGAGGTTAGGTAAAAAAAGAAGCCCGGAGGCTTCTTTTTTATTTCTTCAAGTCCAGATAGCATTCGTAGGCTTCTGCGCCGGTGCGTCCGTTGTGAACGACCTCGCGGATGGCCTGAATCATGGCTTTGGGGTCGTCTGCCTGGAAGACGTTGCGGCCCATATCGACGCCGTGGGCGCCGCGGCTGATGGCCTGGTAAGCCATTTCGAGGGCTTCGGCCTCTGGGATTTTCTTGCCGCCGGCAATAACGAGGGGCACCGGGCAGGCAGCTGCCACTTCCTCAAAGTTATCACAGTAGTAGACCTTGACGATCTGTGCACCAAATTCTGCCAGCATGCGGGTTGCCAGAGAGAAATATTTGGTGGTGCGTTCCATTTCCTTGCCTACGGCCACAACGCCGAGGGTAGGAATGCCGTAGCGGTTGCCGGCGTCGATGGTTTTAACAATGTTATGGATGCTTTCGCATTCGCCTTCTGAGCCGATGAAGGACTGGATGGCCATACAGGTGGCATTCATACGGATGGCGTCCTCAATGTCGACGCCTACCACCTCGTGGCTCATATCATCCTTCAGGACAGAGCTGCCCGCGGAGCAGCGCAGTGCGATGGCTTTTTTGCAGTCTGGTGGAATGCAGGTGCGCAGTGCGCCCCGGGTGCCCATGAGCACGTCGGCGTAGTCCATGAGCGGCGGGATGGCCAGGTCCAGGCGTTCGAGACCCTGGGTTGGCCCCATGATATAGCCGTGGTCAAAGGCAAGCATGATGGTGTTGCCGCTTTTGGGGTCAAAGATCTGGGACAGGCGGGTTTTCATGCCCCAGTCCACGTTTTCCATGCCCTTGACGTGGAAACTTTTATTTTCTGCCGGCCGGTCAAAGCCGAAATCTTTTGCGTGTTTGTTGCCGTCTTTATCTGCCATTGGTTTGATCTCCTTTATTGAATGTTAAACAGATTTAATATAAGAGGCAAAGCGTGAAAGGGCAGTCTTATGAATGGAGAATTTAGAATGGAGAATTGAGAATTATAGTGCAAATGTGCAGAGCACATTTGATTAGAATTGCGGTCAGAGACCGCAGCACGAATCGCTTGAGCCAAAGGCAAAAGCGCACCAGCATTTTTCATTCTCCATTCTCCATTTTCCATTCAACAAGACAAGCCGCTTTTTAGCTTTGCCTCAAGCCTTAAATTCTAAACGAAATTAAACGACCTTGTATGGGGTCTTGCATGGAGCATTCCAGTATTTGAGCTCTTCTTCGTCTACGCGGGCCATGAACATCTGGAAGCCTGCTGTTTCCTGTACAGTCAGGATTTCGCCAACCCAGTTTGCTTTCACATGGATATCTTTTTCTTCCAGGTATTTATAAACCTTGCGGAAAACAATGAGGAGCTCCATTAATGTGGAGGAGCCACTGCCGTTGATGAATACCATCACGTCTTCACCGGCTTTGAGGTCAAGGTCTGCGATTAATTCGTCGGCCATGATCACAGCGGTTTCGTCGGCTGATTTCATTGGTTGGCGTCCGCCGCCGCCTTCACCGTGCTGGCCCATGCCCACTTCCATTTCATCATCGCCTAAGGTCGAGATGACTTCGCCGTTTGCCGGGTGGGTTGCGCCCTTGGCAGCTACGGCAATGGTGGCCATGTTGTCTGCGAATTTCTGGGCAATGGCAGCCACTTCGTCTAAGGATTTGCCTTCTGCTGCGGCAGCTGCTGCGATTTTGTATACGGGCACGCAGCCTACCAGACCGCGGCGGTCGTCGGCGTTGGAGCGCGGTGCGTTGGCAATATCTTCCTGGGTAACGACTTTCTTAACGTTCAAGCCTAATTTTGCGGCTTCCTTCATGGTTTTGTTGCCTGTGAGCATATCGCCCGCATGGTTTAAAACTACGAATAAAACGCCGTGGCCCTTGTCGGCCATTTTTAAGGCTTCGATACAGGCCTTATAGCCAGGCGCTGCAAAAATATCCCCGATCACGCAGATGTCAACCATGCCTTCGCCCACAAAGCCTTCGATGGCTGGTTCGTGGCCGGCGCCGCCTAAGGTTACGACGGTTACGCGGTCTGCGTCTTTTAATTTTTTGTTAACCACCAGGTTGTTTCCTGTTACTTCGATAATATCTGGGTTTGCCAGTTCCAGGCCTTCCAGTAATTCAGATACGATGTTTTCCGGCTGGTTTAAGAATTTTTTCATTGTCATTTTAGTATTTCCCCCTGTTAATTTAGATTATATTTGGTTTTTTAAAAGGATCGTATTTTTTGAAAACTGGACCTCACTTCATTTCCATGAGCTCGAGGACGGTGCCGTGTACGGATACAAAGGCGATGTCCAGAGTTTCATCGACGGCCATTCTTCCGTTTAGGACAGTGGCGCCTTCTTCTTCGATGAATTGATCGATATTTGGCACTTTATAGGCAACGTGGGTTTTGTTCACAACGTCGGGATGAAGGGGTGTGCCTTCTTCAAAGCGCAGGTATTCAAATTTCAGGTCGTTGTTGTCTGGGCCGGAGATATAAACCTTCAGGCCTTCGGCGTAATCTTCAGGTAATACGGTTTCCTTTACAGGAACGCCAACGTGCATGATTTCATATTTCATCTTAAATTCCTCCTGAGAATCTTAATAAATTAAAACGTCATTAAAGGGCATAGCCTTCTGCCAGACCTTCGTAGAACAGGGCAAAGGATACGGAGCCAGGGTCGGTATGGCCGATGGCGCGGTCGCCGATGTAGCGGGCGCGTCCATACTTGCCAAGCATATCTGAGGTTGCGTCGGAGCCTTCACGGGCGGCTTTGGCGGCCTGGTTCAGGACTTCCTGATTAATCTTATCGGCGCTTCGGATCACCTCGGTCGCAGGGTAAATGGCGTCCATCATGGATTTTCCACCGGGCTTTGCGCCGGATGTATCGAAAAATTCTTCATAGGCGCCAAGCAGGATGGTCTTAATAAAGGCGTCGGTATCCTGGCTGGGGTCGGCCGCATCGGCCATGCCACAGACAAAAGAGCCAAAAAGCGGGGCAGCGGAGCCGCCGCTGATATCCTCAAGGGTATCGTTCAGGGCTTCCAGTGCTTCTTTCAGGTCGGTTTCTTCGTTCCAGGCGTCCACTTCGGTCACCAGCGCTTTGGCGATCTTTTCCATGGTGGTTCCGTGGTCGCCATCACCCAGCTCGCAATCCAGCCTGGTTAAGTTTTCGACGTTGCTTATAATTTTATTAGCAGATGTCAATAACATGTTTTTGATTTTTAAGGTTTCTACTGACATACTCTCACCTCCGGTATCGGTTTCAACTTGTTTATAGAATATCACCGGAATTAACATTTGTCAAACAAAAAAACGTAAAATAATTTAAAATCCTTGAAAAAACCCATAAAAATATGAAAAATAAGCAATAAACTGACAAATGTAAAGTATTTTGCATTTTGAATCTTAAAGATAGTGGATTGACATTTGTCAAAAAATAGAGTATATTTAGAAAAAAAGCTGTTGACATTTGTAAAGGAGAGCATCATGAAAGAAAAGGAGCTGATCCGTCTTATTAGCGCGGCGCAGATGTATTATGAAGAGAACATGACTCAGGCAGAGATTGCAAAGTCGATGGGTATCTCGCGGCCTTCGGTCAGCAATCTGCTGAACAAAGCCCGCAAAGAAGGTATTGTTAAAATTGAGATCAAATCTTTTGACAGCACCAGCATTGGAAAAAGCCGGGAACTGTGTAACCGGTTTGGCTTAAAGAGCTGCCAGGTGGTCAGCTGCACAGAGGATAAGAACGAAACACAGGAGCGTCTTTATGAAGCCGCTGTGGATTTTCTTTTGGAAATCCTGCCTAAAACCCGAATCCTTGGCCTTGGCTGGGGTTATAATATCAGCCGTGTCATTGATATTTTAGCGGGCAGGGAGCTTGCTGGGCAGTACAGCGGGAAGGTCTGTCCGCTGATCGGGACGGCCACAGTGCCGCACAAGGGCTACCATCCCAATGAGCTGGCTACGGATTTTGCCCGAAAAACGGGATTTGAGGCGGATTTTTTGATCTCGCCGGCCTTTCCTACGACCAAGCAGGAACGGGATTTATTTGTGACGACAGATAATTATAACAGTATTCTGGCCCTGTGGAAAAAGACAGACACCGCACTGGTGACCCTTGGCGGCTACCCCTGTGTGCCGGACCACGCCACTGCCCTGCGCTTTGGGCGGCGGCTGATCACGGAGCGGGCGACCTCCAATATTCTGTCTTACTTTTTTAACTGGAAGGGACAGCAGATAAAAGGGGAGGATGATTTTGCCATACAGATTCCGCTGGGACCGCTTTCTAAAATTAAGAATTTTATTGGCATTGTGCCTGTGGAGGCTAATGTAGGATCGGCCATCGGCTGTCTGAACACCGGGTTCGCGCGCCACCTTATCATTGATGAGGTGACGGCTGAGAAGATTTTAAAAACGGACGTATAGCAGATCGCTGCCAAAACGCTCCTCGGCGTGGTCGGGGCTGTGTCTCAGGATAAAAGAAGTCAGCTCCCGGCCGCCGATTCGGCGGGTGTCCCGGATGCCGTCATAGGCGGCAGTGAGCGCCTGGAGCTCTTCGGTATACTGGGGAAGGAGCTGGCAGGGCTGCTCGGTTTTAATGGACAGGGAGATAACGCCCGCGTTAAAAAGGTTGATGGTGAAGTCTACGCTTTTTTCTCCGGCGGAAAAGGCGCTTTCCAGCAGCAGCTCTGTCATCCTGCAGATGTCCCGTTCTCTCACAAAGGAGGACATGGGGTAGAAAACCACAGGGTTAAAGTCAATCCCTTTTTCCTGGGCGATGGCCTGAAAAAGGGAGAGAACGCCGTCCAGGGCGCAGTAGGCTGTGGCGGCCTTTTTTTTGAGGACGCTGTATTTTTCTTTGAGCGCATGAAGATCGGAAACAGCGACGGCCGGGGGCAGGGGCTCGGCCGTGGAGATGGGCGAAATAGTCAGGTTCATGGCGGTTCTCCTTTCTGAATCGGGCTAAAACAGCACAAAGCTGAAATAGGTAACGGTTTCGGGGCCATTATTATAGGAAAGGCCGGTTTTGCTGGCCAGATCCATCACGACGATGCCATAGCCTTCCACGGATGGAAAAATCTGGTCTGGGTAACGGCAGGGGGCGTCGGGGTAGGTGCACTGGTCGCAGAGGATACAGCCCTCTGTGGAGAGCACCAGAGCGCCAGGATAATGGGCTCTGAAAAGACGGGCAGACTTGGCCGTAGCGGCCTCGTGAAATATGCGGGCCCGGTGCCAGCCTCTAAAGTCATACTGGCCTTTTAAATCGGTAACGGTTGAGAGCAGACAGACGTTTTCGTAGGAGCGGCATTTGGCGACACAGCTGTTGTAGCTGCCTACCGCGGGCGGGCAGGCCCAGGTAGCGCCGTAATGGCCGCATTGGTTTCCCTCGCATAAAAGCCTTGTGCCCATGGAAAACAGCAGATCGCTGGTTTTGGCAAAGGCATATTCATGAATGCCGAACAGTCTGCGTTTATCTTCAAGCTGCCGCTTAATGGTCATCAGGCTTTTAATAACGGTGTCACCTTTAAACTCTTTGGCAGGCTCTGCCTGTTTTTTTATTTCAATCAATGGAAAGACCTCACCTTCATTTAGTACAATAAAAAAGCCTTCCCCGGCTAGAGAAGGCAAAAAATACGAAATTGATTAAGGAACGTATCTCTTAAATGACTCTAAATCGGAGCGTTTTAAGAAAACATTATGCCGGTCTTCTGGCTCTACAATGGCATTCCCCTTCCCTTCCCATCCGGCGGACAGTGGCACATAAGGGGACATATTGCATTACAGCTGCGATTACAGCAAAGGATTTTCACCTTTTTCCCATTTACATAATGTTTACAATATTAAGTTGCCTTTATCATATCCCTTTGATTTTCTTTTGTCAAGGTTTATTGGGCCCTGACAGGGGCTTTTTCGTAAATTTATTTTTTTACAACAAGATTTTCCCCTTTGTTTTAATCTTAAATGTAAAGAAAAAAATACTGAAAAGCCGGTAAAGGGGCGAGAACCGCCTTAATTAAACCAAAAACACGTATGTTTTAATGAATTTTTCATAAAATATTAAGTAATTTCGGTTAAGGTATTGGCAAGGGCCAAAGGATATGTTAAAATATATCTAAATTGTAAATAACTTTACAATTTGGTCAAAATTATATATAGGAGGGTGGTGATTAGGCATTAGCAACGAAAGCCATCGCTCAAGTGGCAAGCTCCAAATGTTTTTTAAGAAGCTTGCGCATTACGCCAAGCACTTGAGCAAAAGAGAAAAAGTCGTATTCACAGGTTTCTGTGTAGCGCTTCTTCTCGGATTCTTTTCTTCAACCTGTCTTGGTTACAAGGTAATGGTTGACGGAGAGGTTTTAGGCTATACAAAGGATGCGGCTGTGTTTACACAGAGTCTGGATCAGGTAGAGCAGGATATGCGATCGAAAACGTCGATCGAAACAGCATATGTCTACAATGATATACAGATTAAAAAGAGCATCACGTTTAATAAACCAATGTTGTCAGAGGAAGAATTTACTGATGCATTGAACGCGCAGAACCTTCAGGTTGGCGTTCATGGTGTAGAATTAAAAGTTGACGGACAGGAAGTTGGAAACCTGGCTTCATCTGATCAGGTACAGGCCGGTATTGCAGGTGCAATTAATAAGATCGGTAACGTACAGGGTACAGATAAGCTGGTAAAATGCGACATCCAGAGCGACGTTGTAGAAACGCCTAAGAATTTTCCGCTCGAGGACTTAAACAGTCCGGACGAGTGCGCTAATCTTTTAGCAACAGGTAATACTAATCCGAGTAAGAGTGAAGAGAGTACGAACGCTCCAATCCAGGTAGCAAGCCGTGGTGGAGCCGATGTGGCAAGAGACCAAAGCAATGAGCCAGCCCAAGAGGAAGCTTTAGCAGCTGAAGGTACCGTTGAAAATAATAGTAATGAGAATGTAGAAAACCAGAATAATGAGACTGAGACAAGCTCCAGTATCTTAAAAATTAATCTGACTAAAACATCAACTAAAAAAGAAGACATACCTTTCCAGACCGTTGAGCAGGAAGATCCAAATGTATATGTTGATCAAACTGTAGTTACACAGCAAGGTGTGAACGGACAACTTGATAAGGAAGTCGAAACCGTCTATGAAGACGGTAAGGTTGTGAGTGAAACAACCTTATCCGAAACAGTCGCGAAAGAGCCGGTGGCTCAGATTGTTTCAAAGGGAACGAAGCAGTACCCGACCATGTCTTCAAAGAAAGGCAACTTTATTTTACCGGCAACCGGTAATATTTCCGCTTTAGACAAGCCAGGAAGCCACGCAGGCTGCTTTGCAGTAGACATTGCGAACTCAATGGGTACGCCGATCTACGCACCGCAGAGTGGTACAGTCATCCGGGCAAGTGAATTTGGCGGTTACGGATTATGCGTTGACATTATGATGGACGATGGAAAAACTGTCCTGAGAATGGGTCATAACTCCGAATTTAAGGTAAGCGTTGGTGACCGGGTCGAAAAGGGCCAAGTCGTAGCGTTAATGGGCAGCACTGGTAACTCAACCGGACCGCACTCCCATTTTGAAATCCGCATTAACGACGTTCAGCAATTTTTACCAGACTATTTTGACATCAAGGACGGCGATAACGTCTGATGTCATGATCGAAAAAATTAGTATATGCATATCACTGATAAAAAAGAACCAAATCGCGTGTTTGGTTCTTTTTTTATTTTTTGTAAAGAACCGGGGCGGTGGTCCGGCCGCCAGTGTTTCGTGTTTGTTGACTTTTATACCCGGGCATGATAGGCTTAAACAGTCAAATTCAGTCATTTACAATCAGTATTAAGGCGGGAAATAGGAAATATTTGATTATTTTTGAAGTTTTTTGAATGAAAATGCTTGACAATGACTGAAAATGGTGATATTATACAGTTGCGGAGGAGAGAGAGATGTTAACAGAGGAAAGATTTAACATTATATTAAAAACCGTGGAGAACAAAAAAGCAGTGACCGTGCAGGAGCTGACGGAGCTGCTCGGAAGCTCGGAATCAACGGTGCGGCGGGATCTTACCGCCCTGCACGAAATGGGTCTGGTTCATAAGGTTCATGGAGGTGCGACAGCCGTTGACAACAGCTATACAACAAATGAAGACGATGTGGCTTATAAACACGGGCAGTACAGTGAGGAAAAAAAGCGCATTGGACAGTACGCGGCTTCGCTCATTCATAAAGGCGACTTTGTCTTTATTGACGCGGGGACAACTACCGAGGCGCTCATTGACTATATCAGCGAAAAGGAAGCGACATATGTGACCGACGGCCTTGGACACGCAAATAAACTCCTTAAAAAGGGGTATAAAGTTTTTATCCCGGGCGGACACCTCCGGGTCTCTACCGAAGCCATGGTGGGCGAGGAAACTGTGGAAGCCCTTAGGAAATATAATTTTACCCTTGGCTTTTTCGGCACCAATGGCATCAGTCCAACGGCAGGATACACCACGCCAGACGTGCACGAGGCCATGGTTAAAAAGGAAGCCTTTGATAATTGCCGGGACGCTTACATTCTGAGCGACCCTTCAAAATTTAATAAAATTTCTTCCGTTACCTTTGGCGACATCGGCAGCGCGAGGATCATCACCACGGATTTACAGGATCATAAATACCTGAAATTCACAGAGATAATGGAGGTAGACAAAAATGATCTACACAGTGACCTTTAATCCATCCCTGGACTACATTGTAAAGGTCGATGATTTTAAAACCGGCCAGGTAAACCGTACCGCCTCGGAGCGGCTGTTCCCTGGCGGTAAGGGCATCAATGTTTCCATTGTGCTTAAAAACCTCGGCTTTGACAACGTGGCCCTGGGCTTTATCGCCGGCTTTACCGGCAGAGAAATCGAGACGCGTGTCCGGGACTTTGGATGCAGCTCTGATTTTATCGAAATCGAAAACGGGCTGTCCCGCATCAATGTCAAGCTTAAATCCCAGGAGGAGAGCGAGATCAACGGCCGTGGGCCTCAGATTTCTGAGGAAGCGCTGGAAAAGCTTTTCGCCCAGCTGGACAGGCTAAAAAAGGGCGATGTGCTGGCGTTGGCGGGCAGTATTCCGAGCTCCATGCCGTCAGACACCTATGAGCGTATCATGGCGCGGCTTGAGAATCGGGGCATTGATATTGTGGTAGATGCCACAAAGGAGCTGCTTAAAAAGGTTTTAAAATATCATCCGTTTTTAATCAAGCCCAACAATCACGAGCTTGGCGATATGTTCGGGGTTACCCTTAAAAACGATGATGAGATTATCTTATACGGCAAAAAGCTCCAGGAAATGGGGGCGCGCAACGTGCTTGTTTCCATGGCGGGCGACGGAGCCATCTTTCTGAATGAGGATGGCAGTGTGCATAAAAGCGCGGCACCCAGCGGCGAGGTTAAAAATTCCGTGGGTGCGGGCGATTCTATGGTGGCAGGCTTTCTGGCAGGCTATCTGGAATCCGGCGATCTGGCGGCTGCCTTTAAAATGGGCGTGGCTGCCGGCAGTGCCAGTGCTTTCTCGGAAGAGCTGGCAACCAGACAAGAGGTCTCTGACCTTTTAAATAAAATCTAATTCCAGGGGGAAAAGAAATGCGAATTACAGATTTACTGAAAAAAGAAGGCATTGACCTTCAGGGAAAATCTGCATCCAAGAGCGAGACCATTGATAATCTGGTTGAGCTCATGGACGCGACCGGAAACCTTAATGACAAGGAAGGCTACAAGAAAGCCGTTGTTGCCAGAGAGGAACAGGGAACGACCGGAATCGGCGAAGGGATCGCCATCCCGCATGGCAAAACAAGCGCTGTGAAGGAAGCTGGACTGGCTGTTATGGTGAGCAAGGAAGGCACCGACTATGAATCCATGGACGGGCAGCCTGCCCATCTGCTCTTTGCCATTGCTGTGCCGGATAATTCTGACGATACACATCTTGAGCTGTTAAGCCGCTTATCCATGATGCTCATGGATGAGGATTTTAGGCAAAAGCTTATAAACGCGACGGACAAGGATGAATTTTTGAAGCTTATCGACCAGAAAGAAACAGAAAAATTTGGCGAGGAAGACGCCAAAAAGGAAAAAGAAAACGCAGCGGAAAGGGCTGTGGAAAAGGTAGAAGCCGAGGAGGCCAGAGTGCGTGAGGCAGCGGCTGAGGTGGATACCGGATACCCGAAGGTGCTGGCTGTAACTGCCTGCCCAACCGGGATTGCCCATACCTATATGGCCGCTGAAGCCTTAGAGGGCAAAGCCAAGGACATGGGGGTCAGCATCAAGGTTGAAACAGACGGCTCCGGCGGCGTTAAGAATGAACTGACCCGTGCCGAAATTGCCAATGCCGACGCCATTATCGTGGCTGCGGATAAAAATGTGCCCATGGCCCGTTTTGATGGCAAGCCGGTTATTCAGACCAAGGTAGCCGATGGTATCCATAAGCCTGAAGAGCTGATCAGCCATGCACTGGAGGGCAAGGCGCCCATTTATCATGCTGACAGCAAGGAAGAAAGCACTGCCGACAGCGGCGAAAAGCAGAGTATTGGCCGCAAGATCTACAAGGATCTCATGAATGGCGTTTCCCATATGCTGCCCTTTGTTATTGGCGGCGGTATCCTGATCGCGCTGGCCTTCCTTTTTGACGATTACGCCATCGATCCAGCCAACTTTGGGATGAATACTCCCTTTGCGGCATTCTTAAAGACCATCGGCGGCGCTGCTTTCGGCTTTATGCTTCCGATTTTGGCTGGCTATATTGCCATGAGTATCGCGGACCGTCCAGGTCTGGCGGTTGGTTTTGTGGGCGGTTATATTGCCAGCCAGGGGTATATCCTGGGGATGGTAGACGGCACCATGACCATTACCACCGGCGGGACCTCTGGTTTTCTCGGCGCGCTGGTTGCTGGTTTTCTGGCTGGCTATCTGGTGCTGGGACTGCGTAAGTTATTTGATAAACTGCCCGATGCCCTGGAAGGTATCAAGCCGACGCTTTTGTATCCTTTCTTCGGCCTTTTGATCATGGGCGCGCTGATGGTATTCATCATCAATCCGCCAGTCGCGGCGTTGAATACTGCTATGACCAACGGCTTAAACAGCATGGGTGAAAGCTCCAAGGTAATTCTCGGGGTGATTCTGGGCGGCATGATGGCCATTGATATGGGCGGCCCATTCAACAAAGCAGCCTATGTATTTGGTACGGCAGCCATCAGCTCCGGCCAGTATGACATCATGGCAGCGGTTATGATCGGCGGTATGGTGCCACCCATCGCCATTGCCCTGTGCGCCACCTTCTTTAAAAACCGCTTTACCCAGAAGGAACGCCAGTCGGCGCTGACGAACTACATTATGGGCCTGTGCTTTATCACAGAAGGGGCGATCCCCTTTGCGGCGGCTGACCCCATCCGCGTTATTCCATCCTGCGTTGTGGGCTCTGCGGTGGCCGGCGGCCTCTCAATGCTTTTTGGCTGTACCCTGATGGCCCCCCACGGCGGCGTGTTTGTTTTCCCGGTGGTGGGCAACCCGCTGTTCTATGTTGTGTCACTACTCATTGGCTCTGTTGTAGGCATGATTCTGCTGGCGATTTTGAAAAAACCCTTAAAAAAAGAAGCAGCATAAGCATTTAATAGCAATATTTATGCCAGATTAATATAAAGTTAAAAATTTTTAGAAAATAAACAAGATTTGCTATGCAAGTTTGGGTAAAAATGTTAATATAATACTAGAAATTTTTATAGTCCAAAGGAGAACTTAAAATGAAAGAATTTAATTACAAAATTACGGACCCAGCAGGTATTCATGCAAGACCAGCAGGCTTACTCGTTAAAAAAACCCCAGCCATATGCATCAGAAATCAGCCTGGTTAAGGATGGCAAAACCGGTAATGGCAAGAGCATGTTAAGCGTTATGGGCTTAGGTGCTAAAAACGGCGAAACCATCACTGTACAGGCAGACGGTCCTGATGAAGATACCGCTATTGTTGAATTAGAAGCATTCTTCAAAGAAAACCTCTAAATCGCTCCCTCTATTAAATTAAAATATATTTGGAAAGCGGCGCCGTTTTAATCATCACGGCGCCGTTTCCCTTTTTTGAAAAATATCCTTGAGTTTTGAGTGAAAATCAGTTAAGATAAAAACAATCAACCAAATAGGGTGTGCCTTTTCAATGAAAAGAAGACTGCCAAAAACAGACGCGCTGAGGGCGTGCCTGTTTTTGGCTTTTTTTGTGCACCAGATTTACAGGAGGACCACAAATGTATATCATGATTGACAATTACGATTCCTTTGTTTATAATCTCGACGCTTATTTTAAAGAACTGGGACAGGAGGTTGAGGTCATCCGCAATGACGCGGCAGATCTGAGCGCACTGCTTAAGCGCAGAGACATTCGGGGAATCATCATTTCTCCGGGGCCTAAAAACCCGCAGGACTGCGGTGAATCGGCTGGGATTGTCCGTGCCTTTGCGGGCAGGGTGCCGATCCTGGGGGTCTGCCTTGGGCACCAGATCATCGGCCATGTTTTTGGCGCGGATGTAAAAAAAGGGGAAAGACCCATGCATGGCAAGATTACGCCAGTATTTCATAAGGGCAGGAACCTGTTTAGGGGGCTCAGGCAGGAGATGCCTGTCACCCGTTACCACTCGCTGGTGGTAGCGGAAAACAGCCTGCCGGAGGTGTTGCTCATCGACGCCCGGTCTGAGGATGGTGTGGTCATGGCGCTTTCCCACAGGGATTACCCGGTTTACGGCGTTCAATTCCATCCAGAGGCAGTGCTGACCGAGTCGGGTCATGCGGTTTTAAACAATTTTATTCGATTATGCGAGGAGTGGTGGTGTCATGATGAAAACACAGATTGTCGAATGGCCTCTTAAATACGGCGCGGCTGAGCTTTTTGATCTTTACCACAGCCGCCCTGGCGCTGTTTTACTGGATTCCTCCCTGGTCAATGAAATGGGGCGGTACTCCATTATTGGCCTGAACCCTTATAAAACACTGGAGGTAAAGGATGGAGCCCTGTATGTGGACGGCAGCCCGGCTGAGGGCAGTCTGGAGGAGGTTCTGGGCGCATATATGGCAGCGCATTACGAAAAGAACGATACAGGGCTGCCCATGATCTCGGGCGCCATCGGCTATTTTACCTATGATTACGGCCGGAGCTTTGAGCAGATCAAGACCCGCCACAGCCGGTCTCAGGCGGTTCCAGACTGTATTTTGAACTTTTATGACAACCTCATCATTGAGGACCGGCATGAAAAAAGGCTGTACCTGACGGCCAGTGGTATGCTGGCAGAGCCTGGAGCAGTTCTGGATGCCTTAAAAGCCGAAATCAGCGCTTTTACCCACAGTCAAGAAGCTGGGGAATGGGAAGAATACCCTGTGAAAATCACCTCGGATTTTGAAAAGGAGGCCTATAAAAAGGCTATTGACCGGATGATTGATTATATTGTGGAGGGGGATATCTACATCGCAAATATGACCAGGCGTATTATGGCTTACAGCGGGAAGCCGCCCTACGCTATGTTTAAGAGCCTGCGTGAGAACAATCCTTCGCCTTTTGGCGGCTATTTTAACTATGGGGATTTTCAGGTCATCAGTGCTTCTCCAGAGCGGTTTCTGCGCATGAAAGACGGTTTGGTGGAAACACGGCCCATCAAGGGCACACGCCGCCGGGGCGTGACGCCAGAGGAGGACGCTGCCCTGAAGAAGGAGCTTCAGGAATCCGGCAAGGATAAGAGCGAGCTGCTCATGATCGTTGATTTGGAGCGCAACGATCTTAACCGGGTCTGTGAACCAGGCAGCGTGAAGGTTACCAGCCTGTTCGACGTGGAAACCTATGCCACAGTTTTTCACCTGGTTTCCAATATTGTTGGAAAGCTGCGGGACGGTCTGACAGCCCCTGACCTGCTCCGTGCCGCTTTCCCAGGCGGGTCAATTACCGGGGCACCCAAAATACGGGCAATGGAAATCATCGACGAACTGGAGCAGAGCCGCAGAGGGCTGTATACAGGTTCCATGGGCTATCTGGGCTTGGACGGGAGCTGTGATCTGAACATTGTGATCCGTACTGCGGTTTACCAAAACGGCTGCTACACCCTGGGTGTGGGCGGCGGCATTACCTGTGAATCGGATTTGGAATTTGAATACGAGGAAACGGAGCAGAAGGCCAGGGCACTTCTGGAGGCTATGAAATGAGCGGACAGGAAATGCTTTTAGACGATGGCTTCTGTTTTGGACTGGGGGCTTTTGAAACCATCGCGGTCATGTATGGCCGGCCTGTGTTTTTAGAGGCGCATCTGAAACGCCTGAAAAAAGCTTTGGATTTCTTTGGACTCCAAAACCCTGTGACACCGGAGTGGGTGGCTGAAATTTTGAAAAAGCACCCCATGAAGAACGGTGTGCTCAAGGTCATGGTATCCCAGAAAAACTGTCTGTGGTCCTGCCGGGAAAACCCCTATACTCTGGCAGACTACGAGCGTGGCTTTGTGCTGAGAACCAGTCCGGTGCGGCGCAATGAAACCTCCCCTCTGACCCGTTACAAGACGCTTTGCTATGGAGAAAATATTCTGGAAAAAAGAAGAGCCGACGCCCAGGGCTTTGATGAACCCGTGTTTTTAAACACCAGGGGGCGGCTGACAGAAGGAGCGGTGACGAATCTTTTCTTTGTTAGGGAAGGACGCCTGATCACGCCGCCGCTGTCCTGCGGTCTGCTGCCAGGAACCGTCCGTGATTACCTGATCAGCCGCTACGACGTGGAGGAGAGAGTGATTCTGCCCGAGGAGGCCCGCGATTTTGATGAGGCCTTTGTCACCAACGCTTTAATGGGGATGATGCCCGTTTGTCAGCTCGACGACATTGCCTTTGGCGAAAAAAGTGTCTGGGAGGCAGTCTGGCGAGATTATCAGGAGCTTTTGCGGCAAGCGTCCGAATGACGTGAAGCTGTATAAAGGAAAAGCCTCAGATCTCAGTCTGAGGCTTTTTTGTGCGGCAGCAGGGTATGGAAGGATTCCTTGGCAGCGTCCAAAAGCTTGGAGATGGCTTCGGTCATCATCTTTTTGGTTTCAGGGTCGGTATTTTCAAGGGTTTTTTTGACAGCGCGGGCATTTTTCAGGGAGAAGTGTGCCAGATCACTGACGGTTTGAGCCTGTGTTACAGAGAGAATATCATAGAAGGTGTCGATAAACTGCTCGCGCTCCTCAGGAGACATACCATCGACCCAGGCCTTGACTGTCTGGTCCATGAAGCGGCAGCCAGCGGTCACAGATTCCAGACAGACGAAATCGGGCCCCAGAATTTCCCAGGAGTAGGGGTCGTGCTGGGCGATACCGATTTGCTTGCTGTGAACCACAGTGTAGTCCTCTGCGTGCTCAAGGAGCATGCCGACAATGGAGGTCTGGGGTACAAAAGTACGGATACGGTCATTAATGGCAAGGTATGAGGGGCTTTCCAGCACCTCCGCGGGAAAGCCGGGGCCATCGTTGCTGTAGATCACCTCAATACGGTTGAGATACGCCCCGCAATGAATACCGGCGTATACTGCCAGATTGCCGCCCTTTGAGTGGCCGCCTATGCGCAGACGGACGGCGCCCAGGCTCCCGGCAGCACGCCTCAGATACTCGGCGGCCTCGGTCTGGGAGGGGACACAGGTCTTAAAGCTCATGTTAAAGTCTTCTTTCCAGCCAACCAGGGTGTTATCTGTGCCACGGTAAGCAATAAAGGCCAGCCCGTCACCGGTCAGAACCGTAAGCCCGCAAAACTGTTTTTCCAGGATGGGGTCCAGCTGGTCATCGTAAAGGCAGAGCCCCATGTCTGAAAAACGGCGGCTCTGGGCCAGCGCCTTCAAAAGGCGTCTGTCTTCGTCCACCCGCAGGCGCAGCTGCTGCTCTGCCTCTGGCAGTGCTGAAAAGCGTCCAAAAGCTTCGGCAATGCTGACGGCTTCTGTGCTGTTTGGGACAATGCCCTCGAACCGGATATAGGAAACGCAGCTGAGAATCAGGTTGTCTACCGCGTTAAAGGGAGACTGGTCCAGGGTAAGATCTCCCCGCCAGTCAAGATAATCTAAAATATTGGACATGGTAAAGTCCTCCTGTTTATGTAAGCCTTGTCATTAGAATAGCTCAAAAGGCAGGAAAAGACAAGTGGTTATTTTGTCAAAAGTGATTCAAAGTCTCCTTTTATTAGCATAAAAAATATGCTAAAATGGTTGTAAACATTTACGATGAGAGGAGAAGAAAAATGAAAAAGCAAATGAAACTGCTGGGGGTTCTGTTGATTGTTTTTTGCCTGACGCTGTCCATTACCGGCTGCGGCGACGACGGCACCCAGGCTTACGCCGAGGAGTTTACCAATCTGGCGACTGAAATTTCCCAGGAGAACACAGACTGGCAGAAGCTTTTAAGCGGAGCAGACTATGAAAGCCAGGACTGGATCAACAGTGTGCAGTCAAAGCTTTCTGAAATGGAAACCAGCTGGACCAAGCTGGGAGCCTTAAAAGCCCCGAAAAAAATGGAGGACATTCAATCCAGCTTTAAGGGAGCGTCGGATAAAATGCTGTCCGCCATTGCCCTTTATAAGGAATGTTTTAATGCGCCCATTGATCCCAATAGTATCGATGAAGCAGCTATGAACGCCCTTGTTGACAAGGCGGGCGAAGCTGACGGCATGGCCATGGAAGCCTCAAGCCTGATGCTGGAGGGTTCTCAGAAGGCCACAGACATGATTAAAAAATAAATTGCTAAAGAAAAATCCCGGACCGTCTGGTTCCGGGATTTTTTGTTTGGAGATGGACAGCGGCTTAAAAATCATCTGGACAAACGCCTTAAAACACGCTATACTACATTTTGACATCTATATGACAAAGTCTAATAGAAGAATGACAAGATATGTGTGAAAGGAAATGAAATGAAGGAAAAAGAAGAGCTGTTTGCTTTTATTGAAAAGGCTGAGAGAAATGTGCTTGATGGAAAGGCCTTGGAACGTGCAGAGCTGGTTCGTCTGCTCAGCATTGATCCGGATTCGGAGGCCTGTGAGCGTTTGGGACAGGCGGCCCGGCGGGTGGCGTCGCATGTGACAGGCGACAGAGCCTATCTCTGGGGCGCAATGGGCGTTGACTATAAGGCCTGCCCCATGAATTGTGATTTTTGTTCGCTGGGTGAAGCCTGGGGGATTGTGGAGGCAGACCGCGAGCGGGATTTTTCAGAAGAGGAGATCATCGAAAGCGTCCGGGACTATGCAGAAAACAAGGTGCGCTGGATCGTGCTGAGAACCACAGAATTTTACAGTCTGGATGTATTGTCAGAGCTTATTGGAAAAATCCGCGGGGCTGTGCCGGGCAGCTATGAGATTGGACTGAACGTCGGTGAGTTTGATCTGGAAAAGGCCAATGCCCTTCACCGCGCCGGTGTGGACTTTATATACCATTCTCTGAGACTGGGGGAAGGCAGGGATACCCGGTTTAACCCTGTGGAGCGCCTGAAAACCCTGGGCGCCGTCAAGGATTCACCGCTTAAGCTGGTTTTTCTGGTCGAACCCATCGGTGTTGAGCACAGCAACGAGGAAATTGCGGATATCTGCCTGTGCGCCATTGAGCACAAGGCCATTGTGACCGGCGGTATGGCCCGCGTACCGGTACCGGGAACCCCCCTGGGCGTGCATCCGCAGATAAGCGAAAACCGGCTGGCTCAGATTGTGGCCGTCACGCGTCTGGCTGGCGGCAGCCGAGTGCCGGACATCTGCGTGCATCCGGCGACACCAAAGGCTCTGCGCTTCGGCGCCAACGTGGCTGTGGTGGAAACCGGTTCTATTCCACGGGACAGCTGCTGTCTGCCAAAAGAAAAATGGAATCAGTTCGATGCTCAGACAGCAGAGAAATGGTTTGAACAGGCTGGCTACACCTTGTGTGCCGGACTGGAAATGTAATAAAAAGGGAGGAAAAAATGAAATTAAAAAAATGTATGGCAATGGCGCTTGCTGTGGTAATGGCAGCGGGCCTGTTTGCGGGCTGCAGCAGCTCTAAAGAGGATCAGGGGGAAAAGCGTGAGAAGGTAACTGTGGGAACCTGGAAAACAGCCCAGACCATCACCCCTTATTTTTACGATGAATTTATGCCAGAAAGTGTCGAGGTTCTGCCGTTCACCAATCCTGGAGACCAGAAAACCGCGCTGTTGGCCGGCAGTCTGGATATGTGCGGTACCACACTGGTCACTGCCATTACAGCTGCCTCCAAGGGTGAACCGGTCAAGATCGTCACCAGCCTGTGCAACAAATGCTCGGCTCTGGTGGTGGGCAGCGATTCTGGTATTCAGAGTGAGGCAGACCTGAAGGGCAAGCGCATTGCCTATGTGCCGGGCACCATGCACCATGCCCTGCTGCTGGAGGTGCTTAAACGCAATGGCATTAACCCGGACACCGATGTGGAGCTTAAGCGCATCGACTTTTTCGATATGGGACAGGCCTTGGTAAACGGGGATATTGATGCTTTTTTAAGCGGCGAGCCATACCCGTCTCAGGCTGTTCAGGAGGGGTATGGGCGTATTCTGAGCTATCCCTACTTTGACGACAGCATTGGCACCATCAATGCGGCGATGATCGTTACCGAGGATACCATTAAAAATAAACCGGAAAGGGTTCAGGATTTGGTTAACGCCCATGTGGACGCGACCAGGATGCTGAACGAGAACAAGGAGAAATGGCTGGATAAATCGGCAGAATTTGGTACGGACAAGGCTCTGCTTGAAATCTCGGCAGACAATATTGAGCTCTGCTCAGACATTGACGATACCTTTATCCAGAATACCAGAAACCTGGCGGACCGCATGAAGGAGCTGGGCATGATCGACAATGTGCCGGATATCGACGCCATGTTTGACCTCAGCTTTCTGGAACAGGCCGCTAAACGGCGTTAGGCAAACCGATGGAAAGGTTACGAAGCATCATAAAGCGGGTGGATCTGGTGGGATGGATCGTCCCGGCGGTGGTGGTACTGGTCTGGCTCTGGCTGTCTGTCTCTGGACAGATACCAGCCTATAAGCTGCCGTCTCCTGTTGCGCTGCTTCGGGTGCTGGCAGACTTTGCCTCCGGCAGTCTTGGCGTCACCCCTTATTCCGGCGCGCTGTGGGAAAACCTGGGGGTCAGTCTGCTCCGGGTGTTGGCCGGATTTTTTATGGCTGGAAGCCTGGGGATGCTTATGGGATTTCTGACTGGCCGCATAACGGTGCTGAGACGTCTTTTTGACCCGGTGATCCATCTGCTCAAGGCGGTGCCCGGCATCGGCTGGTTGCCCATTGCCATTGTCTGGTTTGGGGTGGGTGAGGGAAACACCCTTTTTCTCATGTCGCTGGCAGCTTTTTTTCCCATCTATGTCAATACCGCTGCCGGGGCGGCGGGTATTCCGGAAACGTATATTCAGGCTGGACAGATGCTGGGGGCGCAGGGCTTCAGACTTTTCCGATCTGTCATTTTTCCCGCGGCTTTCCCCCAGACTGCGGTAGGGCTTCGTCTGGGGCTGGGCGTTGCCTGGGCCTACCTGGTGCTGGGCGAGGTCACCGGGGTTACAAAGGGACTGGGCGCTATCATGAGTGACGCCCGAATGCTTGGCCATGTGGATATGGTTCTGGCGGCGATGATCGTCATTGCTGTGGCAGCCAAGGTGACGGATTTTCTGTTAGTGGTTATATGCAGAAGGATCTACCCGAGGGGAGGCATGAAAAATGAGTCTGGAATTTAAAAATATATCTCATGGCTATGGCGGCCTGGAGGTTTTAAAGGATGTGAGCTTCAGGGCAGAGCCGGGGAGAATCACCGTATTGCTGGGACCCAGCGGCTGCGGAAAGTCAACGCTTTTAAAGCTGGCAGCCGGTTTTGAAAAGCCCGTGGCAGGATCGGTCTGCTTTAATGAAAGCCCTGTGACAGGCCCAGGCGCAGAGCGGGGCATGATGTTTCAGACACCTGTTCTGTTCGACTGGCTTACCGCAGCGGGCAACGTGGCCTTTGGCCTGAGGCAGGCAGGTGTGCGGGGAAAGGAGCAGCTGGATCGGGTGAACCGTTTTATGGCGCTCACAGGCCTGGCGGATTTTGGCGATTACTATCCAGACGCTCTGTCCGGTGGTATGCAGCAGCGCACAGCGTTGGCGCGGCTGCTGGTTATGGAGCCCCAATGCCTGCTCATGGATGAGCCCTTTGCTGCGCTGGACGCTCAGCTGCGGCCAAAGATGCAGGAACTGGTTTTATCAGTCTGGCGCGATCTGCGCCCCACGGTACTCTTTGTCACCCATGATGTCGAGGAGGCTCTGGTGCTGGGCCACCGGATACTGGTTTTCAGCAAAAGGCCAGGCTGTATTGTCAGGGAGATAGAGAGAAATTTTGACAAAGAGGACCCTCTGGAGCAGCTTATGGACCCAGATTTTGGAAAAGAAAAAAAGAATATTCTGGAAATCCTCCGAGACCTTTAGGGAGGAGCAGAAACCAGTGAGAGAGCGTAGTGCGCACAGCATACGGCGCTCTCTTTTTTCTTAAGCCAAAAGTAAAATTTGGGATATCCTTTGCAAAGGCCTAAAGCTGTGCTAAAATCAATTAAACCATTGATTTTAGGACGAGAGGCGTTTATGTCTGAAGGGGGAGATTAAATGAAAAAAAGCAGGTTGATTTTGAAGGGGGCAGGCATACTGTTTGCTGCAGTCGCATTTTTTTATGCGGCCGCTTGGACCGGAATCCAGCTGTTTGGCGATGACGACCACTATTTGAATCCTGAGAAAGCCAGGATCGTGTCCCCCTTGGGCGCATCAAGTGAGTGGGCCTACCGGATTCCCAATACAGGAGATTACGCTGTGGGGCTGAACGCTGAAGGAAAGCCTGTTTTTGAAGACACCCATCGTGCGATCGGAGCCTTTAAGAGAGACCATCGCCTTTATTTTATCAAGATAGGACTGCACCTGGGTCCGGTTTTTTTCGGTTCAAAAAATTGGAAGCGGTTCCAGCAGAAATACTGGACTGCAGCGCCAAAAGTCTGGGGAGAAATGGATGAAGACCGTGAGCTTTATGACTTTTTGAGTGTTTACAGCAACAGCTTTGATGATTTTATTTAGGATTTGTTTTTCTTGGGTGTATCTGTAAACGTAAGAGGACAGTGGGCCTGAATCCGTGGGATTTTATCTTTAAAGGTAAAAATATTGAATATCCCTTTGTCCATAGAAATGTTACAATAGTATCTGTAAATAAAAATCAAACGATAACCAAATCAACGAGGTGATTCATAGATGATCGAGCAAAATTTCGGACCTAACGACGCGTGGAAAATGCTGAATGATTATACGGTAACCTTTATTACTGACCAGTTTGTATTCAGAGACGGCGGCATGACAATTCCGGCGGAGCTGAACAAATTTTTCGGCGCAGAGAGCGGGGAGACACGGGTGGTTTTCCTGTTTGAGGGACGGGAGTTTCCCTCCTATATTGAGTGCGGCTACGGCGAGAGCAGCGCGAGCAATATTAAGCTGACCTGGAGCAAGGCCCTGAGCAGCAAATTTATTGGTCTGTTCCCGGATTATGAAAATTTCTTTGAAAATATGACCGAGTACCAGCTGGATGAGCGGCCGATTCTCCAGTTCGAAAAGCTTGAGGCTGACGCGTTTCTGGTTAAGATGATCCTGCCCACCGATGAGGCGCTGACTAAAAAGCAGGAGCTTTTTGATTACCTGGGACCTGGCAAAACCGTGGTCTCCTTTAAAAGCTCCTACGAGATGGTTTTTTTGAAAAATTATCTGGAGCAGGCAGACAACCGCGGTAAGGCCGATGTGTTTATGGTGTCCGCAGGGGTCAAAAAGTTTTATGAGGCCAGAGAGGCACAGGGTAAACCCCAGGATAAAAACGCAGATAAGACCATCGAAAATGTAAAAGAAGCAGGGCTGGACGATGTGCTGGCCTTTTTGATGGACGGCCCCTATGCCCTGATGGCGGAAAAGGGTTTCCTGGTCATGGAAACCATTGACGAGCATTTCTACTTTGCTCTGGAAGTTTCTATGCTGGATGAGCTGAGCACAGATGACAAGCGCCTGATCATCGAGCTGCTGGACCAGAAAATTGAGCATTACTTTGAGCGTATGGACGGCCCCGGACTTCAGGAAAATCTGACCAGTCTCATCGACGAGTACGGTCATTATTTTACCAGAGATTTCCGCTATTCCTTTAAAGATATCCTGACCGACGGCATTCCCGGCTGCATTGAGGCCCTGAAATTTGTGGACGGCGACCGCTATAAGGTCACCGGGTTTGCAGGGGTAGAGGAATGGACCGAGACCCCCTGGGTGGCAGTGCTTGACCGCAATATCACCAGAGTGCCGAATACCGGCGTCTTTGTGCAGTATCTGCTCAACAAGGATACCCAGAAGCTGTATCTGACGCTGTTCCACGGCTTTAAGGAAATTGAGGAAGAAGCGCTGAAAACCGGCCAGGAGGATGTGAAGCCTGTTGTGGCCGCTGCTCTGCGCCCACTGGCAGCGGAAATTCAGAGAAGGGTAGACCCCAGAGGTTTCGACACTGGCAGCAAGGATGTGGATCTGTACGACGACCGCTTTCGCGAAGGCGTGGTCTTTTACAGGGAATATGACCGCATGGTGCCGGGCGACGCACAGCTGGAGAAGGACCTTCAGGAAATGCTGGAAGTCTACAACGATTATTACGAACGCTGTATTTTGAACCTCTACCCCGAGGAGGAAGAACCAGAGGAACTTGAAACCCCTGAAATGCCCGAAGCGGAAAGCGTTGAGGACCAGGAGCCTGCCGTTCAACCTGCCACTGAAGCAGAACCAGAGGTTCAGGAAATGGCGGTGGCCGAGACCATTACGCCTGAGGATAGCAGCGAGCCTGAAATCATTGAATGGGAGCCGGTGGATGAAACCGCAGAGCCTGTAGACGAAACCCAGCCAGAGGCTGTGGCGCCTGCGCCTGAGCCTGTTCAGCCTGAGCCTGCCGCTTCAGCGGAGCCGGAAAGGCCTGAAGCCCCCAATGAAGCCCCCAAAAAGGCAGTCCGCAGTATCAGCGAGGCGGCTTACCTGGAAACCAAGCGTGTCATGGAGGAATCCTCAGCTGAGACCGAGGAGGTTAACGCAGTGGAACGTATCCTGGAGCGGGTCGAAAACCTGGTGGAAGAGCCGGTGGATATCCCCGGCACTCTGCGTCAGGTGGGCACTTATATCACCGCTCACGGCTTTACCTGCACGCCGGGTATTGTGGAAAACCTCTATCTCTGCCTGAAAGCCAAGCCCTTTGTGATTCTGACTGGCATTGCGGGGATTGGAAAGTCGAGTCTGGCCCGTCTGTTTGCCGAGGCCATGGGAGCCAACACAGAAAACGGCCGCTATAAGCAGGTGCCAGTCCGCCCAGACTGGAAGGACTCCAGAGGTCTGCTCGGCTATCTGGATTCTTCCGGGCGTTTTGTGCCTGGCGCGCTCAATGACTTCATAAGAGAAGCGGTGGATAATCCCAGAAAGCCTTACTTCCTCTGTCTGGATGAGATGAATCTGGCCCGGGTCGAATACTATTTCAGTGAGATTTTATCGGTCATGGAAACCCGGCGGGACCGGGAAGGCCGTACCGTGACCGACCCCCTGCTGGGAGACGAGGCCTTTGGCCGTGACGAGCTGGCAAGAGAACGCTACGGCGAGCTTTACCTGCCGGAAAACCTCTATATCATCGGCACTGTCAGCAGCGAGGAAACTGCCTTTGCGCTGAGCCGCAAGGTGCTGGACCGGGCGAGCCTCATCGAGATCGGACAGGTGAGCCTGCATCTGCAAAACCCGCCGCGCACCATGCCGGAGCCTATTCATCTGGGCAACAAATTTTTAAAAAGTGATGTTTTGGTTTTGGCCAATTGCACACGTCAGCGCGATATGATCCAGGAGGTTGTCACGCTGCTTGAGGCCATGAACGGTATTCTTATGAAGGCCAACGCCCAGATCGGCTACCGGGTACGTGACGAAATCTGTTTCTACCTGCTCTACAATGCTGAGTATGGCCTTATGAGCCAGGAGGATGGGCTGGACCATGCCATTCTGCAGAAGATTCTGCCGCGTATTCAGGGCGGCGGCTCTGCTGTGGAGTCTGTCCTTACCGACCTGTTCAAGATCTGTGCGGGTACCCGTTCTGGCAACGCAGTGAGGAACTATGCGGGCAACCGCGGAGGCCTGTTCCCCAAAAGTGCGGAAAAGCTGAGCGCCATGGTCAAACGCTTTGACCAGGAGGGAAAAACTTCTTTTTGGAGCTAAGTATACACATATTCACAGCTATCCACTGGTGTTGTGAATAAGCTGTGGATAGTGTGGACAGATACAAGATATTGAGATTTTAACACGAATCTTTTTAGAATTTAACAAAATATAGAAAGTAGCATTTGAGGAAATACAGAGATGCAAAAATTTACCTGTGGATAATGCTGAAGTGACATTATTAAAACATAAATTAAGCTTGCGCTGTTCTCAACTTTGGATTATAATAAGGCGATGATAAAGCATCCGACAGATGTATATCCAAGGCAGATGATTTCTTTTTATTGGAAAGTAAGGAGGGATTGTGACGGCCAGGCACTGCTGTGAACCTACCTTTCTCCACCTATCATGTTGTTAGATTTTCGAAAGCGAATGGCTCTTGTAGGAAGCAGCACTCCCCAAATGGTGCTCTGGCCCGCGGTCCCGACCTTACCGTTGATAAAAATTAAAACGCAGGGAAAACTGATGGTTTTCCCTGCGTTTTTTAGTGCGAATTAAAATGAATACGGGAGTCCGCCAGCTCTAAAACTGCCGGAGCCGGCACTTGAATGTTTTCGACGTCGGACAGACCAGCGGCCAGGAGCTTCTGGCGTTCACGGATAAAAATATTCAAGCTGTTTTTTTCCAGCTGGCGTGCGAAGCCCTCGCGGTCGCCGGACAGCAGCAGGCCGATCAGAAGATCAAGCTCCTCACCCTTAACAGCCATATCGGAATCGCCAAAGTAACTCAGCGGAATCCCCCAGGACATGATATGGATCAGGGGGCTGAAAATCGCCCGGATTTCTGAGTTTTTATGGGAATAGAACACCGTTTTTAATATTTGTCCGTGGGTAAAGAGGTATTGCCCGCTCTGTTTTTCCTGCTCATAGAGACGGGTGATCTCATCGATTCTTTCCTGGGTGATCTCGTCAAAGCTTTCCCGGGCGATCGTGCGGACGCTGATGGTAATCAGCTGAAGACCCATGAGGTAGAAAAGCAGGCTCTTTCGAGTTCCGGGGTTGGACAGGTCCAGACCCTCCAGAGGCTTGCGATAAAGGCTTATCCGTGTGCCGCGTCCGTTGATGGTTTCAGTCAGGCCGACACTGTTCAGGAGTGTGATGGTTCTGCGGATGCTGATCATGGAAACACCGTATTTTTCGGCAAGAACAGCTGGGGTCGGCAGAAATTCTTCGTGTTTATAGTTGCCCTTTCTAACTTCGGCAATTATACGAACCGCCACGTTATAGTATACCTGCGGTCTGCCGACCTGTATGCGCCATACAAAGGGAATCTGCTCAGGATTTTCGCCAAACTGGTCGGTTACCTCCCTGTTCAGCCGGCCAATCTGTTCAGATATGAATGCGCAGATTTTAGTGATGACCCGGCACATGCCTGCGTCATCTCCGCTGGCCTTGAAATGTGACAGCTGGTTGAAATCGCTCAGAAGGGCAGCGAAGATGCTCAGGTCATAGGGAAGTCCAATGGCGCTCATGTTCTTCTGGGAAAGGTAGGTAAACATGGAGACATTCAGATGCATGCTTTCCAGCAGAGGATTTCCGAGACTGGAGAGAGCAAAACGCAGAGGGTTAAAGAAGGGCAGGCTGTCCTCAAGACGGGTCTGCAGAAGCAAATCCATCAGCTTTTCAGAGTCCTTTGGCTTCATAAAATAAAAAGCATGGAGAAGGGTCTTGGAGAAAAGTTCGGGCAGAAAGGCACGAAGCTCCTCCAGGGCGTCATGTCGGGCGGTGAAGTGCTCAATGTAACGCTTGCGGCATTGCTCCTCGCTGTAGGAGACGGTGACAATGGCCGGCCTTCCCCGTGTCAGGCGGACATAGCCGTCACGCTTAAGATTAACGAGGGCCTGGCGCGCCGTATTGATGGAAATATTAAACTGCCCACTTATTTTTTCAATGGTTGGAAGGGAGTCCCCTTCCCGGTAAAAACCAAAGCGGATTTTATCGGCGTAATGTTCATAGACAATTTGATAGAGCTCTTGTGTATCTTTCAAGGTATTCATCCTTTATCTTTAGTGTATAATACATATTCTACCATTTATAGCCGCAAAATGCTATGAATTGAGCAGTGAAATGCAATATTATTATGATCAAGGTGTAGGAGGGAAAAACTTCACCAAACGGTCACAAAGCTGTCAGAAAGCCATCAGATTGTTTTGGTATCCTGTTAATTATCAATTTACAAAGGAGCTAACATGAAAACAGAAGTTAAAAAGAAGAATAAAGCCAGCCTGGCCCTTTACATTGTCGCTGTGCTTTTTGGTATTTATGCAATTTTTTCCCTGATCAATACGGCCCTCTATATTTCAAATTTGATCAGCACCCAGTACATTACAGTATCTGAGAGCCTGACGGATATCATTGTTTATTTTGTTACTAACTGCGGGCCGTATATTTTCTATGCAGCTGCCCTGGGTGGTATGGGATATCTGGTGGAAATGACAACAGGCCCCCGAAAGGCAAAAGCAGGTGTGGATGATACCCAGACTGATGAGAACGCAGCGGAGGCAATCCCGGAGGCTGCCCTTAATACAGTGATGGAAACCACTGTGACAGAAACCATTGTAGATGAAGCTGCACCGGAAGATGACAGCTCTGAAAGTATCAATGAGCCGGCAGCTGTTGAAGAAGCTGAAGCCAAGCCGGAAACAGGCGCCGACGAAAAAGAGAAAAGCGATAAAGATACACCAGAGCCTTCTGTCATGAAGAATACCATTTAAGACCTGTAAAAACAGAATATCAGACCTGTCCATAAGCCAACCGTCTGCCATCATAGCAGGCGGTTTTTGTGTTGCTCTCCAAAAAATAATCATAAAATATGGTAACTTGCAATTAAAAATAAAATTTACAGGAAAAAATGAAAAAAAATAGAAGAAATGATAGATTTCATCTATCTAATTAATTATTTTTATGATAAAATATACAAAATACATGGGAGGTAACAGTGATGGATGGGATTACTAATCAAAAAGAATACGTCGAGAAAAATGCACGTATTGTTGAAGAAAAAATAGCCTCTGTTGAAACGCTGATCCAGGCTGGCGAAGACAAAATGGTCGTACGGGCTGCTTTTAAGGAGCTAAAGCAATTTGTGCGCACAGAGTATGATACTTTTCATAAAAAGAAGTATTTCGGGACCTACATCTTTGACTGCTATCACCCACTGGTTGAAGGCATTCATACGTCTGCCCTGGGAGAAACGCGTGTCAACGCTACAGTGGAAAACATTCGGGAAGCCGTTCAGGAGGCCCATGAGGTATTGGAAAACTGGCGCGCAAACGTCAACGACAAACAGTAAAAAAGCCCTGCTTTAATCAATAAGCAGGGCTTTATTTTATTCGGACAGCAGATCAATGCCGCGTACCATCAGCTCCTCGAGCCGTTCTTTCTGGCCGGTCAGCTCCAGATAGCCGACAAGGGCCTCGAGACCGGTAGCGTAGCGGTAGTCGATGGTTCTGGCATGCTTGGGCACTTGGGAGCGGGTGTTGCGGCCGCGCCTTACAATGGACTGTTCCTCATCTGTCAGGGAGTCCATGAGGGCCAGAACCATTTTTGATTGTCCGTCGGCCTTAACATATTTTATGGATTCCTTTGTCAGGTGGTTGACATTGGAGAGGCCGCCGGATACCAGAAAACGACGGATATATTCGGAATAAACGCCGTCGCCGATATAGGCAAGGGTCAGCGGATTGAGGGCTCTTGCCTCAGAGACGGTGTATTTTTTGAGCAGACGTTGTTTTACGCTTTCTTCCATTTGACTCCTTCGCGCGTGTCCTCAAGAATAATGCCTTTGGCCAGCAGCGCGTCGCGGATTTCATCGGCCAAGGCAAAGTTTTTGTTTTTACGGGCTTCCTGACGCTGAGCGATGAGGGCTTCAACCTCGGATTCCAGGTTTGTTTCCTTTTCCTTGGCGGCCAGCCCGATGACGCCGGTCAGTTCCTCAAAAAGGTTCAGCGCGGCTTTTACCGCTTCCCGGGAGGAGGACTCGCTCAGGTGGGAGTTGGCGTCGCGCACCAGCTCAAAGATAGCGGCAATGGCGTCGGCAGTGTTCAGGTCGTCGTCCATGGCGTCGATGAAGCCCTTTTTGTATTGGGCCAGGCTGTCCATCCATGTTTTTTCTTCTTCTGCGGCAGCTTCTGTCTTGTTATTTTCAAGCAGATATTCCATCTGATACTTGGCATTGTAAAGCCGTTCCAGCGCATTCTGGGCCTGTCCCAGCAGCTCGTCGGAAAAATTGACAGGGCTTCTGTAGTGGGCCATGAGCATGAACATGCGGACGACCTCCAGATCATAGTGCTTGGCGATGTCACGCACGGTAAAAAAATTGCCCTTGGACTTGGACATTTTTTCATTGTTGATGTTGATATAGCCGTTATGAACCCAGTAGTTGGCAAACTTACAGCCGCAGGAGCCCTCGGACTGGGCAATCTCATTCTCGTGGTGGGGGAAGATCAGGTCCTGGCCGCCGCCGTGAATGTCAATGCTTTCACCCAGATGCTTGCGGGACATTGCCGAGCATTCGATGTGCCAGCCCGGGCGTCCCTGTCCCCAGGGGCTTTCCCAGTAGGGCTCTCCGTCCTTTTTCTTTTTCCACAGGGCAAAGTCCAAAGGACTGCGTTTTTCATCGTTCACGTCGATACGCGCGCCAGATTTCAGGTCGTCAATGGATTGTTTGGAGAGTTTTCCATAGTCGTGAAAATGATCGACCTGATAGTAGACATTGCCGTCTACATTGTAGGCCAGTCCGCGCTCCTCAAGCGCTTTAATCATTTCGATGATCTCTGGCATATGATCGCTTACCCGGGGGTGTACGTCGGCCCGGCGGATGCCCAGAGCGTCGGCATCCTTAAAGTATTCTGCAATGTACTTGTCAGCGACCTCGGCGGCGGTAATGCCTTCCTCGATGCTGCGGTTGATGATCTTGTCGTCCACATCGGTAAAGTTCTGGACAAACTTGACATCGTAGCCGATATATTCTAAAAAACGTCTGAGCACATCAAAAACGATGAAGGGACGGGCATTGCCGATATGAAAATAATTATAAACAGTCGGCCCGCAGGAGTACATCCGTACCTTGCCTTCTTCAATGGGAACAAACTCTTCCTTTTTTTGGGTAAGGGTATTATATAATTTCATGGCTTTCTCCTTCTTAATTTTTGCGATTGTGTTTATTATAGCATAGGCAAAGCGGTTTTCCTATAAAGGAAATAAAAATCTGTTTACGTTCTCATGGAAAAGTCTTGTATACAGCCGTGAGGGGAATGGTATAATGGTTTAAAAGGTTTGTAAATTTAGAATTGAAAAGAGAGAAAAAATGCAGTATTTAAGCCGTTTTAATACTTTTATCGAAAAGTGGATGCCCCTGGTCACACCGTTGTGCCTGATCATCGGGGTGGTTTTTTCGGCGTGGCTGGGAAGGTTTGCGCCGCTGGTACCCTGGCTTTTTGCCTTTATGACCTTTGCGGGCAGCCTTGGCTCAGGGTTTCGGGATATGAAGAAGATTGCCATGCACCCTGTCCCGCTGATTGTGGTTATGCTGATCCTGCACATTGTGGTGCCGCTCACAGCCTTTCTGGTGGGCAGCCTGATTTTTGACGATCCGCTGCTGGTCACTGGAATCGTGCTGGAGTTTATCGTGCCCACAGGCATCGTGAGTCTGGTCTGGGTCAATATTTATCACGGCAACTCGGCTCTGACGCTGTCGATCATTCTCATCGACACGCTGGCAGCGCCTTTTCTGGTACCCTTCAGCCTGCATGTGCTCATGGGCTCTGCGGTTGAGATCTCGGTTGCCGGTATGATGAAGGACCTGGTGTTAATGATCGCTGTTCCGGCGCTGCTTGCCATGACGCTTAACCATGCCACCAGGGGGCGGGTCAAACATACACTGTCGCCGAAGCTTGCGCCGCTCAGTAAAATAGGGCTTATTCTGGTCGTTATCATCAATTCCACCAAGGTCGCCCCCTTTTTCAGCCAGATGACGCCCACTTTGCTGCTGGTAACCCTTGTTATCTTTCTGCTGGCTGTCAGCGGCTTTATCTGGGGGTTCCTGGCCTCCAAAATTTTCAGGGAGAAGGGCGACGGCCGGGTCTCCATGACTTTTAACAGCGGCATGCGCAACATCAGCGCAGGGGCAGTGATCGCCGGGCAGTATTTTCCGCCAGAGGTCATGTTTCCAGTTATGATCGGGACGCTGTTTCAACAGATTTTGGCCGCCATGGCAGGTTTCTGTCTGGATCGGCTGGCTGGCCGCGAAAATATTGCCGAAAAAGTATCTTAATAAAGCTTGAAAATTTATCAATCCGCTCTCGTAAGAGGGCTTTTTTTAGTGTATACTATATAGAAATATAAAAATGAAAGAGGGTGTGTACGGATGAAGATGATTTTATCGCCTGCAAAGAATCTCAGAACCTTTGAGCTGCCAGGCGCGGTAACCAGTCTGCCAGTGTTTGAAACAAAAACGGCAGAGCTGGCAGATGTTCTTAAAGCCATGACAGAGGATGATTTTAAGGCGGCGATGCGGCTGAGTGATCAGCTGGCTGCCCTCAACAGGGAACGCTGCGCGGCCTTTAGGTTCGATACAGACGGCACACCGGCGCTGCTGGCCTACGATGGGCAGCAGTATAAAGCCCTGGCGGCTGAGACCTTTACGCCGGGAGACTGGCAGTACGCAAATGCGCATCTGCGGATTCTCGATGCGCTTTACGGCGTATTGAAGCCTTTGGACAGCGTTTATCCCTACCGGCTGGAAATGAAAAACAAAATTTTAAAAGAACAGTCGCTGTATGCTTTCTGGGGTGATCTGCTCTACCGGGAGATTACAAAGGACGGTGATCTGCCTGTTGTGAATCTGGCCTCCGGCGAGTACGGCAAAGCGGTTGAAAAACACCTGAAGTCCCCGAGAGAGATGATCACCTGCACCTTTAAGGTCATGAAAAACGGCGAGCCAAAAACCCATTCCACACAGTCTAAGCAGGCCAGAGGCCTGATGGCAGGCTGGATGATCCGAAATCGAGCAGCGGAGCCTGAGACACTCAGGGCCTTCGATGAGGACGGTTACCAGCTGGATGAAGCGCTTTCGTCTGACAGAGAGCTTGTCTTTGTGAAAAACATCCCGACAGAGGTGAATTTTTGATATTTCTTTGCTTTAGCTGTTCAGCATGATATAATAATCCCATACACTTTAATGGAGTATAAGATAATTTTAAGTGTTATCAAAGATAATGATTTTAATTTAAGAAAACAGAGGTAAAACCATGGATACAAATGATAAACGCAAAATGCTGGCCCAGGCCATTTTATCAATCGAATCGGAAGAAGAATGCTTTGAGCTGTTAGAGGATATCTGTACCATAAAAGAGGTTGACGACATGGCCAACCGTTTTCAGATCGCCCTTTTGTTATATGAAGGAAAAACCTTTATCGATGTGGAAAATCAGACTGGAGCGAGTTCTGCGACCATCAGCCGTGTCAACCGCTGCCTGAAGCATGGAAAGGGGTACCGTCAGATCATCGAAAGGATGTTTGACCAAAATGAAGGTGAGGATTAATGAGAACTTTTAAAAAATCCAAAAAGCTGGATAATGTCTGTTACGATATCCGGGGGCCGGTCGTTGAGGAAGCCGACAGGATGACGGCGGAGGGGATTGACATTATCATGCTCAATACCGGCAACCCGCCGACCTTTAACCTGAACGCTCCGGACGAGGTTATCCGCGATATCCGCTATAATCTCAGAAGCTCTGAGGCCTACTGTCATTCGAAGGGGATTTTCCCAGCGCGCAAGGCCATCGTTCAGTATTATCAGACCAAGGGGCTTATGGATCTGAACGAGGAGGATGTGTATATCGGAAACGGCTCCAGTGAGCTGGTCTCCTTCTGTATGCAGGCATTGGTAGATGACGGCGATGAGATCCTGATCCCGGCGCCGGATTACCCGCTCTGGACCGCCTGCGCTACCCTGGCAGGCGGGAAGGCTGTTCATTATATCTGTGACGAGGAATCCAACTGGTATCCAGATCTTGAGGATATCCGAAAAAAGATCACCCCCAACACCAAAGGAATTGTCGTCATCAACCCCAATAACCCCACCGGGGCGGTTTACCCAAAAGAAATTCTGGAGGGAATTGTAAAGATCGCGGTTGAAAATGAGCTGATCATTTTTGCCGATGAGATCTATGACCAGATTATTTACGACGAAATCGAGCATGTACCCATGGGGACGCTGACCAATGAAACCTTGGTGGTTACGCTCAATGGGCTGTCAAAATCCCATCGTGTTCCGGGCTTCAGAGTCGGATGGATGGTTTTTTCCGGAAACAGAGAGATGGCCAGAGATTATATCGAGGGCATCAATCTGCTGGCCACCATGCGTCTGTGCGCAAACGTACCGGCCCAATACGCTATCCAGACCTCCCTCGGCGGATACCAGAGCATCGACGACCTGGTGCGGCCGGGCGGACGTCTTTACGAGCAGCGCAATATTGTCTATAAACGGCTCAATGAGATTCCAGGCATCAGCTGCGTTAAGCCCGACGGTGCGCTGTACTGCTTCCCGAAGGTTGACATCAAACGCTTTAACATTACGGATGATGTTCAGTTTGCTCTGGATTTCCTGAAGCGTGAACGCGTGCTGCTGGTACAGGGCACAGGCTTTAACTGGGCAGAGCCCGACCATTTCAGAGTGGTCTTTCTGCCGGCGCCCACACAGCTTGAAGAAACCATGGATCGCCTTCAGCGCTTCATGAGCGGTTATATACAAGGATAATACAATTTTATGAGTAATCGAAAAAAACGTCTGCTCAGAGACAAGCAAAACGGAATTATCTCTGGCGTCTGCCAGGGGATCGGGGAATATCTGGGCGTTTCGCCCTGGATATTCCGGGTGTTGTTTATTCTGCCCGTACTGCCGTTTGTACTCAACTTTATCTCCGGTTTGGTCAGCATTCTGCTCTATGTGCTCTTATCCGCAGTGATCAAGGATAAGGGCGGCAGTGCAGGTGCGGGCCAGGACGACAACGTGGTCGAGGTTGAGTACGAGATTGTCGATGACGAAGACGATCAGAAAAAATCGGATAGTTAGGAATGTTCATGAAAATCACGATAAAAACGGAATCTCCCGAAGCCACAAGGCAGCTGGGAGCAGATTTCGGCAGTCTGTTAGGCGGCCCTCGTACGATTCTGCTGACAGGAGGTATGGGAGCCGGCAAAACAGCTGTCACCAAGGGAATTGTTGAGGGGATGGGCATCTTTGATGATGTCAGCAGTCCGACTTATACCCTGGTCAACGCCTATGAGGATGGAGATAAAAAGGTCTATCATTTTGACCTGTACCGCCTTGGCGACCCTGAGGAGCTCTATGAAATGGGTTTTGAGGACTATTTGGACGAGGGGTGCAGTCTGATCATTGAATGGCCTCAGGTGGCCGGTGATTATCCCTTCGCATCTAAAATAACCTTTGCGCTTGATCAGACCGAAAAACCGGATGAACGTCTCATTACCATTGAGACAGAGGAAGCAGCAATCATTAACGGCCTTAAGGAATTGGGATGGTGAAAGCATGGAAAAAATAAAAACCAGTGTCATTATCCCCGCTGCCGGTCAGGGGACGCGAATGAATGCGCCCATCAACAAGCAGTACCTGACCCTGAGGGGAAAACCGATTCTGTCCTATACGCTGGATGTTTTTGAGCGCTGCTCTCTCATTGATGAGATCATTCTGGTTATCAATAAAAATGAGTTTAAAATCTGCCGACAGCAGGTTTTAGCCCCTCACAATTATTCTAAGATCAAGCTGGTGGAGGGCGGATCGACCCGTCAGAAGTCCGTTTATGAAGGCCTGAAAAAAGTAAGCCCTCAGACCGATATTGTACTGGTCCATGATGGTGCAAGACCCCTGATTAAGGAAGATATCATTGTTCAGAGCATCTATGAGACCATCCAGCATAAGGCCACCATTGTGGCAGTGCCAGCCAAAAACACCATCAAGGTGGTTGAGAAGGACGGCTTTGTGGAGTACACGCCCAACCGGGACTTTCTTTTTGAGATTCAGACGCCTCAGACTTTTACCTATGATCTGCTTTTGGACGCCCACGAGAAGGCTATCCAGGAGGAGGTGGAGGGCACCGACGATGCCTTTTTAGTTGAGCGAATGTGTGTGCCGGTGAAAATTGTCCGGGGACACTACAATAATATTAAGATAACAACGCCTGAAGACCTGATCATCGCGGAGTCGCTCATCGATCTTTTTTCTGGCGAGCATTAAAAAAGACCATTTTCCAGCGGGAAAATGGTCTTTTTGTATGTGTCTTTTTATAAAAGATTAAAGAAGATGCTGCCAAGGAGTCCGGCAGCCATGCCACTCAGGAAATTGACGACATCATTGTTCATGATTTTAAAGCCCTTGACCAGCACCGCTGCCTCGCCGTGATGCTCGGTTTTTTCGGTCAGACGTCCACAGCTGATACAGCGGTACTGAGCCTGGACCACAGCACCCAGGACACTGTCGGTCAGACAGCCCAGAAAACCGCTGATTGTGATGATGAGCACCCATGAAAGGCGGAGAACCGGAAGCTTCCAGACCAGACCGCCAGCCAGGCAGAAAACCAGAGCGATAAACAGCGCCCCAGCAAGAGCTGCCGCCATGCCCAGTGGGCTCACTGCGCCCGAGGTGCCGGCCTCCATGGGTTTAAAGCCAATGATGGAAACCGGCGGCTTCCGATTTAAAACGCCGATCTCCGAGGCCCAGGTATCTGCGTTGGAGGCGGCAAAGGAGGCGGCGAAAATGATAAGGAAAACAGGATTCTGATAGAACCAGAAAAGGATCGCCGCTGCCATACCCGGGGCGCCGTTGGCAAATACCTGTACAGCGTCGCGCTGGCCGCCCTTTTCATTGAGCTGCTGGGCCGCCTCTTTTTTGCTGGATTTGATAAAGGTCAGCAGGCTGGAAGAAATAAAAAAGGCGATCATAGTCAGCCAGAATAAGAGGCCGCCGCAGAGGTAAATAACTGTGCCGAGCACCACTGCCGCCATGAAGCCGCTGGTGCTTAAGGCCCTTTTTTTATAGGCGGCAAAACCGATGAGGGCGCTCAGGAGAGCGCCGAGTAGTAAAGCTTTCATTGATTACTCCTTAAAAAAACAGCTGGTATAGAAAAAAGGTGAGCAGGGGAACCGTCAGGTTATCAAGCCCAAAGGGGGAGACTGCCTCCACTACCGTGGCAAAAACCGCGAGAATCAGAGCCTGAAGCAGGATGGTTCCCAGAAAAACCGGAGTCGCTGCCCAGAGGATCACAGCGCAGACCAGAAAGGAAACCGCCAGCATGGTCAGACTGCCCACGTAGCTTTTGGTGTTGCCGAAAATATGGTACTTCATTTTGCCAAAACGCTTTCCCACCACCGCGGCCAGACCATCTCCATATCCCATGACAAAGACGCCGAGGGCTCCGGCGTAGGGTAGACTGTAGCCGCCAAAGCACAGAATGGTCAAAATCAGCAGGGAGATGGGGTAATAGACCGTACCCAGGTCGCCACTACCCTCGTGGCGTTCCATAGCGCTGAACAGGTCCTTTCGGTAGGAGATGGCGTTGAGCACAATAAAGGCTGCCGGCGCCACCGACGCCCACACCACGTTATTAAAGCAGAACATGGCAATGAGCCACCAGTTGGAAACCCCGATGTGCACAAGCTTACGGGAGCCTTCGGCGGACAGGCCGCGCTTTTGCAGCAGTGTGGACAGGCCCAATACTATAAAAACATAAATAAAGGATAAGATGATCCCGAGAAGGTTAGTGTCAATCATAAAGGATTACCTCTCAAATTTCGGACAGCCTCGCTGCTCTGGCGGTAGAGTAAAAGCTGCCGTGCCTTTGGCACCACAGCCCGTTTGCTGAAGCAGTCGTAATGGTTGTCCCGGACAGCGGTCAGAATCTGCCGGTAAAGGACAGCAGCCAGGAGTACAGGCAGGCGGCTGTCTGCGTCAAACAGGGGAAGTCCCATCAGCGCTTTTTTATAAAGAAATTCAGACCGGCGGGCCTCATATTCCCAGAGCTGCTTAAAAGTGTAGTTAACGGTCTGGCGGCGCAGCTCGTCGTCTGAGTAGCCATAAAGTAGCTGGATTTCCCGGGGAATATAGATCCGTCTGTTTACCAGATCCTCACCCACATCCCGGAGGATGTTGGTCAGCTGCATGGCCTTGCCAAGATCCACTGCATTTTGCTCTAAAAGGCGGTGATGCTTTGAGAGTACAGGCAGGATCATGAGCCCTACACTGCCGGCCACGTAATAGCAGTAATCCTCAAGGGCAGTCTGGGTGGCAGGCTGCTCAAAGCTTAGATCCATACGCTGGCCGGTGAGCATGTCGTCAAAGGGGGCTAACCCGATATTGTAGTGTTCTACCGTGTGACGGAGGGCCCGCCACATAGGATCATCTGGGGTGATACCGGCCTTGAAAGACTCGAAGGTTTCCTGAAAAGTCTCAAGTCTGCGGCGGTCCCGCTGTATATCGGCCAGATCATCAGCCCTTCGGCAAAATGCATAAATGGCAAAAATGGACAGAGCCTTTTGACGGGGCAGCGCCGAAAAAGCCCGGTAAAAGCTCTTGGAATTTTTTCTGATCACGTCCTCACAGAAGGCGTAATCCCGTTCGAGGGAGGTACTCATAGCAGTCCGTCATCCTTTAAAAGCTCATCCACCGCCAGCTTGGCTGAGGTGAGGACAATGGGCACTCCGGCGCCGGGATGCACACTGCTGCCACAGAAATAAAGACCCTCACAGTGATCAGCCTTGTTGTGCGGGCGGAAATAATTACTCTGGAACAGTGTTGGTTTCAGCCCAAAGGTCGCGCCGTTATAGGCGTGAAAGGTGTCCTGAAAATCCAGAGGGGTCAGGCTTTTTTCAAAGATGATGTGGCTTTGAATATCCTCAAGCCCCGGGATGGCAGACAGCTTCTCCAGAACCTTGCTGCGGTAATTCTTGACGGTCCGGTTGTCCCACAAAATATCGCCCTTGGACAGTTCGGATACAGGTACCAGCACGTAAAGGGCCTCGCATCCCTCCGGAGCCATGGACCCGTCAATTTTTGAGGGCACATACAGGTAGATGGAAGGGTCCTCTGGCAGGGTATAGGTCTCAAAAATTTCCCGGACATTCTGGTCAAAATCGCCGCCGAACCGGATATTATGCACAGACAGGTTTGGCAGCTTTTTATCCAGACCCAGGTAGAGGAGAAAACAGGAGCAGGAGTATTCCAGCTCGTCGATCTTATCGTCTGTATATTTACCCTTTGCCTCCTTGTTACGAATCAGAGATTTCATGGCATAGGGAAAATCCGCGCTGCAGACGATGTAGTCCGGGGATTCCACAGTATCACCAATGTGGACGCCCACAGCCCGGCCATTTTCGATATCAATACAGTCGACCGGGGTGTCCAGACGCAGGGTGCCGCCAAGCTCCTTAAAAAGCCGCACCATGCCGTCAGCCATGGTATACATGCCGCCAGGCATGTACCACACGCCGTAGAGCAGCTCGATCATGGGGATAATGGTGTAGATCGAGGGGCCCTGGTAAGGCGAAATACCAATGTAAAGAGTCTGGAAGGCCAGCGCCTTCCGCAGGTTTTCATTTTTTACAAATTTGGAAATGGAGGTGTAGGCGTCGTCAAAGGTTTTGAGCTTCATGGCGTTGGCCAGAGATTTGAGATTGTAAAAATCACCGCGGTCCCGGAAGGATTTGTCAATAAACTCATCCTTGGCCACCAGATAGCGCTTGTACACATCGGCCAGATAGTTAAAATAGCCAAGGGTATCCTCGGGACTGATGGCCTCCAGCATACTGGTCAGCTCGGTCAGCTCGGAGGATACCCGTTGTTGTTCACCGTCTGGAAAGGTGAGGACATACATGGGGTCCAGCCGCTTCATGGGAATGTAATCCTCGGGGTTTTTTCCGGCGTATTCAAATATTTCTCTGTAAATATCGGGCATCATGACAATGGTCGGCCCCACGTCAAAGGTAAAGCCCTGGTCCTTGATCTGATTCATTTTACCGCCAGCCTGCGGCAGACGTTCACAGATATCGACCTCGTAGCCGTTTTTTAAGAGGCGGATACCCGCTGCGAGTCCGGCTGTTCCGGCACCTATAATTGTAACTTTTTTGGCCAATTTAATCAGCTCCTTATTGTTTTGTTTAAAGGTTATATACCCTTAAACCGAAAAAGGAAACTATTAAGCGATGTGGCAAATAGTAAATCTATAGAGCTTCGCCTATTTTACACAACGCCGGACCAGCTCTGGCGGCGCTGCACGGATCAGCTCAAGGGCGGCGTTAGTGTCGTAAAGCCAGGCCTCTGCCTGATCTTCTGGGATGATGACCGGCATCCGGTTGTGGATCTCAGCTACCAGACTGACCGGCTCCCGAGTCAGAATGACAAATTCACGTCTGTCCCCTGCCTTCCGGTAGATACCTGCCAGATAAATGAGGGAAGAATCGCTGCCCTCAAAGACAAAAAGCTTTTTCTCGGGTGTCCATTCATAAAAGCCCTCGGCGGGAACCAGGCAGCGCCGGTTTAAAAAATCCTCCCGGAAGGTCTCTTTTTGAAGAAGGGTTTCGGAACGGGCGTTGATGATCAGCGTTTTTCGGCGGGGATTAGGATAACCCCATTTCATAACTGTTGCGGTCCTGCCGTTTTTATCTCCGGCCACATAAATCGGCGCGTATTCTGAGGGTGCGATGTCACCCTTTGGCACATGAACAGCGGGCGCTGTATTTGTCAGAGCCTGCCAGAGTCTCTGGGCCTCCGGATCGGTTTTATGTGAGAATAGGGTATAGCGTCCGCACATAGACAGACCTCCTTTATAAAACTGTCCATATTATACCCTGGGCAGCTGAAAGCAGACTTTAGCTTAGCAGGCGCGTTTACGCGCAAAAGCTGCTGTTCCTGTGAGAAATGCCGTCAGCAGGGTAAAGGGCAGAACCGGTGAGGTGGCGTTATCCGCACTGGTTTTGGGATTGACTGGACTGACGGGAGTTACCGGCTGCGGCGCTTCTGGTTCGGCAGTCTGTGACGCGTCCGGTACAGCGAGGGCAGCGCTGTAAACAGCGTTGTTATGACTGTCATAGGCAGTAACATGAACACCAAGTGTTTTGCCGGACATGCTCTCGTCAATGGGAATATCATGCTTGAACTCAAGCTCGGAAGGACCGGAAGCCCGTGTTAACGTGTCGACAGGCTTATCGACATCCAGATCAATGCCATCGCCGGTGATGGCATAATGAAGCCTGGTAATTTTGTTGTTTAAGGTATAGGAATTGTCACCATTGTCGATAATGTCCTCAGAAGCCAGCTGAATGGGTGCAGTAACGCCGTAGATTGCGAGGGTTTCGCCAGCAGCCCCGCATGTAATGCCATCCCTGGTGTTAAGATCTGTCTTAGTGACCGTATCAGCTGTATCGTAAGTGTTTTCATCCGTATCGCCTGTGATTACCTCAGCGCGGGTAAAAGCAACCTTTTGTCCGGCTGGCAGCGCTTCCAGCTCAGCTTTAACAGTGCTGCCGTCAACGGTGAGAGAAGGCTCTCCAATATTGTAGTAGTAAAAGGCCATGCGGTCAGGGTTGTCAATAACGCCCTGGGCCTGAAGAGCGCCGAGCTCAACGCTGTAGCTGGAGCTTGATTTTTTCAGGTTGTATAAAACACAGTGAACCTTGCCAGCAGCGTACTCGGCCGCATCAGCTGCGCGCCATTCCGGCAGGATTTCACAGAAAATACTTTGCGACCAGTAGCCAGGAAAGGGGTCGCTGTAAACGCGGTAGCCCTTATCTCCAGCCCAGGCCTTTATAAAATCAAGGTGTTCATCGGGAGAAAAACGCGCCAGAATCTTGTTTTCAGAAACGCCGATGGTGATGGTTTTTTGAGCCTGAGCAAGCATTGTGGAATCCGGAGCCTCCAGCGTAGCTGTAATGGTGTAATCCCCTTCAAAAAGCTCTGGGTAGGGGAGGCCATTCTCGTCCCGCCAATTCATCTGGTCAATATCATTGCCTCCTGCGATCATGGCATAGAACGCATCATCATTATAGTAGCACTTGATGGAGGCGTTGTTAAAGTCGCTCCCGTTAACAGGGTCTTTGCTGATCAGCTCTGGCATGCCGGAGTTTTTGATATCCTCCTTGGTAACCGGGCTGTAATAATTCAGATTGCTGGGAAGATAGAGACTTGTGTTTGATTTGATCGAGGTAGTGACCTTTCTGACAGTCGTGCCTTCTGTATCTGTCAGCGAAACAGTCAGGGCGGCGTTATCGGGTAGGCTGCTGCCGTTTTCAATGCTGCCGAGAACATAAAAATTCCTGCCGGGCGCAATGGTGGTTTCTGCTTCGGAAGGTGTTTCGATGATCAGAGACGGGGAAGACACAGACGCAGCGTTAACTTCCTCAGCCAAAACCCCTAAGGGCCAGCCAAGCAATGTCAATGCCGCAAAAATGCAGCAAAAAAGCCTGGAAAGACGGCTTTTCAAACAGGATGGGCAGGTACTTAATTTCATAATAAACCTCTCCTTTTAAATATAATCATAAAAACAGTATATCATGTAAAAAGGCCCGCAACAACTGGCTTTTGCGGTCTTGAAAAACATTTGAAGAATTCAGAGAGGTGTTTCTGCTTCATTCTTTTTTCAGAAGGGAATTAATACTTTCCTTTTAAGCCAAAAAAAGCTATAATATTATATAATAAATAATAATAATGGGTAAATAGGACATTTGCCCAGCCTTAGAACATCAAAGATACGAAGATTTGGAGGATTATCGATGATGGAATTTGATAAAGAATTATTAACAAAAATGTACTATAGAATGAACCAAGCCCGCTTCTTTGAGGAAAAGGTAGCCTGGCTGTTTTCAAGGGGGCAGGTCCATGGGACAACGCACCTGTCCATGGGACAGGAAGGCTCTGCCGTTGGGGCCTGTCTGGCTCTGGACGAGGGAGACCTTGTGTCGCTGACGCACCGCGGCCACTCCCAGGCCATTGGTTTTGGCCTTGACGTCAGGCTGATGATGGCTGAATTTTTAGGCAAGGAAACCGGCTACTGTAAGGGTAAGGGCGGTTCCATGCATATTGCGGATTTAAAATCCGGAAATATCGGGGCGAACGGCGTGGTCGGCGGTGGTTACCCGCTGTCCTGCGGCGCGGCCTTGACCCAGAAATACAAAAAAACCGGCAAAATTGTGCTCTGCTTTGCAGGCGACGGATCAACCAATGAGGGGAACTTTCATGAATCCCTGAATTTGGCGTCGGTCTGGAAGCTGCCGGTCATTTTTTATGTTGAAAACAATTTATACGGTATGTCAACCCCCATCGAAAAGCATATGAATATCGAAAACATTTCGGACCGTGCGGCGTCCTACGGTATTCCGGGGCTTACCATTGATGGGAACGACATAATTGAGGTTTATAAAATTGTCCGTAAGGCTCGTCAGTACGCCCATTCCGGCAAGGGCCCTGTGCTCATCGAAAGTAAAACCTACCGCTACAATGGCCACTCCAAAAGTGACGCTCAGGTTTACCGCAGCAAGGAGGAAGTGGAAGCATGGCGGAAGAAAGACCCCATCACCCGCTTTGAGCGCTATCTGGAGGAAGACAAAGTCATGCTTCCAGATCAGATGGCCCAGATAAAAGAAGCGGCGCACCAAAGTATTGAGGACGCTGTAGAATTTGCCAAAAACAGTCCTGAACCGCCAGTCACCGCAGTTCTGGAAGACGTATACGCTTAGGAGGTGCTTTTTATGAAAATGCAGGAAATGACTTATCGCGAAGCAATCCGCCTGGCCATGTCAGAGGAAATGCGGCGCGACAACGATGTGATTTTTATGGGAGAGGATATCGGTGTCTACGGCGGAGGATTTGGTGTCTCTGTTGGCATGATCGACGAGTTTGGTGAGGAGCGTGTTATGGATACGCCCATCTCCGAGTCGGTGATTGTGGGAGCAGCGGCGGGAGCGGCTGTGACAGGGCTTCGTCCCATTTGTGAAATGATGTTTATGGATTTTATCTCCTTTGGGATGGATTCCTTAGTGAATCAGGCGGCCAAGCTTCGTTATATGTTCGGCGGTGAGGCCCAGGTGCCCATGGTCGTGCGCCTGCCATCGGGCTCCGGTACGGGAGCGGCGGCACAGCACTGCCAGACGCTGGAGGCGTGGATGTGCCATGTGCCAGGGCTTAAGGTGGTTACGCCATCCACACCGGCTCAGGCAAAAGGGCTCTTAAAAGCGGCGATCCGGGATAACAACCCGGTTTGTTTTATTGAGCATAAGCTTCTTTACAAAATGAAGGGCATGGTACCCATCGATGACAATTATCTGGTACCCATCGGTGAGACCTTTGTGGAGCGTCAGGGAACAGACGCCACCATCGTGGCCTGGGGTACGCTGCTTGTAAAGGCCATGGAGGCGGCAGAAAAGCTGGCTGAGGAGGGCATTGAGGTAGAGGTTATCAATCCGATGACGCTTTATCCCATGGACATGGGGCCCATTATGGAATCCGTCAGAAAGACCGGCCGACTGATCATTGCCCACGAGGCTGCCAAGACTGGCGGCGTTGGCGGGGAGATTGCCGCCCGGATTGCAGAGAGTGACTGCTTTGACTATATGGACGCGCCCATTATCCGTCTCGGAGGGCTGGATGTGCCCATTCCATACAACCGTAATCTGGAAGCCGCCGTGGTACCACAGATAGAAGACCTTATGGATGCCGTTTATCAGGTAGTCGGATGCGACGATTAAATAGAAAGGGATTACAAATATGGCAGCAGATATTATTTTACCAAAGCTAGGAATGGACATGCAGTCCGGAACCATTATGACATGGTATAAAAACGAAGGAGATACCGTCAAAAAAGGCGAACCGCTGTTTGAGCTCATGACCGATAAGGTCAATATCGAGGTTGAGGCTGAGGACAGTGGAGTGCTTTTGAAGCGCTACTATGAAACAGGCGTGGAGCTGCCGGTATTTACAGTCATCGGCTGTATCGGTCAGGCAGGAGAACAGGTGCCGGAACATCAGGCAGTTTCGCCGCTTAATAATATGCAGAGCCCGGGCCGCCTCACGGATGAGGACCGCGCAGCGCTGAAGGCCATGCGCAGCTCCACACGCGAAGGCTTTTCAAGCGCGGGCAGAACCATTCGCGCCACACCGTCTGCCAGACGTTTGGCGGCAGAGCATAAAATTGATCTGTCAAATGTAACCGGCAGTGGCCCTAAGGGACGTATCCAGGTAGAGGATATTGAAGCATTGCTGAACATGTCGCAAAAAGTGGCGAAAACCGAAGTGCCGCAGCAGAAGGTTTTTACAGAACCAGAGGAAGAAAAGATTGAGGAATCAGAAGCTCCAGAGGAAAGCGCCCAGATGACTGAAAAGGCGGAAGAAGTCTTTACCGCAGAGCCAAACCCGGGAATGACCGGAGCACTTGATATGACCCTCGAGGATCTGGTGGCCGGAATGGGAAGCCTTGAAGCCGAACTGAGCAGTGAAGCTCACGATGAGGATGTTCTGGAAAATGCTGCCAAAGCTGAGGAAACAGCGGCGGAAGAAGCACCACATGCGTTCAGTGCGTCACCGCTGGCAGAAAAAATGGCGGCGGTCGAAAAGATTGATATCCACAGCATTGGCGAGGGCAGCGGGCCCGATGGGCGTATCATGAAGGAAGATGTCCTGAAAGCGATGTCCGAAGAGGCGAGCCGCCATGAAAGCGTGATCGAGGAGGCTGAGATTCAAAAAGAAACAGCCACACCAGAAACGCCAGAAGAGGTAATGCCAGAACCGGAGCCACAGCCTGAAAAAACGGAAGAGCCGCCAGCACCAGACAGCAAAGATGAAGAGGAAATCATTGTCGTCACTGTGCCTGAGCCCACCACCCCGGCGGCAGAGGAAGTGGAAGAAGCCGCTGAGAAGCCACTGGTGAAGGGCAGGCTTGAAGCCATGCCGGCAAAACGCAGAATTATTGCGGACCGCATGGTTAAGAGCAATCTTGAAAACGCAGTGATCACTCTGACCACAGAAGTCGATATGACCGAGGTTAAAGATCTGCGCAAGAAAATCAGCAAAAAGGTCGAGAAGGAAACAGGCTACCGCTGTACCTATACCGATTTCCTGTTGGTTTCCGTTTCAAGAGCTTTAATGGAACATCCCTATATCAACAGCAGCCTGTGTGAGGACGGCGTTGTACTGCACGATTTTGTGAACCTGGGTATGGCTGTGGGAATGGATGACGGACTGATCGTTCCCGTTATCCGCGACGCTCATACTGCAAGCTTTTCCGAGATGGTCGAAAAACGCAGCGAGCTGCTCAAACTCGTTAAGGCGAAAAAGCTGACAGGTGACCATTTTAAAGACAGTACCTTCACAGTAACCAATTTAGGCATGTACGGTATCCTGGAGTTTACCGCTATTATTAACCAGCCAAACAGCGCTATTTTAAGCGTTGGCGAGGTGGTAGACAGGGTTCGTATCTTTAAAGGTGAGCCCACTCCGAGGTCTGTAATGAAGATCAGCCTGAATCTGGATCACCGTGTGGCGGACGGTATGGCAGGCGCCAAGTTCCTCCAGACCGTCAAGAGCTATATGGAAAATCCGGCCCTGCTGCTATTCTAAATTCATATAGAAAGAGTCAGAGAAAATGAGTGAGAGTAAAGAATTTAAACATTATGACCTGGTGGTACTGGGAGGAGGATTCGGAGGCTATACTGCAGCCATCCGGGCAGCCCAGCTTGGGAAAAAGGCCGCGGTGATCGAGGAAGACCGCCTGGGCGGTACCTGTCTGAATGTCGGCTGTATTCCCACTAAATTTATGCTTCAGAATGCGAAGATTATTAAGGCCTGTGACGGCGCGGCAAGGCGCGGTGTCGTCATGTCACAGCCAAGCGTCAACATGGGGCAGATGATAAAAAATAAAGATGAAAAGGTACGCCGGCTGGGTAATGGCATAAAAATGCTGCTGAAAAGCAATGGAGTGGACGTGTACCAGGGAACCGGCGAGGTTTTTCCGGACTATTCTGCTAAAATTACCGATATGGAGGGTAGCGAGGAGATCATTGGCTGGGAGAAGCTGATCATCGCCACTGGTTCCAATCCGGCAATTCCCGATTTGTTTAAAGATATTCCAGGGCTGCTGACCAACCGCGAGGCCCTGAACCTTCCTTATCTGCCTAAAGAGCTTATCATCGTGGGGGGCGGCGTGGTAGGCTGTGAGTTTGCCACTATTTTCAGCATTTTTGGTACTAAGGTGACCATGCTGCAAAACGGCAGCACCTTAATCAATGGCTTTGATAAGGAAGGAACCGCCTGCGTAGAGGAAAGCTTAGTTAAAAACGGCGTTACCATCCATTATAACGCCTTTGTTCGGGATATCTATAAGGATTCTGCGTCCAACTTCCATCTGGAGGTTGAAATGCGCAATGAGGAACAGCCGAAGAGCTTTTGCTGCGCCGATGTTCTCATGGCTACTGGGCGCTGCGCAAATTTAAAAGGGCTGGACAGCCTGAACCTTGAGCTTGACCGCGGCTGGGTAGACGTTAATGATTACCTTGAAACCTCTGTACCGGACGTTTACGCCATTGGAGACGTGACCGCTAAATCCCATTTGGCCCACGGCGCGTCCGCTATGGCCATGCGCGCTGTCGAAAACATGTTTGGCGGCAGACCTGCTAAAATGAATTACAGCCTGATTCCGTCTTGTGTGTATACTCTTCCAGAGGTAGCCTCAGTTGGTATGCGAGAGGAAGCCGCGAGAGAAGCCTATTCAAACGTCAGAGTGGGGAGCTTCCCCATGAGCGCCAGCGGCCGCGCCCTGATTCGTGATGAAAACCAGGGCTTCGTCAAGGTCATCACCGAGGATAAATATGGCGAGATCCTGGGGATTCATGTTGCTGGTCCGGGTGCCACCGAGCTCATTACCCAGGCTGAGACCATTATGGCTCTGGAGGGAACCATTGAGGATATGTGCCGGATTATCTATCCGCATCCTACCATCTCCGAAGCTCTTTTTGAGGCGGCTATGGATACCTTTGGCATGTCTATCCATTTGCCAAAGAAGGAAGCCTGAAAAGCCTATGAGAACACTGGGAAACATCATCTGGTTTCTGTTTGGCGGCCTGATCTGTGCCTTTGGATGGGCTATTTCAGGTTTGATCTGCTGCGTGACCATCATTGGCATACCCCTCGGCCTTCAGGCCTTTAAATTTGCGAGCTTTGTGCTCTGGCCCTTTGGGCGGGACATTGATTTCAGCGGAATGGGTACAGGCTCTTTTCTGGTGAATATCCTCTGGATTATCTTTTTTGGCTGGGAGCTGGCGCTGGCGTCACTGGCCTTTGGCATTGTCTACTGCGTCACCATTGTGGGCATTCCCTTTGGCCTTCAGCATTTTAAATTTATGAAGCTGGCACTGATGCCCTTCGGCGCAGAAATTATTACAATTGATTGACGATTACCAGAAAATACTGTCTGAAAAGGGCTTGACAAAGCGCGATTAACAGATAAACTATATACATTAACTCATCAAGGAGGAAAAATGGCAGAGAGAGAAACAATTCTGATCATCGATTTTGGTGCCCAGTATAACCAGCTCATCGCCCGACGGGTGCGTGAAGCAAGCGTTTATTCTGAAGTGGTACCCTACGATGTATCCATTGAAAGAATTAAAGAAATCAATCCAAAGGGGATCATCTTTACAGGAGGTCCTTCCAGTGTCCACGAAGAGGGCGCTCCAAAGTGTAACCCAGATATTTATACATTGGGGATTCCCGTGTTGGGAATCTGCTATGGCGCCCAGCTTATGGCCCAGCAGCTGGAGGGCAGCACCGACTCGGCCGAGATTCGAGAATATGGCAAAAAGGCTGTGAAAATCGGAAAAAAGGACAGCCTGCTGTTCAAGGATGTTAAGAACGACTCCATTGTCTGGATGAGTCATACAAATTATATCGCCCAGGTGCCTGACGGTTTTGAGATTACAGCCACCACGGAGACCTGTCCGGTAGCCGCCATGGAAAATACAGATGGAAAAATGTATGCTGTGCAGTTTCATCCAGAGGTAGAGCACAGCCAATATGGAAAAGAACTCCTTCGCAACTTCATTTATGATATCTGCGGCTGCCAGGGCTTATGGACCATGGAAAATTTTATCGAAGAGCAGACAAAAGCGATTCGTGAACAGGTCGGAGATAAAAAAGTGCTCTGTGCCCTGAGCGGCGGCGTGGATTCCTCCGTCGCCTCCACCCTGGTACATCGTGCTATCGGCGACCAGCTGACCTGTATCTTTGTTGACCATGGCCTCCTGCGTAAAGATGAAGGCGATCAGGTTGAGGAGATCTTTAAAAACCGTTTTAAAATGAATTTTATCCGCGTAAACTGCGAGGATCGCTTCCTCGATAAGCTGGCTGGTGCAGATGATCCTGAATGCAAACGGAAGATCATCGGCGAAGAGTTTATCCGCGTTTTTGAAGAAGAATCCAGCAAGCTTAAGAATATTGACTATCTTCTCCAAGGCACCATTTACCCAGATGTTATTGAAAGCGGCACCAAAAATGCCGCGGTGATCAAGAGCCACCACAATGTCGGCGGCCTGCCAGAGGATGTGGATTTTGAGCTTATCGAGCCTCTCCGCAACCTTTTCAAGGACGAAGTCCGCGAGCTTGGCGAAGAACTCGGACTCGACCATGACTTAGTTTGGCGCCAGCCTTTCCCGGGCCCGGGTTTGGCCATCCGCGTTATGGGCGAAGTTACTAAAGAAAAGCTTGACCTGCTGCGCGAAGCTGATTTTGTCTTCCGCGATGAAATTGCAAAGGCCGGTCTGGATGAAGAAATCTGGCAATATTTTGCTGTTCTCCCAGGTAACCGCAGCGTCGGTGTCATGGGTGATGAACGAACCTACGATTACACTGTTGGACTGAGAGCCGTTACCTCGGTTGACGGCATGACCTCCGACTGGGCGAGAATCCCTTTCGATGTGCTGGAGTCCATCTCCACCCGTATCGTCAATGAGGTTCCCCACGTGAACCGTATTGTGTACGACATCACAAGCAAGCCGCCATCAACAATTGAGTGGGAATAAAAAAATTCAACTTATAGCGTTGAGTTATCTTGGTTAAACATAGTATTTAAGCAATTCTTAAGAGTTTTTAAAAAAAATATATATCCCTGTTAATAGAAGTAGCCGTGTATGAACTGAACTTTTCTGTTTAGTAATCGTACACGGCTATTTTAAATTCTAAGAGGGGTTTTACATGAAAAAAGGATGGAAAAAAGCAAACAAGCCACTTGTTCAAATTGCAGAAAAACGAGATATAAGATACAGTGATCTTGTATCTCTTTATAGAAAGGACTGTGAAAAAAGGAATATTGCAGAGGTCACAATTAAGGGATATGAGAACGCATGTCGGTATTTTATTAAAGCAATAGAGACAGATTTATACTGCAATGAGATTACACAAGCAATCATTGATAATTTTGTTTTGGCTTTAAATAAAACTGGTTTGAAGCCAACAACGGTTAATTCTTATCAGTTTAAAATCTCCCCTGTTATACATTTTGGCATAGAAAAAGGCTATATTAAGGAAACGATTGTTTTTAATCGAGTAATAGAGCAAGAAGAAATAAAAGAAATTTATACAATTGACGAACTTGAAAAATTACTTAAACGCCCAAAAACAAAATCTTTTTCACTATATAGAACATGGGTGATTATCAATACTTTAGTTGGTACAGGCATAAGGTCAAAAGAGCTAAGAGAGCTTAAAATAAAGAACGTAGATCTGAAAAATCAAATCATTATTCTTGATCACACAAAAAACAGGGAAGGTAGATTATTGCCTGTTAGCTCTTCTTTATATTTAGTGCTTCAAGAATATTTAGATATTAGAAATGGAAAGATGGGAGAACCTCTTTTTTGTAATATCTTTGGCGAACCATTAGCACGAACGACGTTACAAGACAGCGTTAGAAAATACTGTAAAAACAGGGGTGTCAATAAAACATCGGTTCATTTATTTAGACATACGTTTATAACAATGAGCGTAAGAAAAGGGGTACCACCCTTACTACTTAAACGCATTACAGGGCATAAAACAATGAAAATGTTAGATCACTATTATAGTTTTGATATTTCGGATATTGTTAATATTGTAGATGATATAAGCCCTTTAGAGGATATAAAAATAAAATCAAAACATCAATTTAAAAGGTACAATGTTAAATAAAAACAGGGAGAAAGAAAATGACAACACTATTCAATACCACACATCCATTGACGCAGAAAGAAATTGATATGCGCGTCAGTGACACCGCCTATAGCACTGCATTGAACCTAATGCACTTAATATCAATCGGTAGAATAAACAGAGAAACCGCGCAAATCGTTATGTCACCGCTTTACAGTATCATCCCATTAGATGAAGAAGAAATAGAACAAGAACGAGACAAAAAAGGCATTAAGGAAAACCTGAATGAAGATGTTAGCTATCAATTTTCAAGATATACAAGAGAGATGTTCTTATATGCTGAACAATACAGAAATAAACAATTAAGCCCATGGAGAAACAAAAGCTTTCAATCTTTTCTTGATTATTTATATGATGACCAGTTAATAGACAGTGAAGTTATTTTTGAAAGCATTTATGACCATGCACAATATTATTATTTGATTGAATTTCTTTGCTTGTTAGAGGATGATATCACACCCGAACAAAGAAAGCGGGCATATAAAAAAACAATGGTTCAAGACTGCGATGCAGGGCTTGTAACAGGTAACGACATTGGAAAACATAATTGTCTAGCCGATACTTTAGAGCTATTCCCAGCGCCGGACTATATTCAAGAGACAAAAGCATATAAATATGAAACCATATGGAAAGAATTACACGGCTAAGCACATAAAAAGACATTACAAAAGGGTGTAACAAATTGGTACACCCTTTTGTACATAACAGATTAAATCTGATATAATGACAGAAAAAAAGGTGGTCATTTATGGAATACATCAAACACACCCTTACAAAAAAATACATTGGTCAAGATAACATCTTAACACAAATAATTGAAAACGCCATTAAAGCACATCAAGTCATTTTCTTTATTGCCCCGCAAGGCACAGGGAAAAGTCATTATATCAGCAGTTTAAGGATAAAAGGAGTTTGTGAAGATATAAAAATTATTAATCCTACAACAGCTTTATCTAAGCAAAATCGTCAAACACAGATCATCGCAGAACAAGGCGATATTTTTTTAGATGAATCAGAAGTTAGTTCTCAAACATTCGTGACTTCTGGGTTAGAAACAAAACAGAATGACGACATCAATAAAAACATACTTGTATATGTGGATGAACCGCATAAGATTGTACAGTATGCCACATTTGCATATCAAGAACAGACACACCCTGTTATAAAGGCCATTGAAACCTATCTTAAGAACGGGAACGCGGCCATTATGACAACCGCAACGCCTGAATTGTTTTATTGTTTAGAAAAAACAGAATTGTATAACAAGATTGATTTATGTATTGAGGTAGAAAAGGAAATGAACTATCTTGAAAAAGTAAATATCTGGACAATGTACAGTGAAGATCATCTAAAGAAAGAACTCATTAAAAATTATAAAGAAACACATTTACAAATTGCGCTCGTAAACGATACAAAAGCCATTGAAAAAATAGAAAAGGAACTTAAAGAAGTCTATAACATTAAGACAATCGGCATTACATCAAAAAATAGAACCCTACAAGACACAGAGCATTTTAAACAGTTTCAAGACCTTGTGGAGACAGGAGAAATCAACCAATATAATATATTGTTAGCCACATCGTGGGTAGATTCTGGAATAACATTTGTCAATGAAAATATTACAGACCTTTACTGTATATTGCACAATAATTATAGAATGGGTGATTTTACCATGATTAAACAATTCCTTGCCAGAGCCAGACAATCAAAACCAACATTACATATTGTAGCACCGAAACTAACGGATAGAGAAGAAAGACTAATAAACTTGTCTATTACATTATATTCAGGAGATGTCTTAACCGACAAAGAAACACTTGACTCTTTAAGCGTACAGACAAGGGATGAACTTATTCAGTCAGTACAGACCATTGATGGAGAGACAGACCACAAGACAGTCTATAAAAAGCTAATAACATGCCTGACAGAAAAGAACCATGAATATATCAAAGATTATCAAAATGGTATCCTAGACAAAAGCAATTTAAAGGGTATTTACGGCATTATAGAAAAAGATGGAGAATTTGAACATTCAGACATAGCACTGAAATATGAAATCCATCGTATCATTGAAAAACTAGAATGTCAAAAAGATATTCAAGCCTATATCAAAAATTTAACGAATTGTGACAACATTCATGTTATTCAGCCCGATAAAGATAGAAATAAAAATGCCGTCTTTCATTTATGCACACAACAAGAACAGATAGAAATCATAGACTATTTAGACACATTGGTTGACAGCCAGGAATCTTTTAAACAAGAAGAAGTCACACAACAGCTAAATGAATTAAGTCAAGGTAAGATTGACGGTAAGAATTTAAATCCTATTTTTAAAAATAATGACCTTCCCTACAAAGCAGACAGAATAAGAGAGGGCAACTATCGACTTATAAAAAAAGACAGTACAAAATAATGATGCCGGATATTATATCATGGTAAGCCCTTTTATAGGGGGTAATAAGTTATATTGCCTTAAACAATAAAAAGTGTACAAAAAATAAATTCTTTCTATATATATAAATAAAATTGTACAAATGAAAATAAGTGAAACAATTATTGTAAGTTAATGAAAATATATCGCTAGATAAATAATCTATTTTTTCTCTTGTTTGGCCTACAATATGAGCTTTGCATTTTCCGACAGGAAAACAAAGCGAATAAAGCACACGAGTGCAACGAGTGGGATTTTTATTAGAGGACAGACCATAAGAGATACTTTAATTGAATCCACTGTTAAAAAAGAATGACATATTATAGAGAAATTATTTATTATGAAAAATACATGAAGAAAGTATTGTCCTTGTCCAGGTATTTATATTTATGCCCTGTTTCATTCCTGATTATGTACGCTTAGCATAAATCTAACGATTTATTCACGCTTCACCTAATCAGTCAATCACAGAACATAAATATTTTACAGGATTTAGACCGCTTACGCTGTCTAGAATCCAGTATGGTTTTAAGGCCGACAAAAGAAAAAATAATGGAATTGAAAGCATAAAATAAACGTGATATAATAAAGGTGAAAGGATTTTTGGAATTATCTCTTGCGGATTATAACGACTCTTACACTAATGGTGATAGTGAACAAGGGTCGTTATTTTTGTTGTTAAGATATGGAGTTTGTTCTTTAATGGAAAAGAGTATCATTGAATTAAAACGATTGCAAAACATTAAATAAAATGGTATAATTATACCAAATAAAGTCAATGTAATTTACATCAATCAATTTCCTTCGTACGAATTTCGTCCTAAGCTCTTTACATGGTCTACCTTTATCGCCTTACATTGGGTGACATTTTTATAATCCGTCATGAAATCAACCGCCATTTTGAGGTTTTACGGGGAAAATCCCGAAAAGTCTTTTTCTTCTTCGTCTATGAGGTTTCGTCGATTTTTCGACGCAACTAAAATAGTCTTTTGTCCTCAATTCCAACCGTCCGTTTTTCGAACGTTATAGAATAAGTACGTGCCTTTTTAGGCTTACCACGTTGCCTTGTATTATTCACTAAAAACAGCGAATAATCTTCCCAGACATCAGCCGTCCGAATTTCGGACGCTTGGTAAAGGATGCCCCATTTCAGGGCGTCTTCTTCGTCCACATGGTCAATGATAGCCTTGCGTGGATTTGTTTTTATCTTTCATTAGGGGGTGTGCTGAAAATTGAGCTGACCTTTTTTGAGAAGTAACGGACTGTATTTTCAGCTGGTTAGATCGGTCCAATTTTGGCCCGGTCTCGTGGCTGGATTTTCAGCCGCCAAATATTAAATCAGTTTTCGCTCATTATAAATAAGTTTGACTCATGGCTCAATTTTGGGCTATGAGCATTGCTTATAATTTCTCCGATATCTCTCATTTTGCTTTTTTTCAATCATCACGAGCGCTTCAGTTGCTTTCATTAATGCTACTGTCTCTGGTGAAAGTCCTGTTAAATTCTGAACACTATAGCCTCCTGTTTTTCTAAGTTCTGGGAGAACCTCACTTGCTACCCAACGTTTGAATTGTTTAGCTGATGGAAGTTTGCTGGACAGGATTAAAGAGTATAGACCTGATTCGTTGATACAAACAGGAGTCTGTTCTCTCCCGATAGAGTCACGAATCGTTACCCCATTATCTTCACTATCTACATGTTTTCTAACGTTCTGAGGTTTTACTCTTTTTTGAGTTAAAATGTCAAGTTTTATCACAAAAACGTGATAAAATGTCAGGTTGTGCCTATCTTACTGCAAGCCATTAAAGAGCTGATTAAGGGGTGTGCCGAAAATACGGCTGACCCATTTAATTTTGTTATTGCAATTCAAATATAAACACACTTTAACTAGCGACGAAATTCGTCGGGCGTTATTTAGCCGCTCAAAAAGAGCGCGTACTTACAATTAATCTTAAGGGAGGGATATTATTAAACGCATACAAAGAACAATTTCAAACACGATTGATTTAATGGCAATAATTGACGAACATTCTTTGAAACGGATGTTAAGAGCATTTTATAGTATAAAGGCCAGTGCAGAGCAAAGCGCAAGTTATTCAATGCTGGACACAATTACAGACATAGAAAACGCCATTAAGCAAAGTAAAATCAGTGCAAAGCAAAGACAGCGTCTTAATTATTGGATGGATGGTTATACCAGCAAGCAGATAGCAGAATTAGAGCATAAGGGGGAAAGGGTTATCAATCAAAGCTTGTTAACGGCCTGTCAGAAAATTGTTATTTATTTAAAGGGGGAATGACTATAATAGTTATCGAACAAGAATTAGATCGGTATATTGTTTATATTGACCATTTAAAGAAGTCAATATATTTAGGGATATTTGATACTGAACAGCAGGCAAAAGCCTGTAAAAGCCTGAATATGGGCGTTTTAGAGGATATCACAGCAAGGTATTATCTTATTTTACCTGACAGGACTGTGCATTTACCTAATCATTATAGACTGCCAGAAAGAAAAGCGTTATGTGATCAGATTATAGAACATTTTAAAGTGCATTTAACTTATAAAGTGCCGGAAAACAGCAATGATAATACCGGCGCAAGAGTAGAAGAAAGGCTTGAGCGTTTGGGGGATTATCTTTTGTCAGGTTATAAGGTAGGTAAAAAGGATGGTTTAATAACTGAATGGTCAGAAAGAGTCATTGCAGAAAATGAAATTTACTTGTCACAGTATGACAGTAATACCATTGAAATTTAAAAAGGGGGAATAAATCATAGAAAAAGAAATAAAAGTTGGAAAAATTATTATAAATGAACAAAATACATTGAATATTTATCAAGAGTTTGAAAATCCATTGTTTAAGGTACAGGAAATCATGAGAGAGCTAGGGTATAACAGGCCTAAGGCTGGGGCTTTTTTAAGTTCACATATTATTAAAAGAGTGTCAGAAGAAAACAAAGTAAAATACTTAAATAAAAAGAATGTTCCAACATGGTTTGTGAACAAAAAAGGATTGATTGAAATATTGCTCAATTGTCGAAAAAATACAGCTCAAGAAATCAAGCAACAGATTGTCACTTTGTTCTTTGAATAGTTTATTTGACCTATTTCCCAAAAATGGGAAAAAGCTTTTCACTGAACGCAAAATTGCGTCCATTTATTTTGGGGGTGGACAAAAATGTCCGGGGTATAGTCGATTTTTCGACGAAACCTTTAACGCCGTCCGAAATTCGGACAGAGTTATTTTAAATATCTTCAAATGGTGAACGAGTTTGTTCTATATAAAAAGCTCTATAAAGCTATGACTAAGCATCTTCCAATATAACATAATGTAACAACTAAGCAAAAAGACGATTATAATACACGCTTAAATTGCCCCTTATTGCTGTTTAAAGGTGTAAGTATACCACTTTGAAAGTTATCTCTTGTCTGAGAGCCATTTCATGCGTTATTGTGACATTGAAAAGCCCAGCATAAAGCCGTTTTAGAGGGTTTTCTTTTTTTTGGAAAGCGTTATAGGCACGGAAATAAAATCTAGCTTGTAGTGTAAAGTACCCCCCGGCTTATAAGATAGAGGTATCTTTTTTTATTTTAGTAAACCGCCCCCTTTAAAAGACTGTGCAACTAAGAAAAATATCACTTCATCCTTATAAAGCGCTTACGGGTTCGTATAATAGACAAAATACGAACTTTGGCTAGATTTAGAGGTTTCTTAAGCAATGGATTTAATATACGAACTTTCATTGATTAAAATACGAACTTTTGTTATAATTATTGTAGAATTTGAAAGGAAGTAAGCGCCATGCCAAACAAGAAAACACTCGCCTTAACAGAGGAAAATTATAAGAAAATTATTGAAACGATGAAAACAGGCTTCATATATAAAGCCCCTGAAGAACATGAGAAGAAGTTTAATCCCAATGACAAGGTGGCTACTGCCCTTGTACTCGAAGCTAACTTAGGATTACGGATATCGGATATATTGAAACTCAGATTGAATGATATCGTTAAAGATGGGGATAGATACCGCCTAGATATAACAGAGCAGAAAACAGGCAAAACAAGGAATTTCACAGTGCCGGGTGAGATTTATAGATATCTGGAAAACTACACACTTAAGCATAACATTAAGCCTACCGCAAGGATATTTGATGTCACGGAAAGAGCAGTACAAAAGCAACTTAAAATTACAGCAGATTATCTAGGACTTGATGGAATAGGGACGCACAGCTTTAGAAAGTTTTTTGCGACTCAGGTATATACAAACAATGGATACAATATAGAGCTTGTCAGAACGCTTTTACAGCACAGTAACAGCGCCATAACACAACGCTATATCGGGATTCAGCAAAAAGATGTAGAGGACGCTTTAAATAAGCATATTCAACTTATATAGATGTAAAATAATTTGATAATGTATTGAAAACATGTTACTATGATTGCAGTAGGTAGCTGGTGAACTAGCAAAAATTCATACACGCCAGCTTTTATTTAATGGGAATTGAATTTTTAAAAAACCTGAAAGGCCGCATAAATACTAGCTTTTTCTTATCTCCACCCGTATCGTCAATGAGGTTCCCCACGTGAACCGTATTGTGTACGACATCACAAGCAAGCCGCCATCAACAATTGAGTGGGAATAAAAAACAAAACCCCTCAAAAGCGCTATATCGTGCTTTTGAGGGGTTTTGTTTTTTTTGATAAAACAGAGAAGCACCTGTATTGGAATAAAGATCAAACGGAAGCAGACAATTATTTTGCGTTCATAATATCGTAATGACAGTTTTATTTTCCTTTTTATAGGTCAAGAAGGATAAAATTCAAGGTACTGTGATCAGTTTTTGTTAACAATAAAACATTTGTTGGAACAACAGAAGCATTCGCAGACTTTTAATAGTCTGCGAATAAAAATTTATAAAATCTATATATTGTTTCATTATATGCTATTTATTAAGCTAATTATAACACATTCTAAACTGCAATGTCTATATTTTTTATTTTTCTTAAATATATTTATTTAAAAGCATAATTTCTGTTTTATAGCTTTTATATGAATAATACAGATATTTTTTTTGATGAATACGGACTTTGTCAAAATCTGGTCAAAAATACTTTGAAAACGTAGGAAATAAGGGCATTGTTTATCTTTACTTTAAATTTTTCTTATTTTCTCTTTGGTCATGGCTCTGGTCAGATTGTTCGTCATCGGGCTGGAGTCTAATGTAATTTAAGAAGCACTCGCAGACTATTAAAAGTCTGCGAATACATAACCATTAGATTTTAGTCTGATGGCTAATTTTTTAACCCTGAGAAACTTGGATTAAAAGGAAATAAGATGTTTGAGGTTTGTTACAAAAAAGCACTTTCATATGTGATGATTAAAATAAAACATTGAGAAAAGTGCCGGGTTACCATCAAATTTAAATTTGATGGTAAAATTTTACTTTCTTTTTTCTTGGACTATAAGGATATAAGATGATCAGCAAATAAAAAAATAGAGCGTGGTATGATTCAGCGTAGTATCAGTCATAGCAACAAACCTATAATCCTTGCTGCCAGAGAAAGCCTGAGAGGAATTAAATAAAAAGTTATAGTTTTTTATTGTATGGCTGATATGAGCCGGGCTGATTATATATAGATAAGATACTGAAAGAGATTCAAATTTTTAGGAGGAAGAGGATGAAGTGTTTAATTGAAGGTAGAATGATTTGCAGAACGATCTATCTTGTGCTTAGCATTCTTTTGATTCTGGGAAGCACCGTGACCGTTTACGCAAATACGGGGACCAGTACTGATATGATGGATAAAAATTCAGCAGAGCAGCCGATTGTGAGAAAATTGGACTGTGTTTTAGCTGGTCAGAAGGATTCAGCGGATAGCTTAACAACCGAATTAAGCTTGGATTTCTCTCTTGAGAGCCAGAAAGAAGCAGAGAGTTTTACACTGGAAGCACCTAAAGAAGGGCTTAAAATTGCGGATCAGAAAACCGCTGTGCCTGTCTATGCCGGAGATATTTCTGAAAAAGGAATGGAAACAGCCGCATTAAGCGATGAGAAGATTGGGGACTATACCATCAAAGATGGAAAGATTCAGGTAGTATTTGACGAAAATCTTAAACCAAAGAAAGACATGCCTTTTTTGGAAGAATTGTACTGAAAGCGCAATATGATCGGAAAGCCTTGTCCCACGAGCCCCGGGAAATAACATGGGATCTTTGGGATGAATCGACACGTCAGGCCTATGAGACTGGAATAGGTGAAATGTCCAGAAATGAAGTTTGGGACGCAGATGAAAAAATACCGGGAACAGTCATTGTTAAGCTGCCAGCACAAAAAGCCCTGGACTGGTCGAAACGGGGGGAGGATTTTTCCTTTGAAATATCAGAAGAGAATGAACTGCATTTTGGGTTTTTAAATGACGCACCCTCCACAGCAGTGATGGCGGGTGATACGGCGGTCTGCGAATTGGAAAATTCCGGCTACACTGTTACAGCTACGGAGGAGGACCAGCTGGTTTTGGGAAGCGGTGAGGCAGAACAGCTCCCGGTTGCTTCATGGGTCTCTGACGGAAAAAAGATACTTCTTACCTTTACCGAGACGGCCCAATCCATAGAAAAGGCCACAGATATTTCGGGCAGCATTATCCTTGAAAAAACAGCAGTCCCAGCGACGATTCTGGCTTCGAATACCAGCCTGGGAGACTTTACAGCCGATGGAGTGTCTTATCAGATTGAAGGACAGTCTTCTGAGAAATTTGAACAGAACATTTTCTGGATTGACAACAATAACGCCAAAGATATTCGCCCGGATAAACTGGATGAAGTGAAAAAATGGCTGGCTCCGAATGATCCTCAGACTTCGGGTGAAGGGGTAACCGCCAAAGCCACGGTGGTTTTTAAACGAACAGACGCCTTAGAGGGAGATGAAACAGCAACCGTTCAAAAAGATTTGCAGATCCCTCTTCGGGAGCTCGTGGACATTAATAATGATGTCACCCTTGCGGAGGGAGGCGGTACTGGTACATGGCACTTTAGTGTTGCAAACCTGCCGTCGCAGCTGTCCTTTGAAATGGAAGATCCGGATGAGACAGGCAAAAGGATTACTTATATGGCCGAGGATATCAGATGGGATCTTGTGCCGAGAGCAGAACAGACCAGGGAAGCGCCGGAAGGAACAGTCGGAATAACAGACCTGGATGAATACTATTTTCCAACAGATATTAACAGTGAGGAAGATTATGAACGCTATCCCGGGGCAAATCCCGACAATGGTGGTCTGGGTCTGGGTTGGTACTACAGCGAAGCCATGGATTTTCACGTTGATGTCGAAGTTCGGCGCGGAGACCATCAAATATATGGCATTGATAAGGCAGTCGGCCAGCAGTATCATTTCTATGTTGATACAGGAAGGGAAGCAGGGAAGGTAGACCTGCCCCTGAATTCAGATGCTATTCACAGCTCCTGGGGAACATGGCAGTACGGTGATACACCGGGAAGAAATACCTTTAGTGTCAGTCATTTGCCCAAATATAACCTGGACGCAACAGAGATCGACTATTATATTGATCAGCCGAAAGGGGAAGATGGAAAGTCCCCAAACCGCATTGACCAGGTAATCGTTACGGAAGAGGATATCCCTGCGGGAGTAACAGACGTAAGTCCCGGGGAAGACCGTCTTCCCGGAGAGGATTACCTTCTGGAGACAGTGGAAAACAATCCTGTATACAACCATGGCACCGATGCCGAACATGCCCATGACGGAGGAAAAATCATCCTGACTTTAAAGGGATACACACAATACGGCGCTACTAAGGAATGGCATGACCAAGATGACCCTTCTCAGCGTCCAGATCTTAAATTTGAACTCTGGCGTTATGCCGTTCGACCAAACCAGGATCCAGCGACAGCCTATCAAAAAGCGACACCGGTAAAAATCGAAAACAACGTGGCGTCAGTTGAGATTAAGGGAAAAAGTCAAGAGGATCGGACTTTCTTTGATTTCAAAACGCTTTATGCAAATGAAAAAGATCAGACAGACGAAGGATACCTGCCTAAATATGACGCTGAAGGCTACCCTTACGTGTACTTCACAAGGGAGAGTATGACCGGTTCCGGCGCTGACTGTTATGAAAGCCGTTTTTATCCAGTGGATGCTCTGGGAAATCCGGGAGAAGATACCCTGCCTGAAGGAATCGGAGTGGACGGAAGGGAAGCCAACGATAAAAGCATCTACAATGGGGGCACAGTCAGTAATATACTAACTGGGAATACTACAGCCGAGGCTCAAAAAACCTGGAATGCTATGGCTTTTCAGACAGAACTTGGCGATGTGAGGATTCAGCTGACGCTGCAGTCCCGGCCGGCCAGAGAAGGCCAGGGGCCCAATGAGAATTGGAAAAATACAGAAGAGGTACGGGAGCTTTCAGGTTTTATCGCGGAGATGCTGGAGCAGAGCCTTTCCGCAAATATGCCAAAATACAATGAGCTGGGCGAGAGGTTGGAATACCGATGGATTGAAAGTGGTGTTTTTCAGGAAGGCAGCGAGACTAATCTGCTGGCCTGGGATGCGACAACCGGCCTTGGCGAATTTACACTGCAGCAAAAAGGAGAAAGTGTCAAATACACCTCCAATGTTAAAGTGGAAAGCGACGATAAAGGAAACTATGAGACCGTCATTGAAAACAACATAGAGAATACAACACAATACCGCGTTACCAAAAGATGGCTTGAGGGTGTTAATAATATCCAGCCGCTGGAATTGATTCTTTACCGTACCAACGCATCCATGGAGCAGCAGAAGCTGACTACAAAGGACGGCAAAAATTTCAGCATTGATGGAAATGCTGATACGGAATGGACCGATTTGTACTTTGAAGGAAATCCTGTAGGACGAGTAATGGAAACCGAAGAATGGTATGCGGAATATGAGGGACTCGTAAAATATGATGACCATGGAAATCTTTATGAGTATGTCATTCTCGAAAAGGCAACTCAAGGCGGTGCCTGGGATACGAAATATGAGACAACAATCGATGAAGATAATGTCAGACACCTGCACATTGAAAATGGACCAGGCGATGGGGAAATTTATCGTATTCGCCTCCGGAAAAGCTGGCTGGACGACAGTGACCGCTCACACCGTGAGCCAGTCACCTTCTCTTTTTATAAACGCACTGAAGAGAATGGAACTGTTAAGTTTGATAAATTGGATGGTCAAATAGCGCCGGTGGTCGTATCAGAAAGTGATGACTGGTGGAAGGAAATAAAAATCCAGACATCAGTCGTAGAAGAAGAGGATCTCCTGGTTTTGGAGACCAAGGTTGGTGAAAAGCCAGTTGGTGACGGCACCCTTAACGCCCCAAACGATCAGTATCAAACCAAATATACGCCAGAATACATGGAAGAGGTTTGGAGGATTCAGCATGCCGATAGCAGTGCCAAAGAGAAATCTGACTATATGCTTTTTGAGGCGGCTAATCATTATTATAATGCCAGCTATTCTCTGGTAGAGATCGAAGGGGTTCCATTCTACACCGTATCCAATCTCCGTCTGGGACGGATTGATATGACAGCGGAAAAGGACTGGATTGATGGAAATGATAAGGCAAAGCGTGAAGCGCTTTTAGAGAGCGTAAAATCCGCAGTAGGTAAAAAAGAAACAGATTCTAAAAATTATGTCCTTGGACTGAAGCTGGAATGCGTTGATGCGCCGGAGGCCATCGACTATAAGACAAACATTATTACATTAGGTGGGACACCAATGCCAATTTCAGACGCAGAAGGCAGGGTAGCAGGAGCGATCCAACCAATTGACACTGAACAATCCAACCAAAGTCTTTCGTTTTACAATTTGCCAAAATACAATGAGTTTGGGCAAATGGTGCGTTACCGGGTGGTCGAAGTTGCCTACGATCCTGAGGATTTCCAAGAAAATGGTTGTTACGATGTGTCAAAGGTATATCCGTTGGCCGAACTGGAGCTTGAAAACAATGAGTACAGCTTTGGTGTTTCTCAGGTGAGCTATGTGCCGGGCACAGATCATACAGTAGACACACAGGTTTACAGTGTTACCAACCGTTTATCCGGCAGTAAGGATGTGCTTTTCCGAAAGGAGTGGAAAGACGCTTACCGTTACGAAGCGGGCGAACGCCCAGACATTTATTTTGATCTCTACCGCCAGATTCATGTGACGAGTGAAGAAGGGCAGGTTGTTGAAAAAATAGAATCTATTTATAAGGATACAGTTTGGAGATTTGAAGGGCAGAATACACCCAATTATTCAACCACCATTTTGGAGAAAATGCCAAAATATGATGAGCTTGGCTATGAGATCATTTATTATGCCCGTGAAAAGACTCATATTGACAAGGAAATGTTTGATTATGACGCGGTTCAATATAAATATCCTGAGAATACAGTAACCACGATGGATGTCAATGTTTTCAGAGACATTGACCGCTATAAAGCAATCGGGACAGAATTTGCGGTGGACTCAGATAATCAAGACAAGGTGGTAAAGTTAACAGAAGACTTAGACCCTGAAGTGGTTCAAAAAAATGAAGTTTACGCATTAAAAGAGGGCGGTTTGTTTGTTAACCAGATCAGCGCAGATGTTAAAATTGCCGGCAAAAAAATCTGGTCCAACACCCCTGCAGGATTCAGCAAAACAGATCTGCCGAATGTAGAGTTTAGTTTATACCAGTACCATGCAGATGATGAAAATATTCCACAGGATGGTGAAGTGATTCCGCAGGGTAAAGATGCTGTTGCAACCCTCGAGGTTAGTGATTGGGAAAATCACTACGCTAATGGCGAATACCAGTTTGTTTTTGGCTATGAAGGAAAAAATATAAACAGTGGTAAGATAGACGAAGGACTTGTCGTTTTTCCTGAAGAAGCGACAGCTAAACCTCTTTCCAAATATGACGAGGTGGGAAAGCTTTACACCTACGTGCTTCGGGAAAACTTGAGCGGTATTTATCAAGAGAGCTCTGAAAATGGTCTCACGGAAGAGCAGGAAAATAATCTGGTTTATCAACAGCCCAAACAAAACAATTACATCATTACAAATGTGTATGATTCTGCCAAAGGGAGCATCAATATTCGAAAATGGCTGGATTTGACAAAATATACTGGAGAGCAAAATTTGCCGGCCGTCTCCTTTACCCTTACCCGAGCTTATTTGGATAAAGAGGGGGTTTGGGTTAATGAAAAAGGCTTCAGCCAGACAAAAACCATTAAGCCGAATGAATTTGAAACAATAAACGCTGATAAACGGTATAAAGGTGAAACTTCCTTTGATAATCTGGAAATTTATGCGCCCAATGGCAGTTATTACAAATATATTGTCACAGAAAACACAGGAGGTCCCATTATTCAGGGAGGCTACACCATGGTGGGTGGCAACGGCGCATTGAAGATGGAGGATGATGACAATTATAAAGAAAACGCAGTAGAGAGCAAAGTAATTGTCTCCGGGTTGATTGCTCAGAGAAAAAACGAAGGCGCTGTTGCTTTCTTTGAAAGTATCAGCCAGAAAATCTTAGGGCTTCTTAGGGCAGAAGACAGAGGAGCAGATTCGAGTTCCAGGGATTGGGCGACCTTTAAAAATACTTTTAACAATGTGGAAAAAGGAAATCTCTCCCTGATAAAACGCTGGGAAGACAGAAATAATATCCCCGGTGTGAGGCCAAAAGAACTGACCTTTGATATTTACAGAAGCGCTAATGCCCAGAGCGGCGGTGCAGCAGCCATTGGAGAAATAAAGCTGGGACAAGTTAAGCTGACGATTCCAGAAGAAAAATGGAAGGAACCTACCACTGATTTAACGGCAGATATTTTAAAGAATGATGCTAATCAACGAGAAATGTTAAATAAAATTTTTGGAGATAATGGTGAGAATATTTTCGTTAAAATCGAGACAGTCGACAGCCAGGGAAAGCCTAAAACAGAAAATGCTTCATTAAGTGGTGTGGCAGCAGCTGACGGCTTCAACTATTGGAAGATTACTTTTGAAAACGTCAATGAGGTATTTGCAACTACTGGTGTACCCTGGACCTATACTTTTAAAGAGGTGACTGAATCAGGAGACATGCTGCCGGACAATGTCTATAAGGCAAGAGACAAAGAGGCAAAATGCAGCTATGCAGGCTATGATACAGGGAATGACAAACATGTTTTTTCTGGAGGTACAGACTACGTCATAAATAAAATGACCATACAGATTTTAATGAATAAGAAGGTGCCTGCATCACCGGGCGAAAGTTATTCAGCAAGTAATGCGGTTGTCAACAGCACAGGCTACACCATGAAGGTGGGCGCTCAGATTTATGTTGCGGGAACAACCAATTTGGAGGATAAAAGTGCCTTGTATGAGCCGGAAAACTGGAAACCTATAGGAGGAGAAGAAAGTGCGTCGCCTTATTCTGAGCAAATTATGAAGACCCATTATGGAAAAGCGGAGATAAATCCGAATGAAATAAAACAGTTCTGCAATCCTGAGAATACTGTAAATAAAGGCGCGTCCCTTTCTTTTGGCAACTTTGGGAGCAGTAATCTGCCGCGGGCGATTAATTATACAGACGATTCAGGAAACCAGAAGACCGTTTATTTAAGCTACGTGGTAGTGGAAACAAAGCTGGAACTCTTAGATGAAAACAAAAAAGTTATCTATCAGGAAAGCTACACACCACAATTTGTGAAATTGGATAAAAATGGAAAAGCACCTGAAATGGGCTACTGGCTTGAGCAGGAAACAAAAATAAAATCGACACCAGAAGAAATCCTAGAAGAGTTACCTGCAAATACAGCCCCACTCTTTAAACCTTTTTTTGACACTCGAGAAAAACTGGAAAACTATTATAACAGTGGCGCTGGAGCGGTTGGATTAAATGGAAATTCAAATTTGCAGCCCTACATCAATCTGGATTTGAAAGCCAATGGCAGCGATACGACTTATATGTATAACATTACAGATCTGGTGAATTTGGAAGTGATCAAAACTTGGGAAAATGATCATGATAATATCTATGGCACAAGGGAGCCAAATGGTCCGAATGCATGGGAATTAGATTTTCAGATAGGGCAGGCAGATAAAGCAGATAATCAATGGAGTCCTTTTGCATATAATGGTGTAGACAGTAAGCTGACGCTTGCAGGAAACAATTCTGAGGCGACCAAAAGCCAGAAAATCAGCAACCTATTAAAACATAGCCTGAAGCAACACGAGGATGGCGGTTATTCACTCGAAGAGTATCAATACCGGGCAAGGGAATTAAATCCTCAGGGTGGTCCTGTTGATGAACACATTGGAAAATATAATTTTGTTTATAATGTAGACTACCAAGATAGTTTTAATACAGATGAAAATATTTATAGAACGTCGGTCACCAATACTATGATTACCAGTGAAATTTATGCAGAGAAAAACTGGGTACAGGAAGGCCTGGAAAGACCAGTGACTTTTGAGCTTCAATACCAAAAGCCTGACGGAAGCTGGCAGGCCTTTACACCCGCAGCCAATGTGGTATTAGATGGCACAGTCGATCCAGAAGCGGTTTACTACGAATATGATGCGTGGCGGGCAAAATGGACCAGTGTACCAGTAACTATGCCCAGCTCGAAGATGGATGAAAATGGTAAGACAATTTACCGGATTATAGAATATACAGATGACAGCTATGAAGTTTCAGACGGTGAGAAAGAGGGGCAAAATTATTTCAAAGAAGTGACGGCGCAGCAGGGAACAGAAGATAATCCGTTGTGCTTTAAAAATCAACTTACCGAGTTTGTGGTAAAAAAGATCGTCAGCAAAAATGGAGGTGATATAGAGGACGGTGTATTGAGTGCAGACCATAACACATCCTTTAACCTTGTCTTGATGACTAAAGGCCAGACTGAAACCACTTACAGTTGCCGTATTTTTAATGAAAACGGGGTGTTAGAGGAAGAAAAAAGCCTTGAAGCGGTAAAAGAAGATTTTCTGACAGAGGACACTTTAAAAGATTATGGGAAACCCGTCCAGAATCGCAAGGCTGTTTTCACTCTTAAGGATGGCTGGACAGCAAAAATCTATGGACTGAAAAAGAACCAGGAATATTGGGTTCAGGAAGAAGATACCAATGAGAGCTGGGCGGCCTGGGAAGGCTGGAGAGAACCTCTCTATAACTACTGGTATGGAGAGGATGCGGGCAGCCAGACCGGTTCAGCCACACTGAAAGAGCTTATGGATGATATGACCTGGAAGCATGCGATCACTATGCCGGATCAGCCGTTAAAACAGGAGTTCATCGTGACTAATCGTAATAGCGGTTCCATTATTTTGGAGAAAAAGGACAACAACCGAAAGCCGTTAGCAGGCGTCGCCTTTAGACTGGAATATAAAAATAAAAATGGCGAGTGGCTTGATATTGACAATCATGTCTGTGGAAATACAGCGGTGATCGAGGACAATCAGGGAAATATTGATGAGAATAACGCACCAGGAATCTTGACAGATCAGGACGGCAGGGCTGCTTTTACAAACCTGGCGTTGGATCAGGAATACCGCATAACAGAGATATCTACTCAGGATGGCTATAACCTTCTGGCAGAACCTGTTTTGGTCAAACTGGCATATGAAACAGCCAGCGGGCAGATCGGAAATGGGAAAAGTCTGTTTTACACCAAAGATGGGAAAAACTATTATAAGGATATTATCATCACCATTGAAAATAACCAGACCCATGTAATGCCTGAAACTGCCGGAAATGGCTTCTTCTGGCCGGGAATGGCAGGTATGACGGTCATTTTCGGCACAGTGGGGGCGATCCTCGTAAAGAAGGAAAGAGAGCGTCGCAAATTACAGCCATAAGCGTGTTATATAAGCTGATTGTATGATCGTAGAAATTTGAACAGAAGGTAAAAAAGATGAAAATGGAAAGATTGAAAAAACACTTGTCCGCAATTTTGACGGCAGCGCTACTTTTAGGGAGTTTTGGAATAACGGTCATGGCAGCAGGTTTTGAGGCGGCTCCCGTAGACGACGCTTATTATGAAAACCTGCTAGGTGAAGGAAGTAAGGGGACATCGGTGATCACAGTTACAAAAAAGCTGTCCGATGTGGACGGCATTAATTTTGAACAAGGAGCCAAACCTGTAGCTGGTGTAAAGTTTGCGCTTTTGAAGGTTGGTGATCTTTATCAGGTTAATGATGGAACCGAGGTGAAAATGGCCTATGGGATTTCAAAAAAACTGGGTGAGCAATTTAAATCAGATGAAAGCAGTCAAGACTGGTGGGATTATCAGGATGATACACATTATTATGTCGCTGATTACACCACTATCAATACTAAAATGGCACAACTCACAGCCGATGAGGTAAACCAGATATTAAAAAATGTAGAACCATTGACAACAGATGTAAATGGTGAGGTTAAGTTTGAAAATCAGCCCTATGGGCTTTATATGGTAGCAGAAACGGATATTTCCGGCGCAACTGTGGATAACGAGCCTGTGGTTATTACGAGGAAGCAATATCCTTATGTGGTTTCAGCCCCTTTTTATGATCAGGCCACCCAGAAATGGAACGAGAATATCGAGGCCCGAGCAAAAAATGAAAGTGGAACAGCTGCCTTGGAAAAAAAAATCGTTCGTGATAACACAGCGCTGGGGTATGTGGCAGGCGAAACCTTGGAAGATACCGATGTGACTCACGGCGGAGACGTTGTGGAATTCAAGCTGACGGCAGACATTGTGGACTTAACAAATTCCAGAGAAAATCCAGCTGTAAAAGTAGATAGATTTGATCTTACTGACAATCTCAGCGCAGGGTTTACTCTTCCAGAGACTTTTGATTCAAATACAATGGCCATTACCGATGCATCAAATCAGACTTACATAATCGACACCGATTATACAGTAACAGCGCTCGAGGAAGATGTTTATCCTGAAAATGGCTATGAAAATGGGTCTGCTTTTACTATTCAGTTTACAGATACAGGATTGATGAAATTAACTCAATGTGCTAAAGACCCTGCTTTGGGGGGAGAACAATCACCACGTCAGCTTTATGTATATTATACTGCAACCGTCAATGAACAGGCTGTTTTAGGGGGAGATGGCAACCCGAATCAAGCGAAACTGACCTATCAGGTTTATGAGGGACAGCAAATTGACACCGGATGGAAAGAAGTAACAGAATTTATTTTCGCGTTAGATGTTACTAAATCTTTTGAGGGCGAGGGCGCAGCGCAAGCTGATGGGAATCAGGTGCGCTTTAAGATTTATACCTTAGATTCAAACAATAAAAAAATTTATATGAATTTTACAGGTGCAGATGGTGTTTATCAGTGGAGCAGTACAGGCGAGGAAGAAATAGCCCTTAAAGATAAGCATTTTAGGCTGACGGGTGTTCCCACTGGAGTAGAGCTTTATCTGGAAGAATCCGCCACGGACGACGGCTTTACGCTTTTAAAGGACGCCATTAAGCTCTATTTGACAGCTGAAGCAGAGGAAAGTGTGTATACTGGAAAACTGGATAGCGATGCCAGCAAGGTTAAAGACCAGAAAGCGGTTCTGGATAACGGTGAAACCACCGTGCGTTTTGGGATTATTAATACTGCTGGATTCAAGCTTCCTGCCACTGGCAGCATGGGTGGCCGGTTTATGACCGCAGCGGGAATTCTTATCGTGACAGCAGGCGTGATGTTTTTTGCGCGCGCCAGAAGGAAACCTAAAGCATAAAAAATTGAACAGCTGCTACAGCTCAAACAGACCTTCCTGATTGCAGGGAGGTCTGTTTTTTTTGAAAAGATTAAAATTTCGGATGATCCCTTTATGATCATTTTGAAAAACAAAAATTCAGCATATACCAGGCCATAAAAAATGCAAGTAAAAAAGGAAAGGAGACGTCTTGAAAAAACACTGTATTATACAATTTGCGGCCTTTGGAATTATTTGTGTTGGGGCACTCCTGGCATTTTATCCTTTTCTCAGCAATTTTCTTTATGAAAACGCGCAGGAAACTGTGGTGATGGATTATGATGACATTGTACTGAGGCTTGAGAATAGTGCCGTTGCAGAGGAAAAGTGTCGGGCAAGAGAATATAATGATGCCTTGAAAAATGGCGATGTGATTTTGACAGACCCTTTTGATCCTGAGGCATTAAGACAGAAAAAAAATGATGAATACAATAATCTGCTTAATTTCAGGCATGATGGTGTTATGGGGTATGTCCATATTCCATCTATTAATCAGAGATTAAGCATTTATCATGGCACTGCTGACGAGGTTTTGGAAAAGGGAGTGGGACATCTGCCTGAAACCTCGCTTCCAATCGGCGGGGCGGGAACGCACACGGTACTCTCCGCCCACAGCGGCAGTCCTGGAAAAAAACTATTTAGTGATTTAGAGCTTTTAAAATTGGGCGATCTGTTTTATATTCATACCCTGGATGAGATTCTGGCCTATCAGGTAGACCAGATTAATGTGGTGGAGCCTGAGGACACCCGTAATCTGATGATTGTACCAGGACAGGATTACGCGACCCTTGTCACCTGTACACCCTATGGGGTCAATTCCCACAGGCTTTTGGTGCGGGGAATACGGACAGACTACAAAGAAATGCCGCTTTCTACAGAGGTTAAAGAAGGCAGCCAGTGGATGCGCCAGTACTCTTACGTCATTTTCATTGGAGCGGGAAGTATTCTCGTAATGATGATTCTTTTCAGAATTATCCGAAAAAAATGAGAAAGTGTTCAGATAAAAATTGATGAAATTGACGCCAAAATCGATATAGCATAACTGCTAAAAAAGGAGCAGCCATAATCCGCAGACACAGAAAACCCTCGAAAGACTTTATATAAAGCCTTTCGAGGGTTTGTTTTATCGCATGAATTTTATGGTATTTTAACAGAAACAAAAAAACATTAACAAAATATTTATTCGTCTCTGTATATAATCATATGCAGACAATGACAAACACCCAGAGAAATCAAGAAGATAGGGATATCGTTGAAAATAACAAAGAAATATTTTTTATTTATGTTATAGATTAAAAAAATATATTTTTATTTTTTCTTAATATCTTTTTTAAATTATATACACTTTATTTATATGAAAACAGATAGAATAAATTAGCAATATCAAATAGGCAAACAGGAGGAATAAAAAATGATGGATGTAATGATGGTAGGAACATTAATTGTTTGTATCGTTTCGATGCTGGGCTTCACTGTTTTTTGCAGTAAGCAGGTAGACAAAAAAAGTCCTGTCAAGAAGGAGGAATAAAAATGCTGATACTTGGAATTATTATTGTGGCAATGTTTGGTTATCTCACTTATGCACTTATAAATCCAGAAAAATTTTAAAAAATAAATATATTGCTGAGATAGCAGCACTAAAATTAAAAGAGATGAAGGAGTACTAAATGTTACAAGTTGCTTTAACTTTAGCATTGTTTGTGATTATTATTTTTCCATTAGGAACTTATATTTATCACATCGCAACCAATAAAAAGACCTTTGCAGATCCGGTCTTTGACAGAGTTGACAATGCCATTTATAAAGTATGCGGTGTCGATATGAATCGACAGATGAACTGGAAACAGTACGCTGTTGCGCTGGTCGTCACAAATGCTTTTATGATTTTTATTGGTTACATCATTTTAAGAATTCAATTTTTACCTGTTTTCAATCCAAATGGGATTGAGGGAATGGAAGCCAGTTTGTCATTTAACACAATCATTAGTTTTATGACAAATACAAACCTTCAGCATTACTCAGGCGAATCCGGCCTCTCCTATTTAAGCCAAATGCTTGTCATCATTTATATGATGTTTGTTTCAGCGGCATCGGGTTATGGTGTTTGTGTGGCTTTTATCAGAGGTCTGGCTGGCGGTAAAGACGGCAGAAAAGCGATGGGAAATTTTTACTCAGACCTTATCCGTATTACCACCCGCGTCTTGTTGCCATTATCCATTATTTTGGGGACTTTCCTTATTTCACAGGGGGTTCCACAGACTTTATTGGGAACTGCAACGGTTGCTTCATTGGAAGGTGGTTTGCAGGATATTGCACGCGGACCTGTTGCGGCGCTTGAAATTATTAAGCATTTAGGGACAAACGGCGGCGGTTTTTTGGGTGCGAATTCATCGACACCGATTGAAAACCCGACAATTTTAACAAATATCTGTGAATTATTGTCAATGATGATCATTCCAGGCGCTCTGGTCGTTGCTTTTGGCCTTATGATCAAGGACAAAAAGCAGGGATGGATGGTTTTTGGCGCGATGGCCATTATTTTCATTATTGGTCTTGGCGTATGTATGACGGCTGAACACGCTGGCAACCCGGCACTGGCTGAAGTAGGCCTAAATCAGAGCATGGGCAATTTTGAAGGTAAAGAAGTTCGTTTTGGAATTGACCAGTCAGCATTGTTCACAACAGTCACCACCTCGTTTACAACGGGTACGGTTAATAACATGCATGATTCCCTGACACCTCTGGGTGGTATGGTTCCGCTGCTTCATATGATGCTGAACTGTGTGTTCGGCGGTGAAGGCGTTGGATTAATGAATATTTTAACCTATGCGGTGTTAACAGTGTTTATCTGCGGGTTGATGGTTGGCCGTACGCCCGAATTCCTGACAAAGAAGATTGAAAGCAGGGAAGTAAAACTGGCAGCGCTGGTAATTATTATCCATCCACTGCTGATTTTAGGCTTTTCGGCCCTGGCGGTATCGGTACAGGCTGGTCTTGATGGCATTACCAATCCAGGTTTCCATGGATTATCCCAGGTGCTCTATGAGTACGCTTCTTCGGCCGCCAACAACGGTTCGGGCTTTGAAGGACTGGCTGATAACTCCGTATTCTGGAATGTCACAGCCGGCCTGGCAATGTTCTTTGGCCGTTATTTAGCGATTATTCTCCAGCTGGCTTTTGCAAGCTCCCTGATGAATAAAGCGTCTGTCAGTGTAAGTGCTGGTACGATGAAAACAAACAACGTTATGTTCATGATTCTACTGGTTTTGATCGTCTATGTAGTCGGCGCGCTGACATTCTTCCCGGCTCTGGCACTTGGACCAATTGCAGAGCATCTTACATTGTGGTTCTAATAAAGGAAGGATTGTAAATGAGTAAACAAGAAAAACAAACGAAATTTATAACAAGCGATATACTCAAAGATGCCTTGATTGGATCGGTTAAAAAACTAAATCCAGCCTATATGATTAAAAATCCAGTGATGTTTGTTGTTGAAATTGGATTTTTTATCTCATTGATACTGACCATTTTTCCAACTTTATTTGGAGATATTGGGGACATCAGTCATTTAAGGCTTTATAATGGCATTGTTGCAGTTATTTTATTGATTACGGTTCTCTTTGCAAACTTTGCTGAATCGGTCGCAGAAGGACGTGGCCGGGCACAGGCAGAATCATTAAAGAAAACCAAAAAAGACACACAGGCCAGAGTGATAAAATCAGATGGAAGTGAAGAAACACTGAGCTCAAATGAACTCAAGAAGGGCGATATTGTGCTAGTAAAAGCAGGAGAGATGATTCCGAATGACGGCGAGGTCATCGAAGGAATTGCTTCTGTGGACGAATCAGCCATTACGGGTGAATCAGCGCCGGTAGTACGCGAAGCAGGGGGCGACTTTGCCTCTGTTACTGGTGGTACAACCGTCGTCAGTGACTGGCTGAAAATCAGAATTACAGCAGACCCGGGCGAATCATTTTTAGATAAGATGATCAAGCTGGTTGAAGGCGCGTCGCGTCAAAAAACACCAAATGAGATTGCCCTGACAACACTTTTAGTTGGTTTAACCATTATCTTTTTATTAGTAATTGTTACATTATATCCACTTGCGGGCTATTCGGGAGTCCAGATTCCGATTTCGACTATGATTGCTCTGGCGGTTTGCCTTATACCAACGACCATCGGAGCGCTGCTCTCTGCAATCGGCATTGCCGGAATGGATCGTGTCACCCGGTTTAATGTTATTGCAATGTCCGGTAAAGCCGTTGAAGCCTGCGGAGATGTCAATACAATGATTTTGGATAAAACAGGGACGATTACCTATGGTAACCGCTTAGCGGCAGATTTTATCCCTGTTGGCGTGGAAAGCAAAAGCGATTTGACGGATTATGCGGTTATGTGCTCTCTTAATGATGAGACACCAGAAGGCAAATCGACGGTTGAATTAGGCAAAGAACTTAATACAAAGGGAATAACAGAAGAAGCAAAAAATGCAATGTTTATTGAGTTCTCCGCTCAAACCCGGATGAGTGGTATCGATCTGCCGGATGGTACAACGATCCGCAAAGGCGCTTCAGATGCCATTATAGAACGCGTCAAAAAATTAGGCGGTGTTATTCCAAGAGATCTTGAAGAAACCGTCAATAAGGTTGCGGCTCTTGGCGGCACACCTCTGGTCGTGTGTGTTGATGAGCGTATCTATGGAGTTATTTATCTGAAGGATACTGTTAAGCCCGGACTGGTAGAACGTTTTGCCCGCCTCCGCCAGATGGGGATTAAAACCATTATGTGTACCGGCGATAATCCTTTGACAGCGGCCACCATTGCGAAGGAAGCAGGCGTTGACAGCTTTATCGCAGAATGTAAGCCTGAGGATAAGATTGAAGCCATCAAAAAAGAACAGGCTGAAGGAAAGCTGGTCGCGATGACTGGAGATGGGACAAATGATGCCCCGGCACTGGCACAGGCAGATGTCGGCCTGGCGATGAACAGTGGGACAACAGCTGCAAAAGAAGCCGCCAATATGGTGGACCTCGATTCAAATCCAACCAAGATTCTTGAAGTTGTTGAGATTGGAAAGCAGCTGTTAATTACACGAGGCGCCTTAACAACCTTTAGCATCGCCAATGACATTGCCAAATACTTTGCGATTATTCCGGCAATGTTCACCCTGGCAATTCCTCAGATGCAGATTCTTAACATTATGCATTTGTCGACTCCCTACAGCGCTATTTTAGCTGCGTTAATTTTTAATGCAGTAATTATTCCACTTTTAATCCCGCTGGCAATGCGCGGTGTCAAGTATAAGCCCATGAAATCAGAGTCGATGCTGCTGCGCAATATTTTGATCTATGGTCTTGGCGGTGTGGTGGTTCCCTTTATAGGAATAAAACTCATAGACCTGATCATTGCGCCGTTAGTTATGGCGATCGGGCTCGGAATGTAAGAAAGGATTGGTTTAAATGAAAGAAATCATCACGACAACTTTAAAGCCTGCTTTATTAGTGACCGTTGCTTTGTTGGTAATATGCGGTTTGCTCTATCCGCTCGCATTGACGGGGATAGGTCAGCTTGCTTTTAACCATCAGGCGAATGGGAGTATCATTACTGTAAATGGCAGGGAAGTGGGAGCGGAACACGTTGGTCAGCAGTTCACAGAGCCATATTTCCTAAAGGGACGTGTTTCGGCATATAATTACAATACTTACACAGAAGAAGATTTGCAGGTAGATCCGGAAACTGGAGAGGCGAACTATTCAGGCGTCGCATCTGGTGGTTCAAACTATGGAAACAGTAATCCTGAGCTGCAGGCCCGCGTAGAAGAAAGCATCAATGAATTTTTAGCAGCCAATCCAGATGTCAAACGCGAGGATATTCCAGCTGACCTGATGACGGCGTCTGGCTCAGGCCTTGACCCGGATATCTCACCAGCATCTGCTGAGATACAGGTTCCAGCTGTTTCAAAGGCGAGCGGCATTCCTGAGGATGAGCTGCGGCAAATGATTGCCGATAATACAGAAGGTAAATTTTTAGGTATTTTTGGTCAGGATCGTGTAAATGTGTTAAAAGTAAATATTGAGATCGCTCAAAAAATGGGTCTTTTATAAACGTATTTTTTAATACAAGGTAAAAAATTTATAACAACCGTATATGAGCCAGCAATATTTTGCAGGGCAATCATATACGGTTGTTTATCGTTTTTTGAAAAAAAGCTTGACTTGAAGTGGACTCCAAGTGCTAAGCTAAGACTTATAGAACAAGCATAAAAAGGAGTTAAAATGATTTATAAAGAATTTCAGGATTTAAAGCTTTCAGCCCTTGGCTTTGGCGCAATGCGCCTTCCAGTAAAAGATAATGACCCGAATGCTGCCATTGATGAAGCGGCAGCCGCAAAAATGGTCGACGATGCCATAAAAAATGGGATTAACTATTTTGATACAGCATACGGCTACCATAACGGCCAGTCAGAGATTGTGATGGGAAAAATACTGAGCAATTATCCACGCAAAAGCTATTATCTGGCTACAAAATTTCCAGGCTATGATCTGTCTAATATGAGCCGGGTAGAGGAAATTTTTGAAGAACAGTTGAAAAAATGTGGTGTAGATTACTTTGATTTTTACCTGTTCCACAATGTGTATGAAAAAAATATTGATCCCTATATGGATGAAAAAAATGGAATCATGGAATATCTTCTGAAACAGAAAGCCGCTGGCCGGATAAAGCATCTGGGATTTTCTGCCCATGGCAGGTATGATACCATCAAGCGCTTTTTGGAGGCCTACAGCGATCAGCTGGAGTTTTGTCAGATACAGTTAAATTATCTGGACTGGACGCTTCAGGATGCCAGGGCTAAGGTAGAGCTGCTCAATGCGTACCATATGCCGATCTGGGTGATGGAGCCGCTCCGTGGCGGTAAGCTGGCAAGCCTTTCCGATGAGAATATGAAAAAGCTCAGAACATTTCGTCCAGAAGCCAGCGCGCCAGAATGGGCGTTTCGCTTTTTACAGTCGATCCCTGAGGTGACAATGGTTCTTTCAGGCATGTCAAATGAAGAACAGTTAAAGGCCAATATGGCAGTTTATGAGGAAGAAAAGCCCGTAAACACGAAGGAAATGGACTGCCTTTTGGAAGTGGCAGACAGCATGGTGGACAGTCTGCCGTGCACGGCATGCCGCTACTGTACCACCTATTGTCCGAAAGAGCTGGATATCCCGACCATTTTGTCCATCTATAATGACGCCCGCTTTACCAATAGCGTCATCACACAGATGGCCGTGGGCGCGCTGCCGGAAGAAAAGCAGCCAAGCGCTTGCATTGGCTGTAAAAGCTGTGAGGAAGTCTGTCCTCAGCAGCTGAAAATTTCCTCCGCCATGACGGATTTTGTGGATATACTAAATCAGCCGGCTGGCTTATAATCGTTGTGAAAATACAAATGTAAACTGAATGAAGCGGCGCTGTTGAAGGATGATCTGGAGACATGTCGTGAGCAAAAAAACAGTAGATTATACCAGCAGAAATTTCAAAAAAGCAGTGCTGGATGGACAGGACTTTAGCATGAGTCTGCTCATCGCAGCCAATTTGGAGGGATGCTCACTGAGAGGCGCTAATTTTCTGGGGGTAGATCTCAGAGATTCGAACCTTAAGAATGCAGATTTGAGTGAAAGGGTTTTTCAACTCAGACTCAGGTTAACAGCGCAAAAGAAAATGAGTATACTAAGTTGCCTGAATTTATAACATGCCCAGAAATGTGGAAAAGACAATAGACGAAAGAAGTGTGGCAGGGACAAAAGACACCCTTTAAATCAGCCAAATTACTTGTGTTTATACGAATTATCATGTAAAATAAAAACAAGTCTATTTTAGCTTGGTTTCTTATAAATGTGAGTTAAAATAATTTGAGATGATGAAAGGGAAACGGATGATTGATAAAGATAACGAGCACAGCTTTGTAAAAACTTATGTGATTGCAGTCATTATCTGTATTGGATTCCTTGCCTTCAGTCTTTTGTTCATTTTTCACATTATGAGATTGAATCAGCAGGAAAGCGCCAATTACCTTAATGAATCGGCTCAGCAGAGCCAGACCGCTGTGGAAAAGCAGATCAGCGGTGATTTTCAAACCCTGGACGGTATTGCCGAGTGTGTGGGGGATTTAGATGTTTTAAATGCAGACCAGGTCGGTCAGCTGCTCAAGCGGATCAATGACAACAATGTTTTTATCCGGATGGGTTTTTCAGATAAAAACGGCATCATTGATTTTTATGATATTAATGGGGATACCCATAAAAATGTTGATATTTCAAGGGAATACTTTTTCAACGACGCTTTAGCAGGTAAGGATGTGATCTCACGCACTGTTGAAGATCCGATAAATCCAGGGCATTATATTAATTATTACGCTGTACCTATACGACATAACAATGAGGTTGTCGGGGTACTCTGTGCAGTCAATGATGCGTCAGTGCTCCGTAAGATAATTGACGCGCCAGTCTTTAATGACCGGGGCTTTACCAATATTATTGACAGCAACGGCGAAATGATCATGCGCTCAGTCCAGACCGGTGAACGATATGACAATGTGACTCAGCTGAATGAGCTTGGGATACTGTCTGTCGAGGAACAGGAAAAATTAAATGAAGCCTTAAATAAGAGTGAAAGTCTCAACTTTGTTTATGACAGCGATGAAGGAAAAGAGATGGCTGTATTAGAGCCTGTTGGTGTCAATGGCTGGTTTATTTTAACCGCTGCTCCCCAGTCCATCGTCAGAGATTACTATAATAAGACTGCCATTGGTATGATTGTTATTGTGCTGGCGGCCTGCCTGATTTTCCTTTATCTTTTATATCATCAAAGCAAAATTATGGCGAAAAGCCGGAATGAGCTGCTGAAAGCCGCCTACGTCGATCCCCTGACGGGCCAGCGAAATGACGTGCGTTTTCGCATTGATGGAGAAGAAGTACTGAAAGAGAATAAAAATGCGCCCTATGGAATCTGGTACTGCGATATAAAGAAGTTTAAATTTTTAAATGATTTGTATGGCTATGAGAACGGCGATAAAATACTGAAATGCTTATCGGATACTTTGTTAGAGCACAGCAGAAAGGATGATCTCTTCTGCCGCGTTTCAGCGGATAACTTTGCAGGCATCCGTTCCTATCATGAGCGTGTTGAGCTTACGGCTTGGTTCAATGAGCTGGTCGGGGAAATCTCGGAAACAGTAATGGATAAAGCCAGACATCTGCCCATCGAGCTTTGTATGGGTGTATACTGTACCGATGACCAGTCTGAGCAGCTGACCCTTAACGACATGATTGACCGTGCTAATATGGCGCAGAAATCCATCAAGGACCAAATCGGCAGCCAGATGACTTTTTATACCGAAGAAATTCGCAATCAGACTATAAAGGAAACCGAGATGGAAGCCCTAGGCAAGGAGGCGCTTGAAAAAGAAGAGTTTGTCATCTATATGCAGCCTAAGGTTAACATACAGAAAGGGAACATTATTGCCGGCGCCGAAGCTCTGGCCCGCTGGAACAGCAGCCAAAGGGGGATGATCTCCCCAGGCGAGTTTATTCCACTGTTTGAAAAGACGGGTTTGGTTGTTGATCTTGACCGGTATATGTTTGAGAAGGCGTGCCAGTGGTTGAGGAACTATCTGGACGCAGGAAGACCAATCCTTAACGTGGCGGTCAATGTCTCGCGGCTTGGCTTATTTCAGGAAGACTTTGTAGAATATTACTCTGGGATTAAACAGAAATATCGGATTCCAGACTTTCTGCTTGAGTTGGAATTTACAGAGAGCGTGATGCTGGATGATTCCGGTGCGTTTAAGAATGTAGTCGAAATGCTGAAGAAAAATGGGTTCCGTTGTTCCCTGGACGATTTTGGTTCGGGGTATTCCTCATTAAACGTGCTGAAAAACCTCTCCATTGATATTTTGAAGCTTGATATTCTTTTCTTCAAGGAAGGGACAGACCTTCATAGAGAACAGGTGGTCATCGCAAATACCGTGGCTATGGCAAAGGAATTAAATATCAAGACCATTGCCGAAGGCGTTGAGGATATGGAACAGGTCGAATTTTTAAAGAAAATTGGCTGCGACGTTGTGCAGGGCTATGTATTTTCAAAGCCTATGCCGCTCATGGAATTTGATGAGATGGTTAAAAAGTTAAATGGACGGTCTATTGATGTTCTGAAAGATTAAGGATAACGGCTTCCCAAATGGGAGGCCGTTTTTTTACTGATAAAAAACATTGACGAACGATTGTTTTGGTAATATAATATATTCAAATAAATGTTCTTGAAAAAAGGAGCTGATCGAATGAATGTATATTATGATGTGAAACAGGTTGGTTTTTGCTTTGATCAGAACAGGATTCCGGTCACCCTGCTTACAGACCAGAGGCAATTCCGTATTAGCAAGGTTCTGGACACCCGGCACGTTCTGTTGTCCGGCGGCAGAGCTGTGCGCTATACCTGTCTGATTGAGGGAAAGGTAAGGTATCTGTATTTCTGGAATGGACGATGGCTTTTGGAGGGGCATGAACGGACAGAAGAGCAGGAAGCCGCCTGTGAGATTCTGTATATGTAAGATAAATTATTGTAATTTGAAGGATAATCAAAATAACCTCTGAAATCTGTGTTAAAATAGAATTTAATGTTTATTATCAGTCGAAAGTGGGAATGATAATATACTGGTAAAATTCACAGAAAAGGAGGAAGTTATGGATACAAAGTTGATTCTGGCCATTATTACCATCACGCTGGCGCTGGTGTTTTATACCATTGGTGTATTTGGTGAGCGCAAGGCAAAAACGCTGAAAAAACAGCATGTTATTATCTTCTGGCTTGGGCTTTTGTGCGATACAACGGGTACCACTATCATGAGTCTCATTGCCCGGTCAGGGGTTAAGGTCATATCACCGGGGGCTCAGATGCTGCACAGTGTCACCGGTGTTGTCGCCATTGCCCTGATGCTGTTCCATGCAGTCTGGGCCACATGGGTGCTTAACAAAGGCGATGCGAAAAAGAAGGAAGCCTTTCATAAGTTCAGTATTGTCGTCTGGGCAATTTGGCTGATTCCGTATATTTTAGGCGCTTTTGTCGGGATGTCCGCATAAGAGAGGTCATAAAAAAGCACTTTACAGGATAAAATGTAAAGTGCTTTTTTTATAAAGGTTTTGAGGCTGATCTTATTTAACTGGAGACATACCGTTATCCTTGAGCATAACGTCGTGAGCGCCGCCTTCCACAATACTGGTAGAGGATACCAGGGTCAGCTTGGCTTTTTCCTGGAATTCAGGAATATTTAACGCGCCGCAGTTACACATGGTGGACCGCACTTTGCTTAAGGTCAGGCGGACATTATCGCGCAATGGGCCTGCATAGGGCACGTAGGAGTCAACACCTTCCTCAAAAGAAAGCTTTTTGTCGCCGCCCATATCATAGCGCTGCCAGTTGCGGGCACGGCTGGAGCCTTCGCCCCAGTATTCCTTCATGTAGCTGCCGTTGATGTTAACCTTGTTGGTCGGGCTTTCGTCAAAACGGGAGAAATAACGTCCCAGCATGACGAAGTCAGCGCCCATGGCAAGTGCCAGCGTAATGTGGTGGTCATAGACAATCCCGCCGTCAGAGCAGATGGGAATATAAACACCGGTTTCTTCAAAATACTCATCACGGGCTCTGGCGACCTCGATAACAGCGGTTGCCTGGCCGCGTCCGATGCCTTTCTGTTCTCGGGTGATACAGATAGAGCCGCCGCCGATACCAATTTTAATAAAGTCAGCGCCCGCTTCAGCCAGAAAGCGGAAGCCTTCCCGGTCAACCACGTTTCCGGCGCCTACCTTTACAGAGTCGCCGTAATGTTCGCGAATCCACTCAATGGTCAGTTTCTGCCATTCAGAGAAGCCTTCTGAGGAGTCGATGCACAAGACATCCGCTCCGGCTTCCACCAGTGCAGGCACACGTTCGGCGTAATCGCGGGTGTTAATACCAGCGCCGACAATATAGCGTTTCTGAGCATCCAAAAGCTCCAGAGGGTTTTCTTTGTGTGAGGAGTAATCCTTACGGAATACAAAATAAAGGAGACGTCCGTCCTCTGCCACGATCGGCAGGGTGTTCAGCTTGTGGTCCCAGATAATGTTATTGGCTTCCTTCAGGCTGGTGCCTTCAGGAGCGTAGATGATTTTTTCGAGCGGGGTCATAAATTCCTTGACCTTGGTAGAAGGGTCCATACGGCTGACACGATAGTCACGGCTGGTGACAATCCCGACAAATTTGCCGTTTGCAGTACCGTCAGAGGTTACGGCAACCGTAGAGTGTCCTGTTTTTTCCTTTAAGTCTAAAATGTCCTGCATGGTGGCGTCCGGAGTCACATTAGAGTCACTGGGAACAAAACCGGCCTTGTAAGCCTTGACACGGGCGATCATTGCCGCCTCGTTTTCAACACTCTGTGAGCCGTAGATAAAGGAAATGCCGCCTTCAGTCGCCAGAGCAATGGCCATTTTTTCGCCAGATACAGACTGCATGATAGCAGAGGTCATGGGAATATTCATATATATTGAAGATTCCTCACCTTTCTTAAATTTGACGACAGGGGTTTTCAAGTTAACATTGGCCGGCATACACTGTGAAGAGGAATAACCTGGTACGAGCAGGTATTCGCTAAAGGTACGGGACGGTTCTTCAAAATAAAAAGCCATAGATTTAGTTTCTCCTTCTTTACTTTAATAAAATAAATCAGCACTTAATTACAAGAAAAGCAATAACCACGGATAATTTGAGGCTATTGCTTATTGAATGTAATTCTGGTACGTTTGTCAGTACGATCTGTTGTAAGATTTAGTATATGGCTTTTCAGTCAAACTGTCAAGGCGAAAGGTCGGCTTTTTAGGGGAAATTAAACTGTTAACCGTTGTCAAATTAAAGGTGAAATGATTGCGAACAGGCGTACGTTGGTGTATAATGTTTTTAACAATAACGAAGGGGATATTTATGGAGACCTTAAAAGGAACAGTAGATCATATTATTTTCCATAATGACAAAAACGGTTATACCGTAGCGGATTTTGACGTGGACGGCCAGATGGTAACCGTTGTCGGCAACTTTGAGGAATTGAAGGAGGGCGAGTTTTTAAAGCTGACCGGCTTTTGGAAGGAGCACCAGAGCTACGGCGAGCAGTTCCAGATCGAGAGCTATGCCCTCGATCTCCCAACCTCCGAGGAAGGCGTTATCCGTTATCTGAGCTCAGGACTCCTGCCCGGTATCGGCGAAAAGACCGCCATCGAGATCGTAAATCATTTTGGAACGGATACGCTGGATATCTTGGATAATCATCCGGATCGGCTGAGCGAGGTTCACGGTATCGGTAAAAAGACGCTCGACAAAATAAAAGAGGTTTACAGCGAGCAGAAAGAAATCCGTGATGTCATGATCCAAATCCAGGAGTACGGCATTTCCTCGACCTATGCCATGAAGCTTTATAAAACCTATCAGAGCGATACGGTGCGTGTTCTCTTGGATAACCCCTACCAGATTATTAAGGATGTGCGCGGCATTGGCTTTAAAATAGCCGATCAGATTGCCGCTCAGCTGGGCTTTGAGTCCCAGAACCCGAAGCGGATTCTCTCAGGCATCAGCTTTTGCCTTCAGGACTGTTACGCAAGGGGAAACACCTATATGACCGAAAAAGACCTTATCGAGTACAGCGCAGGCATTCTCGGGGTTCCAAAAGAAGACATTGAATTCCAGCTTCAGGAGCTGGCCCTGCGGGGAGACGTGCGTCTGGAGTTCATCGACGATGAGCCCGCCTACTATCCCTCTGCACTCTTTGAGGCCGAGGATAACGCCGCCTTGTCAATGGTGCGTCTGGCAGGTGCAGTCTTTGAAACGCAGACGGTCGACATCCCAGCCATGATCGCGGCTTATGAGGAGGACATGAGCATTCGTTTAGATAACCGCCAGGCAGAGGCCATAGAAACCGCCATCGAAAACGGAATCGCCATTATTACAGGGGGGCCGGGCACAGGTAAAACAACGATTATCAATGGTATTGTCTATATTTTTAAACGCCTTGGGATGAAAACCGTTTTGGCAGCGCCCACGGGCCGCGCGGCCAAGCGCATTACAGAAACGACCGGCGAGCCAGCAAAGACCATCCACCGCCTTTTGGAGTACGATTATTCCGGTGACGATGATTTTCCGTCTTTTAACAGGAATGAGGAAAACCCGCTGGAGGTCGACGCCATCATACTGGATGAAGCCTCCATGATCGATATTGTGCTGCTCAACAGCCTGCTGGAAGCCATCAAGCCTGGCACACGTCTTATTCTGGTAGGCGACGCCGACCAGCTGCCCTCCGTTGGGCCAGGAAACGTCTTACAGGACCTGATTGAAAGCAACGTGGTAAAAGTAGTGCGTCTGGACCGCATCTACCGCCAGTCAGAGGAGAGCATGATCTCCATAAACGCCCATGCCATCAATGAGGGCATGATGCCTGAGATCAATAACCAGTCTGACTTTATGTTTATAAGAACAATGGACCCAGATAAAGTGCTTGATACGATTCTGGACCTGGTTGCCTGGCGTATTCCCGAGAAAAAAGGTTTTGACGCTATGAAGGATATCCAGGTTATCTCACCCATTAAAAAGGGAAAGCTCGGCGTTATTTCACTGAATAAGGAGCTTCAGGAGGTTCTGAATCCTGCGGCGGACTATAAAAAGGAAAAGACCTTGGGCACAGTGGTGTTCCGCGAGGGGGACAAGGTCATGCAGATCAAAAACAATTATAAGCTTAAGTGGGAGGATATTCATGGTTTTGAAACTGGCGAGGGCGTTTATAATGGTGATATCGGCAATATTACCCGCATTGACGAGTACAATAAAACCTTTGAAATTCTGCTGACTGACGACAAAAAAGTCGTTTACGAGTTTGATCAGCTCGACGAACTCACCCATGCCTATGCCATGACCGTTCATAAAAGCCAGGGGAGTGAATTCCCGGTTGTCATCATGCCCATGGTGGGTGGACCGCCCATGTTCTTAAACCGGAAGCTTTTGTACACCGCAGTGACCAGAGCTAAAAAGATGCTGATGCTCATTGGTCCTCAAAATTATTTTTATCGTATGGTTAAGTCCGGCGACACCAATGAACGGCGCACAGCCCTCAAACAGCGGATTAAAATGTATGGAGAGCTCAATGTCTGAATCCGGTTTTAGGGCAGGCGTAAAGGCATTTCTAAGAGAGACCTTGTTCTTGCCAAACGGGGTCTGCCCAGTGTGCAAAAAGGTGCTTTTCAGGACAGAAAGCTATTTGTGCGAGCGCTGCGCGCAGTCTCTGCCAAGGGTAATCATGCCTGCCTGTAAATACTGCGGAAAACCGCTTTCTGAAAAGGGAATGGATTTCTGTGGTGACTGCGGACCGCTCAGAGACCCGGTGCTGGACGGTGGGGTGGTGTGGCTGCATTACATCGGCTCGGGACAGAAGCTGGTGCACAGCCTGAAATTCGGGCATTTACCCCAGCTCGGCAGCTGGATCGGCCGGCAGATGGCTGAAGCTGTTAAAGAAAAGGACTGGGCAGAAAAGCTGGAGCTGGTGGCAGCAGTTCCCCTGCACGAAAAACGTCTGGAGGAGCGCGGCTATAACCAGAGCGACTATCTGGCGGCAGGGCTGGCAGACGCCCTGAACCTGCCTTATAAAAGAGAAGTCCTGAAGCGTCTTTACGATACCCCCCATCAGATCGGATTGAGCCGTGAGGAACGCCTGGTAAACCTGACTGGCGCCTTCGCGGTCTCGCAGGAAAAGAATGTGGCTGGAAAGACCATATTGCTGGTGGATGATGTCAATACGACCGGCTCTACCCTGCGGGAGTGCGCCCAGGCGTTGAAGCGGGCAGGGGCGAGGGCGGTATATACAGCGGTCTGCGCCGGCGCGCAATAGGGTGAGACTGCGGTTTAACACCCAAAGTTATTTAAGTTTTCATTGCGAATGTTTTCAATTTCTTATATAATAGAGCTAGCGAAACACAGGGGGATGATAAAATGATTGATATGCATAACCACGTACTATACGGTGTCGATGATGGCGCCCAGAGCATTGAGGACAGTGTCGAGATGCTGTTTAAGGCGAAGGAAGTCGGCTTTTCAGGCGTTGTCCTAACGCCGCACTATATGTGCTATCAAAACTTTACCTCACCTGTGGCAGAAAATAAAAAACGCTGTGAAACCCTGAAAAAAATACTGGAGCGCGCGGGCCTGGAGCTGGAGCTCTATCTCGGCAGCGAGCTTTTATATGAGTACAAGCTGGTCGATTTAATCGATAAAGAAGAGTTTACCACCCTGGCGGGTACTCCGTGGTTTCTTGTAGAGACAATCCGGCACGGCGGCACAGCCATCGGCGTTCAGAATTTTATGCAGAAGCTTAAAGAAAGGGGCTATAAGGCTATTTTAGCCCATCCAGAACGCTATGATTTTGTTCAGGATGATCCCAACGTGCTTCTGGATTTTATGAGAAACGGCGTCCTGATCCAATGCAATTATCTGAGCCTCATCGGTTATTACGGCGAGCCCTCCAGACGCACACTTGAGATTCTGCTTAAGCATCATATGGTGCAGCTTATGGGGAGCGACGCCCATCAGGTAGAGGGCTATGAGCGTTATCCCGAGGCCAGAGTAGCCGGTGTTGCCCTTATCGGGGAAGAAGCGTGGAATCGGATCATGTGCCGTAATCCAGAACTTCTGATTAGGAATGAAGGCGGCATAGCGGTCAACCCAATCCCCTATACAGAAGAAGTGACGAGCAGCGTCATTGGGAGAACCTTCCTTTAATCAATATAATAAAAGCCAATCCTGTTAAAAGGAATGGCTTTTTTTAATGTTATCGTCAGCTTTAGTATGGTATAATAATACGGATACCCTTTGGAAGGAACGAGTAAAAGAATGAATAAAGAAGTAATCAAAAATAAACTAATGGATGTCATTGCAGCAGAAAGGATTTTATGCGATGAACCCATGAAAAACCATATTTCCTTTAAAGTAGGAGGGCCAGCGGATTTTTTGGTGGTGCCCGAGAGCTGTGAGGAATTCATAAACGTACTGGCCTGCTGCCGTAAAAACAATGTCCCTTTTTATGTAATGGGCAACGGGACCAACCTTTTAGTCAGGGATAAAGGCTACCGCGGCGTCATGATAAAAACCCGTCAGCTTTGCAGAATCATGGTAGAGGATACCAGTATCAGCGCAGAGCCAGGCTCGCTGCTTAAGGATGTCGCCCAGGCGGCCCTTGAAGGCTGCCTGACCGGTATGGAGTTTGCCTCAGGAATCCCGGGGTCACTGGGAGGGGCTGTTGTTATGAATGCCGGCGCCTACGACGGCGAAATGAAGGATATTATCCGGTCCATTGAAGTCGTGACAGAAAACGGTGAAATATTGGAGCTGCCTATTGAGAAATGCCGCATGGGCTATCGAAAAAGCATTGTTCAGGAAAACCCCTGGTTTGTCACTGGTGTAAATCTGTTGTTAAGAAAAGGGGATTACAATACCATTAAGGCAAAGATGGATGACCTGAACGAGCGCAGAAGGAGCAAGCAGCCTCTGGAATACCCCAGTGCAGGCAGCACCTTCAGACGTCCCGAAGGATATTTTGCCGGAAAGCTGGTTCAGGACTGCGGGTTTAAAGGTTACTGCGTCGGCGGCGCCCAGGTATCTGAAAAGCACAGCGGCTTTGTCATCAACAAAGACAATGCCACGGCCGACGATATTATCACCCTGATTCAGACCATTCAAAAGAAAGTAAAACAGGACTACGGTGTGGATATGCGCACCGAAGTAATCATGATAGGAGAATAATGAAGCTACTCTGCGATATGCACACCCACACGACCTACAGCCATGGCAAAAATACCATTGAAGAAATGGTAGAGCAGGCACGTGCACTCGGCCTCCGGGCAATCGTCATTTCGGACCATGGCAGAAGCCATCCCATGTTTGGCGTGCGCAGAAAAAATTTCGAAAAAATGCGCCGGGAAATTGATGCGCTCAATGAAAAGTACGACGATATTGAGGTTTACCTTTCGGTGGAATCCAATATCACCGGAGCTGACGGCAGCATTGATATCGGAAAAGAAGAGCGGCAATACTGCGACTGGATCTATGCCGGATACCATTACGGCTACATACCAGCCAGCATAATAGACGTTTTTCGCTTTGCCATTCGAAATTATCTGACTGTGGTTTTCCCGTTTATGAAGGAGAAAACACGAAAGGTTAACACCAGAGCCTATCTGAAGATGATGGACCGATATGAGCTTAAGATGATTACCCACCCTGGCGATAAGCTGCCAGTGGACATTGAGCCCATCGCTAAAAAAGCGGCTGAAAAGGGCGTTATTCTCGAGATTAACCCGAGACACAGTCATTTGAACAGCGAGGAGCTCAAAATCGCCTTGAAGTACAACGTACAGTTTGCCGTCAACAGCGATGCGCACAGCATCCAGGCTCTTGGGCAGGTGCAGGGAGCAGAGGCCATCCTAAAAGAAGCCGGCGTTCCCTGTGAACGCATTGTCAATATTGAGGAATAATAACACCCAAGGGAGAAACTATGAAAACTATTATCGTCACTGGTTTATCAGGAGCAGGAAAATCACAGGCCATACAGATTTTAGAAGATCTGGGCTATTTTTGTGTCGATAATCTTCCACCAAAACTGATTAAAACCTTTATTGAGCTGTGTGAGAATACTGGCGCCGAGATTGAGAAGCTGGCGCTGGTAACCGATATCCGCGGGGATATTTTCTCAGAAGCCTTTCAGAACTCCCTTATCAATTTTAAGGGCGGCAGCAGAGACATTGAAATGCTGTTTTTGGAGGCCGATGATGAGACACTAATCACCCGCTATCAGGAATCGAGGAGAAAGCACCCCCTGACAGGTATTGCCGGAAGTCTTTCCGAATCCATTAAGCTGGAAAGAGAAAAGATGAGCACCTTCAGGCAGGAAGCGGACTACGTGATTAATACAACCGATATGAGCAACAAAGAGCTGAAGGCAACGCTTGAAAAAATATTGCAGTCAGAAACAAGCGAAGCCTTTACACAGATTAACATCGCGTCCTTTGGCTTTAAATACGGGCTGCCAATGAGTGCAGATTTTGTTTTTGACGTCCGTTTTCTCCCCAATCCATTTTACAAAAAAGAACTCCGCAGCAAAACCGGTGAAGACCAGGAAGTACGTGATTATGTCATGTCCTTTGAGGAAGCGCGCGAATTCTATAAAAAGGTCGAGGACCTGATCGAATTCGTTATTCCCCAGTACAGAAAGGTCGGGAAGGAGCATCTGGAGGTTGCCTTTGGCTGTACCGGCGGCCAGCACCGCTCCGTCACCTTTGCTTACCTTATCGAGGAGGCTTTCCGGAAAAAAGGCTATCTTACTAAGATCAGCCACCGTGACATCACAAAGGACCGGGAGGCCAATTAAAAAGCCTTAGAGGTTGTTAGGAGAAAAACATGGAAATGAAAGAATATATCAGGGAGTTTACCCTGAAGGATATCGTCACCGTCCGTAACCCCAAGGTGGTTGCGCTGGGCGGCGGTACGGGCCTGTCCGTTATACTGAGAGGACTGAAAAAGTATACCAACCGCCTTACCGCCATTGTAACAGTGGGAGACGACGGCGGCAGCTCTGGAATGCTGCGTCAGGATCTGGGCATTTTACCGCCAGGCGATATAAGAAACTGCATTCTGGCACTGGCCGACGACGAGAACGTCATGCAGTCCCTGTTCAACTACCGCTTTACAGAAGGCGGGCTGGAAGGGCACAATTTTGGAAATCTGTTTTTAGCGGCCATGAACGGTATCAGCAATGACTTTTACGACGCAGTCCGCCGTACCTCAGACGTTCTTCAGATTAAAGGCCGGGTATTGCCCGTCACACTGGACGACATGACCCTCAATGCCAGTCTGGACAACGGCGAAACCGTCGTGGGAGAATCGCAGATCCCAAAGACGGCCTGCGAAAAGAACTGCCGGATCAAAAAAATCTTTCTGAAGCCAGATAAAATCGAGCCCCTGGAAGAAACGCTCGAGGCCATCAAAATGGCGGATATTGTCATTATAGGGCCGGGGAGCCTTTATACAAGCGTTATTCCAAACCTGCTTGTGGGTGGAATCGAGTCTGCCATCAAGGAAAACAGAGGGCGTAAGTTTTATGTGGGAAACATCATGACCCAGCCTGGAGAAACCGATGGCTATACCCAGTGTGACCATATCCGCGCCATCGAAGCGCACCTGAAAATAAAAGAGCGCAGGCTTTTTCAGTACTGTGTCTTTAACAGTGGAGATCTGCCAGATTATGTGGCGCGTCAGTATCAAAAATACAATTCCGAGAAAGTGGAAATTGGAGAAATGCTGCCAGAATATCAGTATGTGACCGATGATTTTATCATCGTTGAAAATGGAAGAATCCGTCACGATGCAGATCTTCTGGCAAGACGAATTTTTGAAGCCTATGTAAACAGTAAATAACGGAAGGAAGATTTGCGTGAGTTTTTCATCAATGATTAAGAAGGACCTCAGCGCTCTCGAGCCTGAATCCGATGGCTGTGCCCGTGCAGAGCTGTCTGGCATGATCGCCTCCACCGCAGTGATCGAGGTCGGTGAAAGATCGCGGATGTCCTTAAGCTTTAAAACAGAAAATCCAGCCGTGGCAGGCCGGATTTTCAAGCTCATGAAAAGGCTGTACAGCACTGCGCCAGAGGTGTTTATAAAAAAGACCAGAAAATTTAAGGAACACCGCTACTATACCATTGTTCTTGAAGAAAATGAAAAGGTGCAGAAAGTGCTGAAGGATACCCGTATTCTCAGGCATAATGCCCAGGGAAAAATTTTTTTCACCAACGAAGTCCCCGGTTTGTTTTTATCTAAGCAGCGCTATATCAAAAGCTATATCCGCGGTGTGTTTTTGGCCTGCGGCTCTATCTCAAATCCTGAGAAAACCTATCATCTCGAGCTGGTATGCCGTCAGAAAAGCTATCTGAATAGCCTTCGGGAGCTGATGGAGCAGTATGATATTAAAGCCAGCCTCATCACAAGAAAAGGAAGCTGTGTCCTCTACATGAAGGAGAGTGAGAGTGTCGCCGGATTTTTAAATGTCATCGGCGCGCACAAAGCACTGCTGGAAATTGAGAATATTCGTATTATTAAAGAAATGCGCAACGGCGTCAACCGTCAGGTCAACTGCGAGACGGCTAATATGAATAAGACAGCGGCGGCAGCCTATGAACAGATCGACAATATTTTGTTGATCAAGGAGAAAACAGGGCTGCATAAGCTGCCCAAAAACCTGTTTGAGATGGCTGAGGTCCGGCTGAACTATCCAGAGCTTACAATCAAGGAGCTGGGCGAAAAAATGGATCCGCCAGTAGGTAAATCCGGTGTTTACCACCGCTTAAAAAAGCTTAATCAAATGGCAGAGGAGCTTCGGGACAGAGGCGAGTAATCAAAAATCTTAAGGAAAGAAGTTTTGGGTACCATATAGCCGTTATTCGATACAGAGGGCTTGTGGCCAGGAAAATTAGTCATTATAATAAAGGTGAGATTGTATTGCCGCGCAGAAAAGTTCACTTTTCCAATCTCTCATTACCTACCTACCTCGGATTTCTTTTCTGTGCGGCTATATCTTTTTCGGATTATAAAAATAATAGAAAAGCAGGATGTGAGCAGCCAAACATCCTGTTTTTTTATTTTGCGGTGAAAACCTACAAAAGATTACCAGAGGAATTACCAGGGTACATTAAAGGAATGATATAATGCCATTAAATTTTCAGGAAAGAAGGACATTGGGTGAAACCTGAAAAACCTCTGATAACCAGTCTGTCCCGGGAAAACGTTTTGCCAGCTGTATTGATAAAGAAGATATGTTAACCCGGCGCTAAAATAAACAAGGAGGGCACTTTTCTTAAACAAAAGAAAAAAGTTCTTTAAAGAAAAAGTTGATACCGTTATCTATGGGGTTATTTTAGGCAGAAAGGTTGAAAAAATCAGGCATTAAAGTTAAGATGGAAACAGAACAAAAAAGTTGGTTATTAATTCTGAAAGGAAATCAATAAAATGGCAATTACAGATAAAAATACAAAACATAAAGTCAAGACAAAGGAGGCCTTCAGAAAGGCCTTCATTAAAAAAGTAGAAGAAGTCTCCGGTGAAGACTTCAGCGAGTCCACTACCAGGCACCAGTACGAAGCGCTGGCAGAACTGGTGATGGAAGAAATCACAGCGGAGTGGGCTGTCAATAACAGCCGTCTGCACAAAATGGAAGAAAAACAGATTTACTTTTTCTCCATCGAGTTCCTGATCGGCCGTTTGTTAAAAGCCTATGTCAATAACTTAGGCTGGGATACCATGGTTGAAGAGACCCTGGACGAGCTGGGCGTCGACTACGAAGCCCTTCAGGCCGAGGAACATGATCCAGCCCTGGGGAACGGCGGCCTTGGCCGGCTGATGGCCTGTTTCCTGGACTCTACAGCAGCTCTGGGATTTCCGGGACACGGCAATGGCATCCGCTACAAATACGGTCTTTTTGAGCAGAAAATCATTAACAACGAACAAGTAGAAGTAGCGGATATCTGGCTTAAAAACGGCTATCCCTTCGAAATCGTAAAGCCCGATAAGGCCGTTGTGGTTAAATATAACGGGGATGTGCGCATGGAAGAAGTCAATGGCAAAATGCAGTTTATCCATGAGAACTACGATCCGGTTCTGGCAGTTCCCTACGATATTCCAGTAAAGGGCTACCGCAACGACACAGTAAACTCACTGCGCTTATGGAGCGCCAAGCCTGTGGAAGACTTTGACCTCTCCACCTTTAACCAGGGGCACTTCCTCAAAGCTATGCAGCGTAAATCAGAGGCGGAATCCATCAGCCAGATCCTGTACCCCAGCGACCACGGGTTTGAGGGCAAGCTGCTGCGCCTCAAGCAGGAATATTTCTTTGTGTGCGCAGGACTCAAACGGATTGTCCGCCGTTATAAAAAGCACAACCACGGCTCAATGGACGGCTTCCCGGATAAAATATGTATCCATATTAACGACACACATCCAGCCCTCTGCGTGCCAGAGCTTATGCGAATTTTAGTTGACGAAGAAGGCTACGACTGGGATATCGCCTGGGATATGACCATTAAATCCATCAGCTTTACCAACCATACCGTCTTACCAGAAGCCCTTGAAAAATGGCCAATCGACATGGTACAAAAGCTGCTGCCGCGTGTTTACCAGATCATCGAAGAAATTAACCGCCGCTTCATAAACGATATGAACTGGTTCTACCCAGAACAGGTAGACCGCAATTACAGCATGGCGATTTTAAAGGACGGCCAGGTTCATATGGCCCATTTAGCCATCATTGGCAGCCATTCCGTCAACGGTGTGGCAGAGCTGCACAGCAAAATCCTGAGAGAAGAAACCTTTAAGGATTTTTACGCAGTATTCCCAGACCGCTTTACCTCTGTTACCAATGGGGTCACCCAGCGCCGCTTTATGATGGGCAGCAACCCAGGGCTCAAGACACTGCTGGATGATACCATTGGTACAGACTGGAAAAAGCCTGGCAATATGTGCAGCCTGGAAGCCCTGCTGCCCCATGCAGAAGACGCTGCGTTCTGTAAAAAACTGGCAGACATCAAGCGCGCCAATAAAGAACGTCTGGCGAAGTATATCAAGGAAACCCAGGGCATTATCCTGAATCCAGATTCCATTTTCGACGTACAGGTCAAGCGTATCCATGAATATAAACGTCAGCTTTTAAACATTCTGCACGTTATTCTGACCTATAATCAGCTGCGCTCAAATCCAAATGCCGATATTGTACCAAAAACCTATATACTCGCGGGTAAGGCCGCACCCTCCTACGTATATGCCAAGGAAGTGATCCGCCTGATTAACGTGGTAGCAGACCGCGTCAATAACGATCCGCTGGTTAAGGACAAGCTCAAGGTGGTTTTTGTGCCAAACTTTAACGTATCCGTGGCAGAAATTATCTACCCGGCTGCCGAAATCTCAGAACAGATTTCAACCGCAGGTAAAGAGGCCTCCGGTACCGGCAATATGAAGTTCATGATGAACGGTGCCCTCACCCTTGGCACCATGGACGGCGCCAATGTCGAAATCGCCGAGGCTGTGGGAATGGACAATATCTTTACCTTTGGCCTGTCCGATACAGAGGTGTACAATTACAATACCCACGGCGGCTACCGCTCACTGGAAGTTTACGAGTCTGATTCCCGCCTGCAGGAAATCTTAGGACAGCTGATCAACGGCTTCTTTGGTGAAAGCGCAGGGTTCCAGATGATTTACGACTCCCTGCTGCTACACAATGATACCTATTTTGTCCTGAAGGATTTTGCTCCGTATGTCGATATTCAGGATATCGCCAGCAACGTCTACAGAGACCAGAAGCAATGGCAGAAAATGTCCGCCATCAACATTGCCCATTCGGGAATCTTCTCAAGCGACCGCTCCATAGAGGATTACGAAAAACGGGTCTGGAAAGTTAAATAAGCATAAAAAAGCTGCCGTATCAGCACAAAGACGTTGATCGGCAGTTTTTTAATGCGCTGAAGCATGGTTTATAAAAGCGACTGAAAATCTTGACGAAAACTTGAAAAATACCTGGGTAGAATTAAGATATAATATAAATGAGAGAACCATTTAGTAAAGGAGTCCAATCATGAAAAAAATATTCCCGGAACGTTTTAAGGATCAGGTTATCGTGCTGACAGGCGCAGCGCGTGGTATTGGAAAGGCCACAGCGTTAAGAGCTGTAAAAGAAGGCGCGAAGCTGGTCCTGGCAGACCGTCTTAAAAAGGAAGGCGAGGAAGTATTAAAAGCCGTAAAAGAGGAAGGCGGCGAAGCCATTTTCCTGTGTCTGAATCTGTCGATTGAAGAAAACGCCAGAAAAATGGTTGAAGAAGCTGTGAGAATCTACGGACAGATCGATATCGCCATTAACAACGCCGGTGTAATGGGAAATCCAGACCCTGTTCACGCCCTCACAAAGGAACAGATGGACTATACCATGGCCAACAATTTCTATTCAGTTTTTTACAGCTGTAAATATGAGCTTCAGCAGTTTATGGATCAGGGAAAAGGCGGCGCTATTGTCAATAACGCGTCCATCGCAGGCCTCACCGGCTTGCCGGGAAACCCCGCCTATGTCGCGTCAAAACATGCGGTAAACGGGCTGACCAAAAATCTGGCGTTGGATTATGCGCGTTTTGGTATCCGCGTCAATTCCGTCAATCCAGCGGGAACAGATACACCAATGGTAAAGGAAGCCTACGAATTTGTCGTACAGAAACAAAAGGAAGCAAAGGCAAGCGGCGCCTCAGAACAGGAAGCACAGTCCATGGCAGGCCAGAAAACAGAATCCATGCTCAAGCGTGACGCCCAGGCGGAGGAACAGGCGGCCTCCATCTTATTTTTAGCGTCTGACGATGCAAGCCATATGACTGGAGAAATTGTCGCTACCGACGGCGGCTGGACATCGTTTTAAGCCCATCACCAACGAAATTTTCAGAGACTGTCGGCTACGGCGGTCTCTTTTAGTCTGAAAAGCAGGAAAGCGTTAAAACCCGCAATAATGTAAACCGCCAAAAGTCGTGACGAAAGGTGTTTTTTATGTTGGACTGAAATGATATAATATAACCAATACTTTAAAACAGACAGTGCCCTGGAAAACACTGCCGGAAGAGGAAAAGGAAATGAAACAGGATGCCGTGGAGCTGACACGTATGATTATGCGAAAGCATTACGAACGAGATCTGGATTTTGTGATTGAGCAGATGGCAGAAGATATTATGTGGATCGGTCCGCTTAAAAGCCAGTTTATTAACGGTTTGGATAACTTTAAAAAAATACTGGAGATTGAACAGGGGATTCCTTTTCAGATCAAAGACGACGTTTATGAGCTTGTTGGGGAAAGTGAGGAAGGCTGTGTTGTCAGCGGAAAGTATACCGTTTATAACGAGGGTGTCCAGAACTACATCATGCTGGCCCAGCAGCGCTGTACCTTTGTATACCGCAGACAGGAGGGCAGACTGCTCGCCATTCACATTCATGTATCCAACACCGCAGATAACCTGCTGGCCGGCAACGAGAAATACTTTCCCTTTAAAGCCGGACGCGAAAATTACGAGTACATGCAAAAGCTGATCCAGGAAAAAATCGGCAAGGAGAAAAAAGTTTGTTTTAAAGGACTGAATAAAGAAGAGTATTTTGTAGATATCAATCAGATCATTTACATTGAGGCCGGACACCGCAAAAGCAGACTGCAATGTGTTGATAAGGCCATGAATATCCGGGTGCCCATCGGTGAGATCGAGACAGAGCTGCCAGCGCAGTTTGTCAGAATCCACCGCAGCTATATCATCAATCTGGACTATGTGTTAAATGTGCAGTACCGTGAAATAAATATGTACGATGGCAGCGCCCTGCCGGTTCCAGAAAAACGCTATCCGCAGGTGCTTAAGACCATACAGGATTATCATGAGAATCATTCTTATCGTTAACACTGTAATAAATTATGACAAAAAATCAAAAGAAGCAGCTCCTCTGTCTAAGCGTGGAGCTGCTTTTTTATAAGAATTATTTGATGTGATTATAAAATGTTTTACTGTAACATAACTATTATTTTATTATTAAACATCGTTTGTATAGATTTTGATTGCCAGTTGTTCATATTTTTAGTATCAATATCAGCTTTTAAAAGCGAGATGTTATTTTCCATGTTACCAGTTTTCAGATTATATAAATCAGCATGGTATATAAAGTCACCTTTATATATAAAATAGCCGATATAATTATACTGTTTCATCTGATTACGGTTGTAACTCAGGTTACCGTTATAAATATAATCTCCAGGTATGGAGAAGCCGACAGACTCCAGTTCATCGCGGAGCGAACTTTTACCGCTGGCAGATAGCCGTGATTTCATAGCATTTAAGGTCTCAATTGGCGGGAATGATATATTTCGCCGATGATATTGATAAACGTAATTAAACATTTCAATATGCAAGCACTGAGACATTATGTTTTCATAGAGATCAGGATGAAATATAGCCGTGGAGGAATACATTCTCATTCGTTCCTCGCACTGCTTAAAATAGGTTTTTAGATCAAAAACAACAAAAGAATCATAAGCATATGTTTTTCCATCAATCAGGTTGATATCCTTTCCCTCCGGAAGTGTCATACTTGTATTATAGGCCTCGCATTTTTCACTGAATTTTTGAAATTGTCCTCTCATCTGCTCTATTGCGTAATCATACCGATGGTCTGTGTTATTGCTCTGCATATAGCACATGCTTATCATATAGGCTTTCAGGTAGAGTGAGGTGGTATAGGCCAGAAAACGGGATTTAGCAGGAATGGTTTGAGAGGACCAGTTATAGCGTGAATTATAGAGGTTCACATAGACATCTAAGGTGCTGTCGCTTTCCATGACATTATCACCGAGAATGGATTTTCCGAAGGCCAGAGTGTCTCTTGCAAAGGTATCGCCGCCGCCGGCGCTGTATGCAACCGTATTATTAATCTCATTAACATAGGTGTGATATTCAGTGGATTCAGTGTCTGTGACCTCCATTAAGTTAGCAAGTACATCATTTTTCGGGCTATTGACTTTGTTAACAGTCCAGGCAAGACTGTCCGCCTCTTTTCCGAATGCGGAAACCTTATCTCGCATTTCCGTATCTTTGATATGATTTATCAGGTCTTTGAGTTCCTGGCTGATGGCGTCTGTTTTTTGGCTGATTTCAGCAACTTCAGCATTCAGCGCCGTCAAATTCTCTTTAATTTCGCCCATTGCGCTTGAACCGGATAAAGCATCCCCACCAAGGCCCAGAATTCCAGCAATTCCCGCCAGAGGGGCGCCCTTGACAAAGGAATTGACAATGCTCAGTATTTTAGAAGTGTAGGTGAATGATTTTGCAATAATAGCTTGTCCCGACGCATTTGAAGCCAGAAGCTCATCCTCCGAGACATCATTTTCGTACACGACCATGGCGTATTCAGAAGCCTGAACCGGAACACCGTAGGCATCAGTAACACAGCCTGTATCCAGATAAAGCCTCTGCGAGTAGGCCCAGTGGGCAAAAAACATTTCAAGCCCTTCATCCTCCTTCGCCCAGTTGGGAAGCTCAGGATCATCAATTGTCACAGAAAATTTAAAACGATTGTTGGAACCTTCCGTGACCTCCAGCGGTGAAACAGTGACGCCTGGCTGCGGCGCGTCAGCAAGAGCGATTGTCCCCTGCGATAAATCAACACTGCCGTTGAGCGAGCTTACAAGGCCAGTAAACTCGGCAGTGGCCTGAGTCTCTTTTTCAGAGCTTGGCACAGCGCTCGCTAAAATTAAATCGGTGCTGATTCTTTCTTCTTCAAGCTTCAGCGGCAGCGTCAGACTGTCACAATTAAGGGCAGAGCCGTCAATGGTCATTGTGGCGCCCCGAAGCGCGTTCATGATATCTGTTTTGTTTTCCGCACCATTGACACTTACTTCCAGAAGCCCATCCCTGCCGGAAAGCGTTGAAGGAACAGTCAGGTTAACCGGCTGGATCGCTGGATCGTCAAAGGTAAAGGCCGACGCGTTTGCCGTCTGGGAGAACTGGGCAGTATCAATGTTAAATTGCAGCACTGCCTGTCCACTTTCATTAAAATGGACATTTTCAGTGCCTTCCGCAAAGTACGGCAGCGGAGAGGAGACATCAACCATCAGACGCCCTTGCTTTTCACCGTCCTGCTTAAAGCAGTCTTTGTTAAACTCAAGCAGTCCATTGCTTTCATCCTCTTTATCCAAAGTTCCTGTTAGGCTTAACACTAAAGTATGATCATCCAAAAGATTTACCGTTTCAATTTTAGCGTTTTTAAAAGCATTTTTAAGCGCAATATCCTCAGTCTTGACAGCGTCAGAGAATGAATCTTCCTGGCTGGAAATAACAATGTTGAAAAAGGCTGCGCCAGCGGCGACAGAGCTGTTGGTCTGAAGCATTTCAAACTCAATTTCAGGCAGATCAACCAGCTTTGCAGAACCAATGGAAACCTTGGTAGCAAGTGTCTTTGTGCTTCCGTTTACATTCAAATCATTGTTCACAGAATAAGTAATGCCTTCAATTTCATCAGACAAAGATGCATCCGCATCGCTTTCTTCCTCGGCATAAACTGAATTTGGAAAAGCGGTCATCAGAAGCTGTGTTGTTAACAGCAGGCAGAGCGCAATTGAGAGCAGCTTCTGTCCCTTTTTCCTTTTGCAGAGCCAGATACAAAAGACGATCAGTGCAGCGGCTAAGAGAATACCGATGCCGATACCGATTTTATCCACTGTTCCCGTTACAGGATTTGATGGGACAGTGGTAAGCGATACAGGAATCATAGAGCTCTTTTCACCGACATGTATTGTAAAGCTGTGGAGGATTTTCTGCCCGACGGCAATCTTATCATAGGTTCTTGTAGTGTTTTCGGAATACAGCCCCTCAGGGAGAGTGGTCTCAAGGATTACATTCATTAAATCAGCGTTTGTCTGGTTGTCCAGCTCTAAGGTCGCCGTTACCTGGTCGCCATCCTTTACAGATTCTTTATTAAAATAAAGCTGTGTGGGAGGATATCCTTCGGGGGGGCCAGCATCCGAATCCTGGGCAAAAACCGACAGATTCCCAAACATCAAAACGACCAAAAGCATCAAAATCGTTGATATAATTGTTTTAAACTTTTTCATTTAAAAACACATCCTTTATAATTTTTTAGATATTTTTAAAATATTACTTTACAGTTATTTGAGGCTATAAGCTAAACAGGTTGTCACAGCGGTATCAACAATGGTATGTGAAAATATAGAAACACCGTGTGGAGTGATAGCAATTTGGCAAGCAATAAGACTATAACTTAGCGTTCTATCCGATAGAAAGATATTATTTTGTCAGGAAGTAAATTCAGACTAATTTTAGCATCCCATTTTTTATAAGCAAATGCAGATACATTAACATCAAATAAATGTTCGTTTTCTTGGGCAGTACCAGTCTCGAGGTTGAAAACATCTCCGTAAAACCTATAGGCTGCCTTTGCGCCGTATTCGTATCCCATAGAGATAGATGGTGTTAAATCTTCATCGATTAAGCTGCTGTTTCCGATATAAAGAACCTTGCCGCCTCTTGTACTAAAGCCAAGGTCTGTCAATTCTTCGAGAATAGATGTTTTACCGCTGGAATTAAGTCTGCTTTTCATCGCGATTAATGTTTCCATATCTGGATTTTTGTTGATTTTGTTAAAACTTTTATTACGTGCCTCAAAAGTGTTTCGGACTAATTCTGTAAAAGATTTTATATACATTGGTTTTGATGAAATATATGAAGTACTAAACATACGTCCGGGAAAACTTCGTTCAAAATGATTTTGCAAGTTATAAGAATAAAGGCCATTATAGCTATATTCCTTTCCATCAATAAGATTAATGTCTTTTCCTTCTGGGAGAACCATAGCATTATTATAAACATCACTTTTTTCAAGAAATGCTTGGAATTGGGTTTTCATTTCGTCAATGGCGTGATCATATTGATGGTTAGTGTTACTACTCTGCATATAGCACATGCTCATCATATAAGCTTTTAAGTAAAGAGAGTTAGCATAAGCTAAAAAATTAGATTTCGGATTTATAGTTTGTGAAGCCCAATTACAACGGGAGTTGTAAAGGTTCACGTAGACATCCAAAGTGCTGTCGCTTTCCATGAAATTGTCACCGAGAATGGATTTTCCAAAGGCCAGAGTATCTTTTGCAAATGTGTCGCCGCCCCCAGCGCTGTATGCAACCGTATTATTAATCTGATTGACATAGGTATGATATTCGTTGGAAGCAGTGTCCGTAACCTCCATTAAGTTAGCAATCGCATTATTTTCCTGACTGTTGATTTTATTAACAGTCCAAGAGAGGCGGTCAGCCTCTTTTCCGAATGCGGAAACCTTATTTCGCATTTCCGTATCTTTGATGTGATTTACCAGATATTTTAGATCCTGACTGATAGCATCTGTTTTTTTATTGAGTTCGGCAACTTCAGCATTCAGTGCGATCAAATTCTCTTTAATTTCACCCATTCCACCAGAACCGCTGGATAAAGCATCACCGCCGAGCCCTAGGATTCCGGCAACTCCCGCCCAAGGAGCATCCTTGACAAAGGAATTGACAATATTCAATATCTTAGAAGTATAGGTGAACGATTTTGAGGCAATATCTTTTCCTGACGCGTTTGAAGCTAACGGCGCATCTTCCGAAACATCACTTTCATAAACGACCATGGCGTATTCAGAAGCCTGAACGGGGACGCCGTAGGCGTCAGTAACACAGCCTGTATCCAGATAAAGCTTCTGTGAGTAGGCCCAGTAGGCAAAGAACGTTTCAAGCCCTTCGTCCTCCTTCGCCCAGTTGGGAAGCTCAGGATCATCAATTGTTACGGTAAAGCTAAAATGATTGTTGGAATCTTCTGAAACCTTTAAAGGTGAAATACTGACACCAGGCTGCGGCTCGCCAGCGAGAGCAATGCCCCCCTGCGATAAATCAACACTGCCGTTGAGCGAGCTTACAAGGCCAGTAAACTCGGCAGTGGCCTGAGTCTCTTTTTCAGAGCTTGGCACAGCGCTCGCTAAAATTAAATCGGTGCTGATTCTTTCTTCTTCAAGCTTCAGCGGCAGCGTCAGACTGTCACAGTTAAGGGCAGAGCCGTCAATGGTCATTGTGGCGCCGCGAAGCGCGTTCATGATATCTGTTTTGCTTTCCGCACCATTTATACTTACTTCCAGAAGCCCATCCCTGCCGGAAAGCGTTGAAGGAACAGTCAGGTTAACCGGCTGGATCGCTGGATCGTCAAAGGTAAAGGCCGACGCGTTTGCCGTCTGGGAGAACTGGGCAGTATCAATGTTAAATTGCAACACTGCCTGTCCACTTTCATTAAAATGGACATTTTCAGTCCCTTCCGCAAAACACGGCAGCGGAGAGGAGACGTCAACCATTAAACGGCCTTGCTTTTCGCCATCCTGCTTAAAACATTCTTTATTAAGCTCAAGAAGCCCGTTGCTCTCATCCTCTTTATCTAAAGGACCAGTAAGCCCCAGCGATAAAGTATGATCATCCAAAAGATTTATCGCATCAATTTTAGCGTTTTCAAAAGCATTTTTCAGGACAATATCCTCAGCCTTGATATGATCTGAGAAGGGATCGCTCTGGCTGGAAATAATAACATCAAAAAATGCTGCGCCAGCGGCGACAGAGCTGTTGCTCTGAAGCACTTCAAACCCAATTTCAGGCAGCTCAACCGATTCGACAGAACCAATAGAGATAGTGGTTAAGATTGTTTCATTAACCTCGTTTACAATTAAATTGTTGTTTACAGAATAAGAGAGGTTTTCTATTTCATCAGACAGAAGAGTATCCGCGTCGTTCTCTTCCTCAGCGTGAACTGAGCTTGGAAAAGCAGTCATCAGAAGCTGTGTTGTCAAAAGCAGGCATAAAGCCAGTGAGATCGCCATCTGCCCCTTCTTTCTTTTGCAAAGCCAGACGCCAAAGACGATAAATGCAGCAGTTAAGACAATCCCAATGCCAATCTTACTCGGTGTCCCCGTTATGGGGGTTGAGGGGATACTGGAGAGCGACACAGGAATCACGGAGCTCTTTTCGCCAGCCTGTATTGTAAAGCTGTGGATAATCTTCTGTCCGGCAGCGATCTTATCATAGGTTCTCGTGGTGTTTTCAGAATATAATCCCTCAGGGAGCGAGGTCTCAAGGGTTACATTCATTAGATCGGCGTTTGTCTGGTTGTTCAGCTCTAAGGTCGCTGTTACCTGCTCGCCATCCTTTACCGAGTCTTTATTAAAATAAAGCTGTGTGGGAGGATACCCTTCGGGAGGGCCTGTATCAGAATCCTGGGCAAAAACCGACAGATTCCCAAACAGCAAAACGACAAAGAGTATAGAAATCGTTGACAAAACTGTTTTGAACTTTTTCATTTTTAGCACATCCTTTTCTAAAATATATGACTATCAAAATTTACAAAGTTTTTTACCGAATTACGAAGATAGGACGGATGGGACGCCATCGGGAAGTCTGATATTGTAGCTGTGCACAGCCACTGAATGAATCGTTATCAGAGGCTTGGGCAGAAACAGGCATACTCCAAAGCACTAAGATTAAAAGAAGCATGGAGACCGTTGACCGGATAATTTTAAATATTTTCATTTTAATTAAACACATCCTTTCATGTTTTGTTTGGCTTCATTCTAACACAGAACTTTTTTTGCACAAGTGTTTTAAATAAAATTAAAGAATATGCTTTTGTTTAGTATTGCGTTTAAAAAAACAGGAAAAATGAACAGAACAGTTATTTGAGGCCATAGGCCAATAATGAACAGGTTGTCACAGCGGTGTCAACAATGAAGCGTGAAAATTTTGTTTACTCATTTTAAAATATGTTCTTCACTGTTATACTCAAGAACCAGACATAAAAAAATAAGTTTAGAAGATAAAGGGAGGCGTTTTATGAAAAAGTTTTACACAAAAGAACTTCATAAGTTAAGTATAGGTTTGATCCTGCTGCTTATGCTGTTGTTTGTGTTTTTATTAAATACAGGAGTTCAGGCAGAAGAGCAGAACTTACCCCAAATAAATCAAATAATCAGTGCTTTTGATATACCTGATGAAAGCTTAGCCAGCCGGGATATCGCGTTAGGAACCAGCCTGGAGCAGCTGAGCCTGCCTTCCAGCCTGCCCGCCAGGGTAGAAGGCAGCAAAAATGAACAGCAGCTTGAGATACCTGTCACCTGGACAGCCCAGCCCCAGTATGATAAGGACACTCCCGGAGAATACCGATTTACCGCTGTACCCGCAGAGGCATATATACTATCAGATACACTTGTGGCTCCAGACCTTACAGTAACTGTAAAACAGGCGGATGATCCTATAACAGCTAATGATGATGAGATAGTGAGCAATAAACAGGAAAATTCTGAATTTCAGGATTTTTTAAATCAGGCCTTCTCATTTGATATCACCAGTGGAAGTATTGTCGTTGAGCCAGACACGACGGGGCAGTCAGATATCCAGGTTACACAGGGCAGTTCAGTAACTCACGGGGTCGCCTCATCCGATACGATTGAGCTGTACAGCACTTCCGGCGCCACCACTAATCATTCCGTTATGGTGCGAGGAGGGATCGAGGCGAATGTTGTTGTAAATGGTATTAACATTAAATCACCCAGCGGAGACGGCTTTTCCATTACTGAAAATTCGACTGTTACACTTACGATTGTGGGAAATAATTATGTTCAGCCATCAGGCTCCTATTATGCGGGAATATTAGTGCGTGTGGGAAGTTCACTCACTATTGAAGATGGGGGCAATGGTTTTCTTGAGGCCAGAGGAGGAAACTATAGTGCAGCCATAGGAGGGGCATCATCATATGATAGTTTAGGCAGCGGAGACATAACAATAAATAGCGGTACAATTAATTGTTATGCAGGCAAATGGAATGCTATTTTGGGAGGATATGGTGCAGATATAGAAATAAATGGTGGAAAAGTAACCATCAGTCATACCAATAATAATTTTGAAAAAAAGGGAATTATAGCAAATACATTATTATTGAATGGAGGAACTGTAACAGCTGATGGGTACAGAAACCCTAGTATAGAATGTAATAAAGCAATCATAAACGGAGGAAGTTTATATGTAAATTCTTCAATATCAGGAAGTTTTTTGAATGGTGCTGGACTTTCTGTGGCGCAAAATAAAATTGATGCAAACTCCATTTATGGCCCGAACGAACGGGTCAATGCGGGTGAACTTGATGTGCTGATGTCCAGGCTTCATACAACGCTGGTACCAGACGCACATTTGAACCTTTACGGTGTTAGCGAAGTCTATACCGACTCAAATTCAGCAGTCTATTTGTGGCTTCCCCTTGTTAATATGCCCCTCACCGATATTGAAGCGCCATCTTCTGTAAAAGACTATGATAACAGTGAACTTCCAGAAAAAATAACGGCCAAGTATCTCAGTACGCCAGTTACCTTAAAGCTCTTAAATCCTGACGATTATTCATCATCGGCAAACTATCAATGGCAATTGAACGGAAAGGATATAGAGGGCGCAACATCACAGACGCTGGAAGCAAAAGATATTGGCGCATATACGTTAAACATTACGGATGGAAGCTCTGTTTCCAGTTATCGTCAAATTATATTTTCCGCTGTCTACACGCTTTCCTTCGACAGTAACGGAGGCAGAGGGGTGATGCCGGATCAGATAAAAAACTACGGAGAAGCCCTGTCTTTGAACCCAAATGAATTCACAAAAGAAGGCTATACCTTTAACGGCTGGAAGGATTTGAAAAGTGGCACTGTTTATCCTGATAAAACTACCTTAAACGAGGATCTTACAGTCATAGATGGGGAAGTAGTCAAATTATACGCCCAGTGGCGTGCCAATAATTATACCATTAAATACGACGGCAACACTGCGGACGGCGGTGGCACACCGGAACAAACCATGACCTATGATACAGCAGCCCACCTGACGGCGAACGGCTATACCAAAACGGGTTATAGCTTTACAGGCTGGAACACCCAGCAGGATGGCGGGGGAACGACCTATATAGATGGACAAAATGTCATAAACCTGACGGCCACCGAAGGGGAAGAAGTAAGCCTGTATGCTCAGTGGTGTGCCAACAGCTACACCGTCAAATTCGACGGCAACACAGCAGACGGCGGCAGCACAGCAAACCAGGCCATGACTTATGATCAGGAAGCCAAACTGACCGCTAACGGCTACACTAAAACAGGGCATACTTTTACCGGATGGAATACTCAGTCCGATGGCGGCGGAACAGCTTATACTGATGGCCAGAACGTTAAAAATCTGACGGTCATTGAGGGAGAAACCGTCACCCTGTACGCCCAGTGGCGTGCCAACAGCTATAACATCAAGTTCGACGGCAACAGCGCCGACGGCGGAGATACGGCAGCCCAGAGCATGATCTATGACACAGCGGCGAACCTGACGGCTAACGGCTATACTAAAACTGGCTATACCTTTATTGGTTGGAACAGTCAGGCGGACAGCAAGGGAACATCCTATATCGATGGACAAAATGTTATAAATCTGACAGCTACCGAGGGCGAAACAGTTATCCTGTACGCCCAGTGGCGAGCCAATAACTATACCATCAAATTTGACGGTAACAGCGCCGACGGTGGCAGCACAAGCGACCAGAGTATGACTTATGATACAGCGGTCGATCTGAGGCTTAACGGCTATACTAAAACCGGCTACACCTTTACCGGCTGGAACACTCAATCCGATGGGGGAGGAACAGCTTATACTGATGGCCAGAATGTGACAAATCTGACGGCCATCGAGGGCGAAACCATTACCCTGTATGCCCAGTGGCGTGCCAACAGCTACACCGTCAAATTCAACGGTAACACAGCAGACGGCGGCAGTACGCAGGATCAGGCCATGGCCTATGACACAGCGGCCAACCTGACGCTTAACGGCTACACTAAAACCGGCTACACCTTTACCGGCTGGAACACCCAGCAGGACGGTGGAGGAACAGCTTATACCGAAAGCGAAAATGTCAAAAATATGACACCCGACGATGGAGGTGTTGTGACCCTGTACGCCCAGTGGCGGGCGAACACCTACTCCGTCAAATTCGACGGCAACACCGCCGACGGCGGCAGTATGCCGGACCAGACCATGATCTATGATCAGGCAGCCGACCTGGAGCTCAACAGCTATACCAAAATTGGCGCTGTCTTTATCGGCTGGAATACCCAGATCGATGGAAAAGGAACCGCCTATACCAATGGTGAAAATGTCAGGAACCTGACCACGACAGACAATGAAACTTTTCCCTTATACGCCCAGTGGCGTTTACGGACACCAGGTATCAGCACAAGCCAGAGCACTGGAAAGCATGGCGATACCATCACCGTGACCGGTGAAGACTTTGAACCGAATGTAGAGATCACCTTTACGCTGCACTCAATACCAAAAGAAATAGGGAGAGCAGCAGCAGACGAAGAAGGAAAGGTGACACTTACATTTCAGGTACCCTCTGACATAGAAGAGGGCGATCACCAGCTAACAGCAGATAATGGTATCCATTCCGCTCAAACTGGGTTTAAGGTGTTGAAAACAGTGAATGCAGATTCTGAAAAAAATGATAACAGCACACATAAATCAGCTGTTGGAACAGGAATACAAAGCTATGGGTATATTCCGGTTGTTCTTACTTTATTAGTCTTTGTCGTTGCTTTTGCTGTGTTGTTAAAAAGAAATAAATCAAAATGATTAAAGTTGTAGATAAATATATAACTTTTACTTAACTAAAGTATAAACTGTAAAGAATCACATGTTTGTCAATAATAAAGCGTGAAATAATGAATTTTGGCTGTAAATACAATCTGGACAAAGCTATAATTGAGAAATCGAAATTGATTAAAGTAATAGTTCAAAAATATATTGCTTAAATGACTGTTCACAAATTTAGAAAGGAAATTTTGACGATGAAAAAAACGAATGATAAAGAATTATACAAAATCTATATAAGTCTCCTGATGATGGTAGTCATGATATTTCCGATCTTTCTCAATACGGCTGTTCAGGCAGAATCAGAAAGGGCGGCTTCAAAACCAGCTCAGGTGATCACTGCCTTTAATGTGTCTGACGAAGATCTGAAGAATCGAAATACTGCTTTGGGTACAAACGCAGAGCAGCTGGAACTGCCGGACAGAGTGTCCGTTAATCTTGAAGGATCAGAAGAAATACAGGAAAACAGCGTGGAAGTGCCCGTCACCTGGGCAGCCCAGCCCCAGTATAATATGAATGCCCCGGGCGAGTATACCTTCACCGCCGCTGTAGGAGGAGAATATGTACTGGCAGAAGGACTTGCCGCGCCAAGGATTAAGGTTATCGTCGAAGAAGCCGCTGACAGCCAGGAAAATAAGGCCCGAGAGGTGCAGCCCTTGTCAAATGCTGAGCCATACCAGATCAGCAGCGCTGGCAGCACTTTAGATCAAAAGAAATACGCAACACTGAAGGCCGCTTTTGACGCTATTAACCAGGATACAGCTGCGCAGTATACCATCAATTTGAGCAGTGATGATGATATGACAGGCGATGGAGCGGCAGAGCTTACCCGGGAAAATGTAAAAATAATCATTAATGGAAATAAGCATACCATTCTCCAGGGCGATTATGATAGTCATATAAGTAGTATCGGTATAAGCAATATAGACTTAGAGATAGACAATATAAAATTAACCGCTACATATAAGCATCTCGGCGGAATTGCAGTTCCTTTGGGCAAAGTAACCATAAAAAATTCAACTTTATCAAATATGATGTCAGAGTTTGGAGCAATAAATGCAAATTTTGAAAACAGTAGCTTTCAGGATATGATAGGCCCAATAATATCATCAGAGACATATGGTATTACTGGATATGCTAAAAGCACATTTAGTAACTGCACATTTAAAAATATAGATGGTCTATATGCTAAAAAATTCATGTTTTTTAACTATAGTAGCGACATTTTATTTAAGAATTGTACACTAGAAAACGTCGGCTATCTCCATCATGACCGCAGCAGTCCGCTGACCATTGAAGATTGTACCTTTAAAAATACCGGACAGATCTTTACATGGAACAACTGTACTTTAAATTTAAAAGGAACGGTGCTTTTGGATGGCACGCCTATTGAGATGCGTAATAATGCCATACTCACAGCAGAACCCGGCAGCGATATCACCATAAAAAACACAACAACATCCGCCATTTACGGCGGCAATATAAGCAATATCAATTTTTCCGGTGCGAGTGTTAAGTTTGAAAATAACGGCAGAGCCATAAGCTCCAGAAAGCCCACCAGTGAGGAAATTGCCCAATATCCCAATATTACAGCGGTCCGCACCAGCATCGTGGAAAAGTATTATAACTACCTGCATCCTCTGAATAATAAAGACATTGCCTTCACAGGCGGAATCGATTTTCCGTCATATATACCGACCTATGAGCCCAACAAGGGTTCAGGCACAAGGTATGAGGACCGGGATACCAAAGAACCCGATTACAAAAATGTATTTTACGGGACAGGCGCAGGATACATTGTTTTAGATAATGCTTCAGACACACATTTGCAGTATTCAAGGACCGGTTATGAATTCGATTCATGGAATACCAAGAATGACGGCACCGGTCATTCTTATACGGCACATGATGTCGCTACAATAAATGCAGACAATAATACCTTTTACGCCATTTGGAATGCGCATCGGTATACCGTAAAATTTGACGGAAATACGGCTGATGGCGGCAGTACAGCCAGCCAGACCATGACCTATGATCAGGCGGCCAACCTGACAGCGAACGGCTATACCAAAACTGGCTATACCTTTACCGGCTGGAACACCCAGCAGGATGGCGGCGGAACCGTTTATACCGATGGAGAAAATGTTATAAACCTGACGGCCACCGAAGGGGAAGAAATAACCCTGTACGCCCAGTGGCGCGCCAACAACTACACTATCAAATATGAGGGAAACAACGCAGACGGTGGTAGCATGAGTAACCAGCCAATGGCTTTTAACGTTGCAGTCAATCTGACCGCCAATGCCTACACCAGAGCGGGCTACACCTTTACCGGTTGGAACAGCAATGCCGATGGAAGTGGAATCGGCTATGCAGACGGCCAAAGCGTTATAAACCTGACATCTGTCGAAGGGGGCACAGTAATGCTGTATGCGCAGTGGAAGCCTCATCAGTATACTGTTAAATTTGATGGAAATACCGCTGATGGCGGCGGCACTGCCAGCCAGACCATGACCTATGACACGGCAGCCGACCTGACAGCGAACGGTTATACCAAAACCGGCTACACCTTTACCGGCTGGAATACTCAGTCAGGAGGTGGCGGTACCAGATATTCCAATGGTGAGAGCGTCAAGAACCTGACCGCCGAGGAGGACGGAAATGTCACCCTGTACGCCCAATGGCGCGCTAACAGCTATACCGTCAAGTTTGATGGCAACACGGCTGATGGCGGCAGTACAGCCAGCCAGACCATGACCTATGATCAGGCGGTGAACCTGACAGCCAACGGCTATATAAAAACCGGCTATACCTTTACAGGCTGGAATACTCAATCCGATGGGGGAGGAACAGCCTATACCGATGGGCAGAATGTTAAAAACTTAACCGCTGTTGAAGGTGAAAGCATAACATTATATGCTCAATGGCAGGCAAATCATTATACCGTCACATTTAATGGAAATACCGCCGACGGCGGCAGTACAGCCAGCCAGGGCATGACTTATGATACGGCAGCCAATCTGACGGCCAATGGCTACACTAAAACAGGCTATACCTTTATCAGCTGGAATACCCAGCAGGATGGCGGTGGAGCCACCTATACGGATGGAGAAAATGTTAAAAACCTCACATCTATCGAAGGAGATACAGTAAAGCTGTACGCTCAGTGGCGGGCCAACAGCTACACCGTCAAATTTGACGGCAACACCGCCGATGGCGGCAGTACAGCAAACCAAGCCATGACTTATGATCAGGCAGCCAATCTGACGGCTAACGGCTACACTAAAACAGGGTATACTTTTAACGGATGGAATACCCAATCCGATGGCGGAGGAACGTCCTATACGAATGTCCAGAATGTCATAAATCTGACAGCAACAGAGGGAGAAACCGTCACCCTGTATGCCCAGTGGCGTGCCAACAGCTACACCGTCAAGTTCGACGGCAACACCGCAGACGGCGGCAGCACAGCGAACCAGGCCATGACTTATGACACGGCGGCTGACCTGACGCTTAACGGCTACACCAAAACCGGTTACACCTTTACGGGCTGGAACACCCAACAGGATGGTGGAGGAATTGCCTACACCGATGGACAGAATGTGATAAATCTGACGGCCGTCGAAGGCGAAACCATTACCCTGTATGCCCAGTGGCGTGCCAATAACTATACCATCAAATTTGACGGCAACACCGCAGATGGCGGCAGCACAAGCGACCAGAGTATGACCTATGACACAGCGGCCAACCTGACACTTAACGGTTACACCAAAACCGGCTACACCTTTACCGGCTGGAATACCCAACTCGATGGCGGCGGAACCAGATATGCGGATGGGCAGGAGGTCATAAACCTAACAGTTAATGAAGGCGAAACCGTCACCCTGTATGCCCAGTGGCGTGCCAATAACTATACCATCAAATTTGACGGCAACACGGCAGATGGCGGCAGCACAAGCGACCAGAGTATGACCTATGATACAGCGGCTGACCTGACGCTTAACGGCTACACCAAAACCGGCTACACCTTTACGGGCTGGAACACCCAGCAGGATGGTGGAGGAATTGCCTACATCGATGGCCAGAATGTGACAAATCTGACGGCTATCGAAGGCGAAACCATTACCCTGTATGCCCAGTGGCGAGCCAATAACTATACCATCAAATTTGATGGCAACACCGCAGACGGCGGCAGTACGCAGGATCAGGCCATGACCTATGATCAGGCAGCAGACCTGACGATCAATAGCTATACTAAAACCGGCTACACCTTTACCGGCTGGAACACCCAGTCCGATGGCAAAGGAACTGCCTATACCGATGGCCAGAATGTGATAAATCTGACGGCCGTCGAAGGCGAAACAGTTATCCTGTATGCCCAGTGGCGTGCCAATAACTATACCATCAAATTTGATGGAAACACCGCAGATGGCGGCAGCACAAGCGACCAGAGTATGACCTATGACACAGCGGCTGACCTGACACTTAACGGTTACACCAAAACTGGCTACACCTTTACCAGCTGGAACACTCAATCCAGTGGCGGCGGGACAGTCTATACCGACGCACAGAATGTGGTGAACCTGACCGCTGTCGAAGGGGAAACCGTCACCCTGTATGCCCAGTGGCGTTCCAATAACTACACCATCAGATTTGACGGCAACAGCGCCGACAGCGGCAGCACGCAGGATCAGGCCATGACCTATGATCAGGCAGCAGACCTGACGCTTAACGGCTACACCAAAATCGGCTACACCTTTACCGGCTGGAACACTCAATCTGATGGCAGCGGAACCGTTTATACCGATGGGCAAAATGTTACAAATCTGACACCTGTCGAGGGTGAAACAGTTACCCTGTACGCCCAGTGGCGTGCCAACACTTACACCATCAAGTTCGATGGCAACACAGCCGATGGCGGCAGCACACCAGATCAGGCCATGACCTATGATACGGCCGCGAACCTGACCATCAACGGCTATACCAAAACCGGCTACACCTTTACCAGCTGGAACACCCAGCCCGATGGCGGCGGAACCGCTTATAATAATGAGCAAAGTGTGGTGAATCTGACACCAGGCGAAGGAGATGTCGTAACGCTGTATGCTCAATGGCATGCCATTGATTATAAGGTGGCGTTTAACGGTAATACCGCCGACAGCGGCAGCATGAGCGATCAGCCAATGGCCTTTGACATTGCAGTGAATCTGACTGCCAATGCCTACACCAAAACCGGTTATACCTTTGTGGGCTGGAACACCAAAGCCGATGGTGAAGGAACAGGATATGCGGATGGGCAGGCGGTTGTAAATCTGACGGCTGTCGAAGGCGAGACCGTCACCCTGTACGCCCAGTGGCGGGCCAACAACTATACCATCAAATTTGATGGCAACACCGCAGACGGCGGCAGTACGCAGGATCAGGCCATGACCTATGATCAGGCAGCAGACCTGACCATCAATGGCTATACTAAAACCGGCTACACCTTTACCAGCTGGAACACCCAGCAGGATGGTGGAGGAACTGCCTATACCGATGGACAGAATGTGATAAATCTGACGGCCGTCGAAGGCGAAACCGTCACCCTGTACGCCCAGTGGCGAGCCAATAACTATACCATCAAATTTGACGGTAATACGGCCGACGACGGCAATATGCCTGACCAGCCTATGATTTATGACATCGAAACCAGTCTGAGCATTAACGGCTATACTAAAACTGGTTATACCTTTACAGGCTGGAGCACCCAGCAGGATGGCAAAGGAACTATCTATGCCGATGGACAAAATGTCATCAATCTGACCCCGGAAGAAGGAGGAATGGTAACCCTGTATGCCCAGTGGCGTGCCAACAGCTACACCATAAGATTTGACGGCAACACCGCAGACGGCGGAGACACAAGCGACCAGAGCATGACCTATGACACGGCAGCGAATCTGACCGTCAACGGCTACACCAAAACCGGCTACACCTTTACCGGCTGGAACACCCAGCAGGACAGCGGAGGAACAGCCTATACCGATGGACAAAATGTCATCAATCTGACGGCTGCCGAGGGTGAAACAGTTACCCTGTACGCTCAGTGGCGTGCCAACACTTACACCATCAAGTTCGATGGCAACACCGCAGACGGCGGCAGCACGCAGGATCAGGCCATGACCTATGATCATGCGGCCAACCTGACGCCTAACGGCTACACCAAAACCGGCTACACCTTTACTGGATGGAACACCCAGGCCGATGGCGGAGGGACAGTCTATACCGACGCACAGAATGTGGTGAACCTGACCGCTGCCGAAGGGGAAACAATCACCTTGTTTGCTCAATGGCGAGCCAACAATTATCTGGTGACATTCGAAGGCAATACCGCGGATGGCGGAAGTACGGCAGACCAGGCCATGACTTATGATCAGGCAGTGAACCTGACCGTCAATGGCTACACTAAAACTGGCTATACCTTCACCGGCTGGAATACCCAGGCCGATGGGGGCGGAACCACTTTTACCGATGAGCAAAACGTCGTCAACCTCTCTCCAAATGAGGGAGAAACAGTGACTCTGTACGCCCAGTGGCGTGCCAACAGCTACACTGTCAGATTCGACGGCAACAGCGCCGATGGCGGCAAAACACCAGATCAGGTAATGACCTATGATCAAGCGATGGAACTGCCCGCCAATGGCTATACTAAAACCAGCTACGCCTTTATGGGCTGGAATACCCGGGCCGATGGCCAGGGAACCGGATATGCAGAGGGAGAAAGCGTGAAGAACCTGACCGCTGCGGATGATGATACCGTTCTTTTATACGCCCAGTGGCGTTTAAGAACACCAAACATCACCCTAAACCAGAATGTGAGCACACATGGGGATACCATCACAGTGACAGGCGCCGATTTTGAACCAGACGCAGAAATTGTTTTTACAGTACATTCTGCGCCAAAGGAAGTCGGGCGGATGCACGCCGATGCCCAGGGCGAGGTCCTGTTTATCTTCCAGATGCCCTCTGATGTTGAGGCAGGGGATCACACCCTTTTAGCCGATAACGGTATCCATTCTGCCCAGGTGCCTATTAAGGTAACAGCATCAGCACATGCCGATTCCAATGCGGCAGACAGCAGCGCTAATGCAGGCAGCAGCAGTGCAGGCACCGGAATACAGGGCAGCACCTACATCCCTGTAGTGATAATATTGCTGATTTGCGGTGTTTTGGTGATTGTATTATTCAAGAGAAAGCGTTCGAAGCGTTAACCTTTATCATTGGAAAGACACAGGTAAGTCCACATAAGGCTACCCCTATGTGGACTTACAATTTTGGACTAGGAGAAAAACAATGGAAAATTTCGTTGCAATAACAGAAGTAATCAAAAATGTCGTTTGGAGTAATATTCTTGTGATCCTCTTAATGGGTGCTGGTATTTATTTTTCAGTCCGTCTGAAGTTTCCGCAGCTTCGTTTTTTTAAGGAGATGATCAGGGTGCTTAAAGGGAATGGAGACACAAGTGATGGGATTACACCATTTCAGGCATTTGCCACAGCCCTTGGAGCACGTGTAGGCGTTGGGAATATCGCAGGAGTCGCGACAGCCATTTATTTTGGGGGACCAGGCGCCCTTTTCTGGATTTGGGCTTTTGGATTTTTTGCTACCTGTACAGCTCTGGCAGAAGCTGTGCTGGGCCAGGCTTACAAGATTAAAACAGGCAGCGAATACCTAGGCGGACCGGCCTTTTATATTGAGCGGGGCTTGAAGTGTAAACCTTTAGCAAAAATATTCGCCATAATACTGATTTTGGGAATAGGGATACTCATGCCCGGTATCCAGATGGACGCGATCGTCACCACGCTGGATAACGCCTATGGCGTGAACACACTCGTTACCGCCATCATCGGCACTGCCTTAATAGGAATTATTATCTGGGGCGGAATCAAGCGTATCGGACGTGTGGCCGAAGGCATGGCCCCCTTTATGTGCGCCATTTACCTGTTATTTGGCATTGCTGTCATCATTCAAAACATTACAAAGGTACCAGATGTGTTCTCAGTGATTTTTACCTCTGCCTTTGGAGCGCACGCCATTTTTGGCGGTATTCTGGGCTCGGCGGTTTCGTGGGGCGTAAGGCGCGGGATATTTTCGACCGATGCGGGCTATGGCTCCGGCGGTATTATGGCAGCGGCGGCAGAAGCGACGCATCCGGCCAAGCAGGGGCTCATTCAGGCTCTGTCCATTTATCTGAGTATTTTTATCGTCTGCACAATCTCAGGCCTGGTCATTCTTTTGTCCGGGATTTATAACGTTGTGGATGAGAGCACAGGCGCGATGCTTGTACAGGGCGCGCCTAATCTTGAGCAGGGAGCCCTCTGGGTACAGACAGCGCTGAATAACCTGACGCCCAACACCATTCCGTGGGAGGGCAAAATCCTGAGCGTCATTATAGCACTGTTCGCGTTGACAACCCTGCTCGGATATTATTACCAGATCGAGAGCAATGTCCGGTATTTATTTAGAAATGTTGGAACCCTGGGGAGAACCATCTTACGCTTTGCTTTTTTAGCCGCTATTTTTATTGGCGGTATCGCAGACTCGTCAATGCTTTGGAATGTCATGGATATTGGCGTGGCCTGCATGGCATGGATCAATATTATTGTGATACTGCTCCTTTCAAATCAGGTTGTAAAGATTATGAAGGACTATGAAATACAAAAGAAGGCGGGCATTATCGAGCCTGTTTTTAATCCGAAGCTTCTGGACATAGAGGATACCACACAGGTGTGGTCAAAATATCACAAAGAAGGATGACAGCTTACAGCAGAATTAATCACAGCGTTCTGTTGGGAAAATTCACAGCTTTTGGTGCAGAAAACAGAATGATGATCGAATTTCCAGAATAAGGCAGATTGATTGTAACCTTCAAATGAAGCTGTTAAGATAAAAACAGATAAAATAATCGTTATCAAGAGACTGGGAGGGAAAAATCATGATGCAGAAAATTCAAAAATTTGGCGGGGCAATGTTTACACCCGTTTTGCTCTTTGCCTTTGCCGGAATTGTCGTCGGCATAGGAACACTTTTTACCACTCAGGCCATTTTTGGCGAGCTGGCAAGCCCGGAAAGCCTCTGGTTTAAGTGCTGGAATGTCGTGCTTCAGGGCGGCTGGACCGTATTCCGGCAGCTTCCGCTTTTGTTTGTGGTGGCCCTGCCCATCGGTCTTGCCAAAAAACAAAATGCGCGCTGCTGTATGGAAGCGCTGGTCCTTTATTTAACCTTCAACTATTTTGTCTCAGTCATGCTCTCCCAGTGGGGAGCAGACCTTGGCATCGATCTGACAGCGCAGGCAGAAGGCGGAAGCCATTTAACCCAGATTGCCGGTATCGAGACCCTCGATATGGGGATGTTTGGCGCATTGGGAATTTCGGCGCTTGTCATATTCCTGCATAACCGTTTTTATGAAAAAGAGCTTCCGGAATGGCTGGGCATTTTCAGCGGTTCTACCTTTGTATTTATGATTGGCTTCTTCGCAATGCTGCCAGTGGCAGTCTTAGCGATCCTTATATGGCCTCAGGTTCAGCTTTTAATGAGCGCCCTTCAGCAGTTTGTGCTGGGAGCAGGCACCTTAGGTGTGGGCTTGTTTGTATTTTTGGAAAAGCTGCTGATACCCTTTGGCCTCCACCATCTGCTTTACTCCTCTTTTTACTTTGACAATGTGGTCGTTAACGGAGGAATATATTCTTACTGGGCCACACAACTCCCTCAACTCGCGGCGTCGACAGAAGCATTAAAGGAGTTGGCGCCGTGGGCCTCCTATACAGCCACAGGGTTTTCAAAGATATTCGGCTGTCCGGGGATTGCATTGGCCTTTTATTTCACAGCGAAGCCACAGAACAGGAAACGTTTGCTGGCTCTGCTGATTCCAATAACACTGACCGCTGTTTTGTGTGGAGTGACAGAACCCATTGAGTTCACATTTTTATTTATTGCCCCTGTTTTATTCGTTGTGCACGCCGTATTATCGGCGCTGCTGGCCATGGTGATAAACCTGCTGGGAATAACCGGAATCTTCTCCGGGGGGCTTATTGAGATGGCTTCCTTTAACTGGATTCCACTCATGGGAAGCCACTGGCAGCAATACCTGCTCCTGTTTGCAGTGGGGCTTGTTTTTACCGGAATCTGGTTTGTTGTGTTTCGTTTTATGATCCTCAAGCTTAATCTTAAAACACCAGGGCGCCAGGATGAAGAAACCGTCAAATTCTATTCCAAATCAGACTACAGGGCAAGTAAAAGTGATGAGGAAAGCCTTATTGTGCAAAAAGTGCTTGAGGCACTGGGAGGAAAAGAAAACATCATCGACGTTACGAATTGTGCGACGCGGCTCAGAGTGAATATTAAAGACCCAAAAGTGGTGCTGGGCGATCAGGCTTTCAAGGCACTCGGAACACACGGCTGCATCGTGAGCGGTAAATCGGTGCAGGTCATTATAGGACTGTCCGTCGCGAAATTCCGAGAGCAGTTTGAACATCTATTATAGACACAGGAGGATAAAGCAATGACACAAAAATACGCAGTTACAGTAGCAGGCGGAGGCAGTACTTTTACACCGGGCATTGTCCTGATGTTGTTAAAAGAAAGCAGCCGTTTTCCAATAAGGAAAATCATGCTCTATGACAACGACCCCGGGAGACAGAAAGTAATCGCAGAAGCCTGTGGGATTTACCTCCGCGAAAACGCGCCGGAAATTGAGTTTGGCTATACCGACGATCCGAGAGAAGCCTTTACAGAAATCGATTTTGTGCTGGCACATATCCGTGTTGGAAAATACGCCATGCGCGAAAAGGATGAAAAAATTCCTTTAAAATACGGCGTTGTCGGGCAGGAAACCTGCGGCCCTGGCGGGATCGCCTATGGGATGCGCTCCATCGGCGGCGTCCTTGAGATTTTGGACTATATGGAAGCGTATTCGCCAGAGGCCTGGATGCTGAATTATTCAAATCCGGCGGCCATTGTAGCAGAGGCCACCCATCGTCTGAGGCCAAAATCAAAAATTTTAAACATTTGTGACATGCCAATCGATCTTGAAGAAAAAATGGCAGGGATCGCAGGGCTTAAATCACGTAAGGAGATGCAGGTTGGTTACTATGGACTGAACCATTTTGGATGGTGGCACCAGATCTATGACAAAGCAGGCAACGACCTGATGCCTGTCATCAGAGCATACATTGCGGAAAATGGCTTTCCAGTCAGTGCAGAGCAGCATGTCGATGACAGCTGGGCCCACACCTTTAAAATGGCCAGAGAAGTTTACGCGATCGATCCAGAGACAATCCCAAATACTTATCTGAAGTATTATTTGTTTCCTTATGAAATTGCGGCTGGGCTGGACCCGGAATATACCAGAGCAAATGAAGTCATTGACGGGCGTGAAAAGAAGATATTCAGCGTCTGCCGTGAGATTATCGAAAAGGGAACCAGCAGCGGCAGCGGCTTTGAGGCAGACGCCCACGCGACCTATATTGTCGACCTGGCCCGGGCGATTGCGGAAAACACCCTGGAACGGTTTTTACTCATCGTTCCAAATGAAGGCGCCATCGAGAATTTTGAACGAAGCGCCATGGTCGAAATCCCCTGCATTGTTGGAAAAAACGGTTATGAAAAAATATGTCAGGGAAGAATCCCGCGCTTTCAAAAAGGAATGATGGAGCAGCAGGTCAGTGTGGAGAAGCTGGTGGTGGACGCCTGGATTGAAGGCAGCTACCAGAAATTATGGCAGGCCCTGACCCTTTCCAAGACCGTTCCGAGCGCCGCAGTGGCAAAAATCATATTAGACGAATTTATTCAGGCCAATCAAGGCTACTGGCCAGAGCTAACTTAATCACACAAACAGATGAGGAAAAAATGAAACTTGATGAACATATAAACAAGTACTACCATAATCTCAACGAAAACGACTTATATATCTGGAAGTACATAAAATCAAACAGAGAGGCATGCAAAAGCCTGACAATCACCGAAATGTCCAGCCGGTGTCATGTCTCCCGAACGACATTATCACGGTTTGTCCATAAAATTGGATTTAACGGCTTTAGTGAATTCAAGGTGACCCTGATACAGGACAGCCAGATGCCAAAAGAGGATTACAGCAGTATGAAAAAGGTGATCAGCCTTTATAATGAGGTAGTCCACCGCGTCGTGGAGCAGAACTGTGACGCTATTTTTGAGCTGATCGACGGTGCGGAGAACCTGTATATTTACAGCTCTGGAATCCTGCAAAGCACCGTTGCCCATGAAATGACCCGGATTTTTGTCTCAGCAAAACGGATATTTTATGAGATCAACGGCAACGCAGAGACAAACCGGATGATCGAAAAGCTCACCCCAGGGGACGTGATGTTTATGGTCTCATACAGCGGGGAATCGCCAGAGGTGGTAGAATTCGCCCGTGCGCTGAAAATCCGTAATGTACCTGTTGTCTCGATCACCACCCTTCACGAAAACGAGCTGGCAAAGCTCAGCACCGTTAATCTATATACGTCAGGGCTGGTCATAAAAAAAGATGACCTCGATGTTTCATATACATCCGTTACCAGTTTTTTTATATTGATTGAGATGCTGTTTCTAAAATATTTGGAATACCGTTCTCGCAGGGAGCAGTGATATGGATATTAATCAATTAATCAATCAGCACTATGAAAACTTTAGCGAAACCGACCATCACATATGGCAGTATATTTATAAACATATGAAAGAATGTCCTCAGTATTCACTCAGTGAGCTGGCAGAAAGGTGCAGCGTTTCAAACAATTCGATCCTGAGCTTTTGCAAAAAGCTGGGAATGGACGGCTATGGGGAGCTAAGGGTTATTTTAAAATGGCAGGAGCAGACAAACGATGTTTTGGCCGTCAACCTGCTTAACCGTACCTATCAGGATTATTATCTCACCTTAGACTACTTAAAAAATCTTGATCTGACAAAAACCTTCGAGCTGTTCGACTGCCCCGGCCGGATATTTATATTTGGAACCGGAGAAGTACAACGGCACGCGGCTAAAGAGCTGAAGCGCCTTTTCTTCATACTGCAGAAGCGTGCCTTTGTCATTGAGAGTAAAACAGAGCTGGGAACAATGACAGAGCTCCTGAAAAAGGAGGATACCCTGATCGTTTTTTCCCTGTCCGGCGACAACCGGCCGGTAAACAATTTGGTGCGCGGGATAAAAAATAAAGGGACATCCATATTATCCATTACCTCCTATGAGGATAATGAGCTGGAAAAGCTCAGTGACGAGCACCTTTATTTTTACAATCATCGTATTATAAAAGGTAAGAGCCAGAAAACAGACGGCTACCTCTGCGCACCGTTTTTCACTATTGTAGAGGTATTGTTTGTGCGCTATTTAGAAGCGCATTATTTACAAAATGAGCGATCATAAGGACAGGAGGCAGTATGGATATTCAATATTTACTTGTGTTACAGAACTTCCGGTTTTATTCAGAAGGCGTTTTTAACGGCTTCTTTTCATTCATCACAACCCTGGGAGAATCCTTCATACCCGTTTTGCTGATGGCGGCAGTGTACTGGTGTTTTAACAAAAAAGCCGGAACATATATGTGTCTGGCAGAAGGCGTGGGGGGATTAGTCAACAGTGTATTAAAAATCAGCTTTTGTGTTTACAGACCTTGGATAAGAGACCCGGGAATCGAGCCCATCGCAGGCGCTAAAACCACTGCCACAGGCTACTCCTTTCCAAGCGGGCACTCGACAAATGCGACCTGCTATTACGGCTCACTGGCCCTGTATTTTAGGAAATACCGTTTTGTTGTCGTGTTTTTATTCAGTGTCGTCTTTTTAGTCATGCTGTCCCGGAATTTCCTGGGCGTTCACACGCCGCAGGATGTATTGGTAGGATTTGGCAGTGCATTTCTGGTCATCTTGCTGATGGGTTATGTATTAAATGATTACTTAGAAAAAAACCCAGAGAAAGATATTTGGGTGATGGCGGCCATACTAACCTGTGGCGTCTTGATCATTATCTACGCAATGACAAAAAGCTATCCGCAGAACTGGGTGGACGGCACACTCCTGGTGGACCCGGCTAAGATGATCACCGATGTTTTTGGCAATGTAGGGTTTGCGTTTGGCGCCGCCATTGGATGGATTGTGGAGAGAAGGAAAATTAAATTTTCACTCGATGGGACACTCTATGTTAAAATCAGACGCTACCTTATCGGCGCGGCAGTCATAACCGTACTGCACTATATTCTCAAAAATGTGTTCAGTCTGTTTTTAGACGCTTACGCCGCTGCCTTCATCTATAATTTTCTGGTCCCATTTTTTATTCTGGCAATTTACCCGGCACTTTTCAAAAAGTTTGAAACAAAATGTTCATGAATGAACAGGAAAGGAAAAAATGATGAAAACCTTATACAGAGTAATCAGTGTAATGACGCTCGCTTTACTGCTAATGCTGTTCGTGGGAGCATCTGCCCTTGCCAGAGGGTTTGATGTCACTTATATAAAAGACCTGATCCCCACACAGCTTACCTTTGACAAAAGGACCATAAACGACGGCGAGCAGGTAACAGCAACCCTGGAGCTCGACAATCCAACAGAGGCGGGGCTCTACAACGTATCGTTAAAGACGACCCTCCCCGATAGCTTATATGCGAGCACAACCGAGAAAACCTATGACCAGATTGCAGGCGGTCAGAAAATCAATTACAGTTTTAAGATAAGCAATGGAGAGATCAGCAAGGCAGCGCTCCTGACAGCCACAAAAGGGTCGAACCCGCATACAGGGTACCAGGGGCCCCACGCCATATTTGCAGTATTGATGCTCACAATCTTAATTCTGGGCGTTATATTCTTTAAAGGAAACACCCGGCATAAACAAAAGATGATGTCCCTTATACTCTGCCTGAGCATCGGAACACAGCTGGGACTCGCGGCCTTTCCAAAAGCGGCCTCAGCCGCTGGGGAAGAAACCACAGCGGAAGAATCCGAGCTGCCCACATCACTCGATAATATTACCTACGATGTAACCAGCCAGCTGGTGGTAGATGGGGAAGAACAGAACGTGACAACCACCGTCACCATCGAAAAAATCGCGCCCCTTACCGTGACCACCGCAAACTATGAGCCCATGACGACAGAAACAGAAGTCGCGGCAGACGCCAGGTTCTTTAATGTGGTCGCAACCAGTGAGGAAGACGCCTTTTCAGATTCAATCACAGCCGGCGATATTGAGCTGGCAAATGCTTTTCATGGTGTGAGTATTGATGAAATCAATTTACTGGATGAGCACACAGTCAGTCTTAAAATGTCCGGTCAGCTTGACGAAAACGACGAAAGCTGCGGCGTACTGTACTTTGACAAAGACAGCTTTAAACAGGAAGGCGATAAAGTCGGCGTTCTTGTTGTCGACGTCATGGCGCCGCTGCCGTATTTTGCAGAGGGGACCGACAACGTCCTTATCAATGATGACGGCACAGCAGACATAGCATTTTGTATTGACACCGCTGAGTTTGCGGACACTGCCGACGCTGCCCACTTCTCGTTTGACAATCCAGCAGTCCAGCCCGTAGCCCTGACCGTTCCATCCACCCAAGCCAAAAAAGATGGCGTTTTAAAAGTTACGGTGAATGGTATAACCGATAAAGGCCAGATTCTGGACGAGCTTGACGGGGCCACCATGACCATTGACAGTGCAGGGCTTAACTGCGACAGCCTGGAGCTGGATCTGGAGCTGGAGGAAGAGCGGATTACAGCAGAGCTTACGCTTGATACTGTTACCGCAGATTCCCAGTCGCCCAGTACGGCAGCCGCCGTATTCACTGGCAGGGTAAGTTCTTTAAACGGCAGTGTAAACTTAACACCAGGCTCTGTCAGCCTGACAGAGGATACGCTGACCGACGCCGTTATCTCGCCAGTTACAATTGAAAGCGCCGATACCTTTACCTTCTCGGTAACCATTGATAACGCAGAGCTGCAAAGGTGGTATGAGGAGGAAGGCGAGGAAGGTCTGAGAGCATTCTTTGCCCATTGGGCCTGTAATGAAAACCTCGTGCTGGCCGAGGGCAGCCTCATTGACGCTTACGGTGTGCCTGTTGCTGCCGACGATTATGAGGTCATTGTCTATGACAACATGCTGGCGTCAAACAGCGCGTCCTCCACAACCGACCTGGTGTCAAAAATCCTCACGATTGTCAACTCCTTTGCCAAGGACGCTCCAATAGGAGGAATCGCGGGCATCGTGGGGCTTGGCAGTCTGGCCATGTCCGAGAGCAAAGAATCAATGAGTGGCATAAGCGACAGCATTGCCGCTCTCAGCGAGTCAGCATTGGAAATAAATAAAATGACAAGTAAAATTCAAAATGAGGTTAATTATTTAGTCGACGCGACACTGGAATCAAAAATCAGCAAATTTCAGGACAGCGCGCGTTCCATTAACTTCCGGGCCGGGCTTTTATCCAGCAGCACAAACGATATTCTGGCGCGATTAGTCAAGATAGAATCAATCGATTCGCAGGAATATAAAGACCTTATGGACCAGCTCAATGTTATCTTGGGAAGCACGACCACAGGTGGACAGGGCTTTGTCTATGATACCTATACCTTTGGGCAGTATATCCTTGGTGAGGGGGTTGTGGGCAGTGTGCTGGATGATTACGTCACGCTTTACAACAGGCGCTACAACTGGGAATCACAGACAACAACCGCCAAATCAGAATATTGGGCAAGCAATTACCAGATGTATATCAAAGCCTACATGATCAGTATGTGCTATATGAATGTCAATAATAAAGACCATATGTATGATGCACAGATCGCTAAAATGAAAGATCAGTTTAACAGCATTAACACGAAGTGGACCACTTTTCAGGAAAGCCTGATATTACCGACAGACAAGGACCGGAATCTTGTGGATAAGCAGCTGTATACCGTCAAAACAGCCAATACAGTAACCCTTGATCCTCTAACAGATATCCATACCATGTTGGGCGATAAATACAAAGGTACCTTTAATATGAAAGTGGAAACACTTTTTAATAATTTGAAAAATGATAAGAAAATCACATCATATCAGGAGGATAATAAAAAAATCATTTCAGTTGATACTTTGAACACAATGAAAAACCGCCTGTCCTCCAGCGGGCATAAAACGTTGTATGATGAAATGACAGCAGTCGGTATGGTATTGCCCACAAAATATCTCTATATTGGAAATGAAAGCCTCAATGTCGAGGACAGGCTCTGGATTATGTCGATTGTTACAGCGTTTGTTGGAGCCTCTGGGACAGGGAGCTTTAGAGGAGACGTGTATAATCTGGAAACCAATGCACTCGAAAAAAATGTAAAGCTTGTGAAGTTTCGTTTTATTACAGGCGGTGATTTTTTCGAATATAATTTAGACAGTTACAAGAGCGCATATGATAAGACACCATTTGTATTCAAATCGACGGGACAGTAATTAAAAATAAATAAAAAGCATGGCGCATAGTTCCTTACTATGCGCCATGCTTTTTTTATTTGACTCCAATTATAGCAGTTAATCGGATAAAATGCTAGTATGAAAATCAATTAATTTAAAAAAACAAAAGTTTAATGCAATAAAGGAGATTATAATGAACAAACTAAAAGCTTTAATAAATCATTTTAAATTGGCAACAACGATGAATACACTTTTTGATGAATGGCTGGATAGCAAGAGGCATTTAAAGGCTCAATCGATCAGAACCTATACGCAACTGCTTGAAGGTTATTTACGACCTGCTTTTGGCGAGATGGCCGTTAGAGAAATTCGTAAAGAGACGATACAAAAATTTATTGATAATATGCAGGAAAAATATAGTGCTAAAACCATTCATGAGGTTTACCGCTGCCTTAAAACGATTTTCAACTTAGCACTCAGACAGGGTATGATTGAAAATAACCCGTGTGAAAAAATAATTTTGCCGCCAAAGGAAAAAACCCAGGCACAGTCATTATCGATTAAGGAGCAAAATAAGCTGGAAAAAGCTTTGGAACCGAGCGAAAACGCTTTGGATATTGCGATTTTGTTGGCTTTAAATCTGGGGTTGCGGCTATCTGAGGTAGTAGCTCTGCGATGGCAGGATATACGTTTTAAAGAAAATCTGGTTGTTATCAGACACAGTATGGAGCGTATACCGACTGGTGAGGGCCGAAAAACTGAAGCGCGTCTTGGAAAGCCAAAGACACAAAATGCTCTGCGAAAAATACCGCTAACTGCGGAATTTTCGGCTTTTTTAAAGCATTACTATAACAGTCGGAATCTAAAACAAAAAAAGAATGCAGCCTATGTAGCCGGTAAAAAAGATGGCACTGCCTATCACGGGCGATCTATTGAAAGACATTTTAAAAAAAGAATGAAAGAGCTTGGACTTTCAAAAGATTACACTTTTCATTCACTACGGCATAGCTTTGCAACCAGGGCTATGGAAAGCGGCGTAGCGGTCAAGGTTATCAGTGCTCTGTTGGGACACAGCAAAACAGCTACCACAACAGAAATTTATTTACATTTAAGTGATCATTTTATTCGAGAAGAAATGATGAAAATGACAAAATATCAAGCGAAAAAAAGACGGCGCTCTAAAACTAAAGTGCCGCCGGTGAACGCCGCATAGTAAGGAACTATGCGGCGTTTGATAGAAACAAGATACCCGAAAAAAATAAAAAATAAAAGGAAAGGAAACGCGTAAAGAAATGCTCAAGGAATTAACCCGCGCAGCACAGCAGTGCCCTAAGGATGTGCAGCAGCATAACCGGCGAACCGGACAAATCATCCGTGCCCTGCTCATCGAGGCAGGCAGGGGAGAACTGGTGGAGCTTTGGCGCTTAGAGCAGAGCGGCCCCTGCGATTACCACGACATTGGCAAAGGAAGCAGCGATAGCGACCCGCTGGCCCACTGCAGCCGCGGTGCAGCCCTGTTTTCCTACGCCTACGAGGAAGCGCTGGACGGCAGAGAACGCATTTTTTGCAGCATCGCCTGCGATCTGTGCCGCTATCATCACGAGCGGTGGGACGGCACCGGCGGCCCCGGGCATTTGTATGGGGAGGATATCCCCATTATCGCAAGGGCAGGCGCTGTAGCCGACGCCTGGGATCATCTGAGTATGGATAACCCACAAATGCCCACTGCCCAAAAGCATGAAAAAATAAAACAGCGCGCCGGCTTCTGGTACGACCCAGAGCTGGTAGCCGCGCTGGAACGCTTATTCCCGGCCTGGCCGGTAGAATAATAAAACTTTTTACCTTTTTCCGGCGGCAGCGCAGCGCCAATCGCGCTGCCGCCACCTCATGAACCCAAAGAAACGAGATAAAAACGTGGAACTGAACATCATCAACGAAGACAACTACGGCGCCGCTTATACCCATAAAAAAAGCGGCTTTACCACCAGATACTATACCAAAAAGCAGATGGCAGCTCTGTATCCCCAGCACAGCTACAAGGTAGCTGGCGCCATCGGGGCAGTGAAAGCAGAAAAAAATATCCAAAAAGAAAGCCTGAGCCTGCAGGACGGGCAGGGGCACAGCCTGCCCGTGACCCGGGGCTTTGCCATTACCCCCGCCACGGCGGTTATCGGCTATGTGCGCCTGAAGGACAACGTCTTTGCCGCCATTGTCAAAAACGTGGCGTTAAAACGCCTGGCGGTGGCCATAGCCGGCATTGCGCTCCTTACCTTTGGGGCCTGGTGCGCGGTCAATTGGTACGACTGGTTTCCGGCCAAAATCGAAATCGACCCCAACGCCATCGTTACCCAGACCACAGATACCCCACCCCACGAGGACATCACCATACCCGGCTACACCGTCATAAAGGCCGACAAAAACGGCACCACCCACTGGAGCCTGCAAAACCCCGAGGGCAATCCCTGTTATTTTCAGGTGACCCTCAAGCTGGAAGAAAGCAACCGAAAGCTCTACCAGTCCGGCCTCATGCCCGCCGGCTCCGCCATCGAGAACCCAAAGCTTGAGACCATGCTGGATCCCGGCACCTACAGCGTGCTCATTCAGTACAACACCTACGAGCTGGAGGGCGCCCATAATCCCATGAACAGCGCCGCCACCGCCGGGCAGCTCATTGTCGAATAAAAACCAGAAGGAGGAAAACCATGCGAAACAACCCAATAGGTAAGCAAGCCCTGTCCGTACTGCTGTGCGCCCTCGTGGTCTTTTCCTCGCTGGGGATCAGCCCTCTGACGCCGCAGGCCCAGGCCGAGGAAGCCGCGTCCGGCGTGTCCGTCATGCCTCGATATAAAGATAGCGATGGGCGTGTAAAAATTGAAGAGAGCGGGAAGTGGTATCCAAATATTACATTCGATTTTGTTCAAACAGGCACCACTACAACGACAACCGGTAATTGGTCAGACAATACCGATACAAGTTGGTATAATGCTGATGCTAGTGTGACAGGCTACACCCTTTATAATGCCTCTCAGCTGGCAGGCCTGGCAAAACTGGTAAATGCTGGAACTGCTAATTTTTCAGGCAAAACCATCACCTTAGGCCAGTCAATTGATCTTAGCGAACACTTTTGGAATGAGGTGATCGGCAGCACTGAAAGCCAAACATTTAACGGAATCTTTGATGGCAATGGATATAGCTTAATGGGGTTGAGGATAAATGCAAGCATAAATAATTCTGACACGTCGCCGGGCTATATTTACTTTGGACTTTTTGGAGCAACGGGCACCACTGCAACGATAAAAAATTTGACCATGGACGATAGTATGATTTCAGCGATAAATGAAGGGTCAGCAGTCGTATATATTTCACCTATTGTCACTTTTAATTATGGAATAATTGAGAATTGCCATGTGGTTGACGGCCGTTTTTATGGAAACGCCCAAGTCATTATTGTGGGTGGGATAGCGGCTTGTAATAAAAACAGTATGACCAATTGCACTGTGTCGGAACAGACCGTTACTTACAGTGTTTGCGAACAAAAGAATACTAATGTGAAAATGACTTATGTCGCGCTTGGCGGCATTGTGGGAGATAATAAAAGTAATCAAACTGTAAAGAATTGTGTCAATAATGGAGTCATTATCGGATATACCGAAGGCGGCGATATCAGTATGGATTCAAAGCGCCATTTTATTGGCGGTTGTGTTGGCGTTAATGATGGTTTGGGTGCTAAAGGGCAAATTGCAAATTCGACGAATAATGGCAATATTGAAATCCATGCCGATGGCAAGGCCATCGGATATACTACAGGTCGAGGACTTCTCATTGGAGGGATTACGGGAGTAACAGCAACAGATACCTATGGTTGCGTGAATACCGGAGAAATATATGTGGATGGAGCTCAGAAGGCTGTTCCTACCAAGGGCGCTGTTGGCGGGATAGCCGGTGCTATGAACAGTGGCAATATAAAATATTGCTATAACTCCGGCAAGATTATCACCAATCACCCGGTAACGGCTGGTGTTGCGGGCTATATGAACAGTGGCAATATTGAGTATTGCTATAATACCGGTGAAATTGACACCACCGTTGCCGCCATTCCAGTACAGCCCACTACCCAGTATGTTGGCGGCCTGGCAGGATATGTAAATGCGGGAAATGTTAATGGGTGCTACAGTGTGGGCACCATCGTAGGAGAAAAACCTAATGATAAAGATAATAAAGGCGGCCTGACCGGTAAGGCTGGCGGGACGTTTACGAATTGTTTCTATCTGGGCGCCGGTAAGGCGTCGGGTGATCAGTCAACAGCCAGCGGCAAGGCCATCAACCTGGCCGCCATCAAAGACGCCTCGGCCACAAATGTAATCTCCCAGGTAAAACAGGGGGACGATACCGCCCAGGTGGTTCTGGCCGACGCCACCCAGCTGAATGCCCTAAAGACAAAAACTACCCTTGGCGATAGCTTTGGGGTACAGATGCCCACCGCCTCCGCCTTTTCCTCCGACAAGCCTGACGTGGTGCAGGCCGTTGTGGGCAGCGGCAACACCGTCAACCTCAAAACTTCCGGCGGCGCCGGGGGGCAGGCCGCCATCAGCGCAAAAATGTATCTGAGCCAGAACGAGCTGGCCGAGGATACGGACGGCGTCAGAAAATTTATTGGCCCTGTAAAAAGTGTGGAGACACCCATTAGCCTAAACCTGAACGTGGTCAATGTTGGCCTAGCCAACCAAAGCCCCACCAGCGCCATCAGCGATGTCACCAGCTTTAGCTTAAAGGCAGGCGTCACCTTTGGCGGTACCGGCGTAGATGAAACGAGCTACAGCCTGACATGGTATAAAGACGACACCACCGGCCAGTCCACCGCGCCAACGGGCGACGGCACCGAAGTGACCGGCCTGACCGCAACCTGGGACAAAACCACCAATACGGTGAGCTGGACAAGATCTGCGCCCGCCGCCACCACATTTGCAGAAAGCGATGCGGGCTGGTACAAGCTCAAAGCCACATCTGCAGTAAGCGACCTGAGCGCTTATAGCTTCGAGACCGACTGGCAGTACCTGAGTGTGGATAAATTCATGGTTGTTGATGAAAACAGCACAATGCCCGATACCATCGAGCTCAGCAGTCAGGATACCGATGCCGATATTCAGGCTAAAACCAAGCTCAGCGTTAAGATCAAAATCGCGGATAGCTTTACAGGCAGCGTCACCTACGGCTGGTATAAGGTGGACGGGCAAACACCAGCGCTGATCGCAGACACCCAAAAGACAACAGAGATCACAACAGACCTTGCGACCCACACCATCGTCGAATCCATCACACTGGGCACTGCCTACAGCAATGACCTGAAAGGCGCTTATCAGCTCATGGTCACCAGTGTTACGGCCACCGGCGACACAGCCCAGGCAAAAGACATCCGTGGCCCCGCCAGCAAGGTTACCTGTTATGAGGCCGTGATCAAAGACGACTACGCCCAGGCAGGCCCCGGCTACGAGGGCACCCCGGGCAACACCATGACCCAGAGCGTCATTACCCTGTCCGAGGACTTTGCCGACGCCATGTACGACGCCTATTGGATAAAAGGTGGTACCCTGGATGAGAGCACCGATTTAACCGATTATACCCAGGTGCGCCACGCCACCCTCACCCAGCAGGCAGACAAGAAGACCTACAAAGCCATTGCCACCTTTAACATGGAAAAGGGCTACGAGGGTGAGGACTACCAGCTGGTCATTTATCCCACCAACACCGCCAGAAAAGCCAGAACCGATGCGGCCATGCAGTTTAAGGGGGCGGCCGGCTGTGTGTTAGAGCGATACGCCATCGATACCGTCACCTACAAATTGGCAGACAGCTACGCGACCACCGAGATGGCACAGAACACCGCCATCATCGCCCCGCCGTCTGTCAGTGCGCCCAACCCGGCGGGAAGCCTGACCTACACCAAGGTATCCGGCCCAGAGACCTTTACGGTGGATAAGGCCAGCGGGAAGATATTATGCGCGGCAGATCCAACAGGTATCCCCAACGGCCTTTACACCTACACCATAAAAGTGACCGAGGAAGGTTTTAAAAGCGGTAACGCAGTCCTCACTGGCCCAGGCATGAGCAAAACCATCACCGTCAGCTTCCGGGTCACTGGCTCATCCGATTTTCCGTTGGCTAACAATAACCTGTATATTTACGACATCGGTTATATCTTTGCCAATGCAGAGCCAGCCAATCAAGCTGGGCTTATACCCTACCAGGGAATTTATAACATACCCGCCACCAATGATGGCAGTGCCTATGCCCACAGCATTATCGTGGTCAGCGGCACCCATACCGACGGCTCAAGGATCATCCTAAATGAAAGCATTAACACCGCAGATGTACCCATCACCGTCAAGGCTGACGCCACCGCCCAGGTGGGCGTGCCCGATGGCCAGACCGTCACCGTCACCAACAGCAGCCCAAACGGCGCCAGCCTGCAAAGCGACGGCAGCCTCAGGCTCACCGGCGGTACAGCCGGCACCGGCGTTCTTAACCTGCCCGGCAGCGTCGCAGGCAGCGGCAGCCTGACCATTGGAGCAGCCGATACAGTAGGCCTTACCCTAAACGCTGCAGCCGGTCTGGCCACCGCCAGCACCACCATTGAGAGCGGCCTGACCACCGTGACCGGCAGCATTACCGGCAAAGCCACCATCAAAGGCGGCAACGTGGAAGCCAACACCATCGGCACAACAGGAACCACCACCATCGACGGCGGCTCCATCATCGGCAGTGTGACCGGCGCCAAAAACAGTAGCGGAGAGACAGTATACCCCGTGACCCTGAAGCTTAGCGAAAACCCGACAGACTATGCCGGCGTACCCGCCAGTGTCACCACCCAAAAAACAAAAGCCGACGGCAAGGCAGACGGCACCGCCAGAATCTGGAACGCCCAGGCCTCAGGTGGCAGCTTTAACAAAACAGGCGGCCAAACCGGAGAGCTCTACGTCTATCTGCCCAAATATTCCGGCGGTCCTTACACGGCCGTCACCGCCAGCGCCACACCGGCAGGCGGCACAGCCCAGACCCTGAGTCGAAAAATAAACGCGGATGCCGACGGCAGCCTGACCACAAGCCTGCTGACCGCCACCTATACCCTCAGCCTGCCAAAAGCGCCCATCACCGGCAGCGCCAGAGTGGGGCAGGGTGCGACTGCAAACATCACCGTGGGCGTGGCCAGTAATGACGGCTGGCTGTACGAAGGCCGCACCATCGACCTCGAGATCAGCCCGGGCGATGGCTACAAAACCATCTGGGGCAAGTACCAGATGCAGCCTGCGGATACCACAGCCCAGGGCAGCTACAGCCCCGAGTTTTGGATAGAGACACCATCCGGCGCAGCCCTGAGCAAGGCAGGCGGCTTTGCCACCCTGACCGAAAATGACAGACAAAACGGCAAAACCGGACAGCTCGTCGTGCCCGCCGACAGTAAAATCACCGAGGGCACTTACAAAAGCCAGTTAAACTGGAAAAGCATTCCCAACGACCCCGTGGTCGGCGGGACAAATTAATTATCTTACTGAGAGGGAAAGCCCTTTTAAATAAGCCAAAAAAATAAAAACCAATAAAAGAGAGGTAAAAGAAAATGGCAATGAAGAAAAAATTAATCGTCGGCATCACCGCGGCGCTCGTCACCGCAATGTGCTTAGGAGGCAGCGCGTTCGCTGCAGGAGAGAGTGTTTCCGTTAACGGGTCGGGAACCACGGCTACCAAAGAAGGGCAGACAGAAGTAAAGATGGAGTATACAAAGCCAGCTGATAATACGCCTGTATGGTCGGTCACAATTCCAAAAACAATCGACTTTGGCTCCATCTCCATTACAAGCTCAAATTTAAAGCAAGATCTGAACTATACCGCCGTTATTGATAACCAAAAGCTGACGGGTGCACAAAGTGTAGCATCTCTGAAAATTTCATTACCGGCTACAAAAAATACAATGGCGCTCAACGATGCCACACATGGCATCAATATTGCGGAGGCCTTCAGTATTTTAAATACGGGTGGCGCAGAGGTAACAAAGAGTGATACGGCCGATAGTGCCCTTATCGCCACATTGACAGAGGCAAACCCCAGCGCGACCGCTTATGCTCAGCTTAACAGAGATAAGTTTAAGGATAATTCAAGCATAACAGCTAATAGTACCCATGCTTTTTCAGGCAGCTTCAGCATTTTAGTGACGCCAGTAGCAGGAACGAACTAAACACATAACCTCAAAAGAACAATCAGCTGTCCGCGGGTGAAACCACACCCGGTTCGATTTCAGAGCGCTCAGCCCAAAGGGCTGCAGCGCCCTGCATGAGAGAGGGTGTTTTTCACCCGCGAACAGCGACTACTACTTTCCGCTCTGCCGCAACTTATTTGCGACCTAAAGGAGGCATTGTCCATGAAAAACTTAATCACCATGCTCACCCTGTGCCTCCTTTTGCTATGGCCTGTCCCAGCAAAAGCCCAGGCCACGCCCGAGTCACCCGTCGGCGAGACCACAGTCACCCTTACCTATAGCGCCGGTTACCGTATTCCCACCGACGTGCCCTATGACCCGGATTTTCGCTTTACGCTGGCCGCCCAGACCCGCTATACCGACAGCAGCCCCTTCAGCCACGGCTTTATGGAGCTGCACTCAGCCGTCAAACGGGCAATGACCGATGAAAACGGCAGCTTTGTCATGGACAACGTGGAGCAGGGCAGCCATGTCCTGAGAGCCCTGAATACAGCCAACACCGAGGTTGGGCGTATGCGCCTGCGCATCGACCGCACCAATACCGTCGATGAAACCAAAGTATTTACCCTGCCCGATGGCACCACCGCCATTCACGTCAATGCCCGTATCCATTATCTGGAGCTTGTCCTGGAGCTGGACGGCCAGGGCGGCCTGCGCATCGTGGAAGCCCGGGGATACCAGAGTGAAAGCCCGGCAGGCGAAACCCAGAAGGACAGCCTTGTAAACCCGCCAACCGGTGTGGCAAAAGCCGCCCACGCGTCGGCGGGCGCCGCCCTTTTGCTGGTACTGTTGATAACAGGCCAGACGCTTTTGTTAAAAAAGAAAACATAACCAAAAAAGAAAATGGGACAACGGCTGTCACCCATCAAAACACCGAAGGCCACATACGAACACACGTATGTGGCCTTCGGTGTTTTTTGTTTAAAGAACATAAAAAAAGGAGAAAAAAATGGCACTGGCAATATATTTGAAAGAACTGCTGAAAGCACTGGAACTGGATTTGAAGACCTATCTCAAAAAGCACTACGAGCTCTTTGAGGCAGTGGATACCGGCTATACGGCCAAGGATGGCAGGCAGCAGCTGACAGAGCTCATCTACCATGGCCACAGCAGCCACGTCTGCCGCTATTGCCGGCGTGGGCTTAAAAAGAAAACCATGCGCCTTGTGGTAAAGGAGGGCAAAAACCATGTGGTCAACGGCCTGTCCAAAGAGGTGGAGGACACCGAGGGAAACCTGTACGTGCTCTGGGTGTGCAGCTGCGAATGCGAGCACTGTGCCAGGCGCCAGCGGGTGCTGCCCGCCTTTGCGGGACGCTGGATGCGCCACAGCTTGTTTACAGTAGCCCAGACCCTTCTACATTTATTTGAAAACGATGAACTGGATAAAAAACCCCTGAAAGCCCGGCGCGGCCGCCCAGTGCTTACCATGCCCTTTTACGGTGAGCTGAGCACCGTGTACCGCTGGCGGCAGAAAATAAAAATAATTTTTGATTTTTAATAATAAAAAACACGTTTACGCATCGGATAAAACCATAAAAGCCTGTATCATAGAATCATCAGCAGGAGCAGCCACAAAACGCTCTTGATGAAATAGAAATATTATATTTTACAGGAGGTTTACAATGAAAAGTAAACAGACAACCATGACAACCGCGGCAGAACAAAAAGGATTTAGCCCATGGTGTGCTTCGTGCGCGCTAAAACAGGAGGACCGGCTTTTAGGCAGCTTTGAGAGCCTTTCCAGTATTGATATGCGCATTGAGCTGTGTTTTATGGAAAAGCAGCTCATAGCCCTGCAAAAAGAATATGAGAAAAAAGCCCGGATCTATCTGAAGGACGACTATGAGCGGCAGACGTATAAGAGCGCCAGATATGAGGCGGCCAAAGCAGGAGAAAATGATATCCCTGTGTCCCGTCTGGCCGAGATCATGCGGGATATGGGCCTGAACATTGGGAGGAACCAGCTGTACGTCTGGCTTCGGGAAAAGGGCTTTGCCTATTTTAACAATCAGTGCAACCGTAATTTACCCACCCGGCAGTCTCTGGATAAAAAACGCATGACCATTGAGTACAAAGACTATGTGGAGAAAAAGAGTGGCCGTCTCAAGCAGTCCCCCGAGCTTCGGATCACCCCTCTGGGCCAGACCTTTTTTATCCGTGCACTGGCAGAGGAAAGAAGCAGAAGATGAACTACCTGACCGAGCTCCTGGCCTTTTACAGATGGCTGGCCGACAGCCCTGTGAGCCCGCTGCTCCAGGCCTACTGGCACCTGCTCATGTATACGAACAACCGGGCGGCCATCCGTACGGCTGAGGGCGTGTGGTACTGGCCGGTAGCGTTTAAGCTGCCAAACACAATGGCCATGCCCCTCTTAGGCCTAAAGGACCGGCGTGTCCTGCTGCGGCAGAGGGGGTACCTCATTAACCGCGGACTTGTGACGTACCAGAAGAACGTCAGCCAGCGGGCAGGGCTTTACCGCATGGTGCCCTTTGATAAAGGCCTTGAAGCCATCTGGGTGAGGGATGAAAGAAGGGACAGTGTGACACAGGTCTGGGCGCAGGCTGTCCCGCTATCTGCGGACGGGCTGTCCCCGTTAATAAACATAAACACTAAACAGACTTCTCTATTGTATAGTAATCAGGAGGACGCGGCAAATATCCACGGCTTCAATCTGCTTCCGCCGCTCAGTGATGAGGAAAAGGCAGAAATCAAAGCCCGTTGCCCCGATGATGATGTGGCTGCCTTTAACGCCATGTGGGCAGCCAGAGAGAGAAAACAAATGGCGGGAAAAAAGTAAGACTTTAAAATTTATGGAGGGAATCATATGAATCGATATGGCAGGGGACTTGGAATCATCAGCCGCAGACGGGGCTACAGAGTCGAGGCGGCGTGCCGGATGAACGCGGGCTTTTATGCCCGCAGCGCGGAGGAGGCTGAGGATCTGTTTAACGATCTCAGCGCCGCGGTGGAGGACCGTTTTCCAGGCATTGTGCTTGAGATTACAGATGTGTATGAGGATGACTGAAAAGGAGAAGTGGTATGGATTATAAGGAAATTGAACGGTGGGTGCTCCGCGCGCAAAAGGGTGATGGCGAGTCCATGGCCTTTCTGGAGCGTATGTTTCGCCCGCTGATGCTGGCGTCGGCGGATAAGGCCCGGCCGGAGAATTACAGCTTTGAGGATTGCCTGCAGGATGCGCGGCTCTTTTTTCTGGAGGGTGTGAAGTGCTATGACGGCACGCGGGGCGGTGGCTTTGCCGCTTATATTAAAACCTATCTTTACCGGTCGCTGCAAAACAAACGCAGGAAGTGCTGGCGCCGCCTGGTGCGGGATATCTCCGGCGATGGGAGCAGCCATGAGGAGGAGGAAGGAACTTTGTTCGATACCCTGCCAGATTTTTCGGTTGACATTATGGGGAATTATATCCATCGAGAGGAACTGGAAGCCCTGTCAAAGGCTATGGCTGAGCTGACGCCGGGTGAGCTTTCCCTGCTGAGGGCCGTTTACGGGCAAGGACAGACCTTGAGATGCGCCGCCCAGAGTCTGGGAATGGGTTACAGCACAGTCCAGTACCGGCACCGCAGGCTTCTGGAGGTTCTGAAAAAGCGGCTGACCGAAGCGCCGTTAAGAAAAGAATTGGTCAAAAAGAGGATTCCAGACAACTTATAGAAAAGGGCGGCTGCATTCTTCAAGAAAGCTTCAAGAAATGGAAAAAGGCTTTTATTTGCTGTGGTCAGGTGCTATGATAGGTTCATGCTAAACATGGAGGTAAATCGATATGAAAAAATTAGAAGGTAAAGTCGCCATTGTGACAGCCGCAACCGCCGGGATTGGTCTGGCGAGCGCAAAAAAGCTGGCTGAGAACGGCGCCTTGGTTTATATTGCAGGGCTGGAGGATGAACTGGCTCAAAAGGCCCTGGCCGAATGCAGCGAGGAGAAGCTGAATGTTAAGTTTCACCCCTTTAACGCCTTTGATTATGAGGGATACCATGTGATGGTGGAGCACGTCGCCCGGGAGGAGGGGCGCCTGGATATTCTGGTGAATAACTTTGGCATGGGCATTCCCACCAAGGATTTTGATATTCTGACAGGAGACCCTTATGCGTTTTTCGACATTCTGCAAAAAAATATCGGCAGTGTGTACCTGCCCTGTAAGCCGGCCATCCGCTATATGGTGGAGCATGGCGGCGGTAATATTGTCAATATTTCCAGTATCGGCGGCCTTTTACCGGATGTCTCCAGACTGGGCTATGGTGTGTCTAAGGCGGCCATTAACTACCTTACAAAGGCCATTGCCCTGCAGTTTGGGAATAAAAATATCCGCTGTAACGCGGTAGCGCCGGGAATGATTGGCACCGATGCAGTTAAAAACAGTATGACAGGCGATTTCCAAAAGGCATTTTTACGCCATGTACCCCTTGGCCGGGTAGGCGAGCCGGAGGATATTGCCAACGCGGTGCTGTTTTTGGCGAGTGATGATTCCTCCTTTATTACCGGGCATATTCTGGATGTGGCCGGCGGCTTTGGCATCGGCACTCCAGAGTACGCCGATGCGGTGAAGGGGTAAACAAAAAGAAAGCACCGGTGTGAAAACACCGGTGCTTTTGCGTGCATACAGGATATTATGGTGTAATGGTCATTAAAATGCCAGTATATAGCCAGCTGCTCCCCGCGATGGGGTCTCCGACAGTAAAAATCTGATCCGGCTTTTCTTCACCGTTATTGGGATCATAAACGGTGCATGGGCATGGGTCCTTTTGCTCCTGCTTTTTTATAAGCATGTAGTGGAGGAGCATATCGCAGGCGGTCAGATCAAAGGTATTGCTTGTAATGCTGATGGTGTACTGCCCAGGCTGCAGTGCCTTTAGCGGGTCTTCGCAGGTAAAATTGAACAGTGGCTTTTGTCCATGGGTATTAACAGATCGGATGAGCGCGATAAACGGCGGGTCGACGGGCATGAGACAGGTTGGCTTAAGCCCGCATTTTTGAAGATAGTCGGCCATTTTTATGGGTGAGCAGTAATCGGAGGTCATGACGCCGCTAAAGGGATAGCTGAATTCATGAATGCTGTCCCCAAATTTAATTTGGTCGTGAATTTTGTTTGCATATTCAACGGCGTCATCAGGTGTTTTAAACGGACAAGCGTTGTGTTCAAGCTCCCACAGCAGATAGGCAATGGAAAAGGCGCCACAGTTATAGGGTTGGTCTTGTTGGATATATTTTGGCATTTAATCTTCTCCTTTAGGGTTCGGTTATAATTTCCAGTTTTTTCTGATAAATATTCAGCTGGCTGGTTTCTTCACACTGCCGAACCAGCGTCTCAAGCAGCTCGGCGCAGGCCAGCTCATAGTGGGCTTCGTGAGCGGATATCCAGTTATAGGGAGCTCCGGCAAGCGTTGGACCAGTGTAGAGTTCAACCGCTCTCCGGCAGTTCTCAATCTCTGAGCGGTTATAGTACAGTGCGTCAAACTCCCAGAGATCACTGTAGACCTGAGAAATATCCAGACCCAGGGTTCCGCGCTGGGTAATGAGCGGTATGCAGATACCCTGTTGGCGAAGGTTTTTAAACCATTCCAGCGTTTTATACAGGCAGTACATGGCCTGGCTTTCTGTGCGGCCGGGCCAGATCGTTTCAGCAATGTTTTTCTTTGAAATCAGATTGCCTTTTTCGCAGATCAGATAGGCCAGCAGCTCCTCTGCCTTCCTGGACTGGAGAACCAGGGGCTCCTGTGCATAGAAGATGCGCAGGGGGCCAAAGCAGAATACGGCCAGCAGCTTATCGGTTCTTTGAGAAATAAAGGGTTTACCGGCATACTGGTGAATCCGTTTTTTTTCATGGGATGGCTGACGGGGCTCAGGCAGATGGTATTTCCAATAATTTCACATTCCAGCGCATCACCTGTGTGAAGCTCTAATTGTTCCACCACCGAAGAGGGCAGTGTGATTTGTGATTTTTCCCTGAATTTTATATTCATAATATGTAGGTCCCTTTCTCGTTACTATTAATAAAGTTTGTCTTTTTTATGCACGCATTATTAAAATAACATACTAATTGTATTATATCAGCAGAAATTGGAAGTTTTTTTGAAGAATTTCAGAATTTAAAGAATTTATAGTAAGATGAACCGGCTTCGTCGCGTTGATTACCTGTTTAAACGATAAAAATTTAAACATTTACAATAAAAATAGGAAAAATTTACAATTAATTAGAGTTATATAACCATTTTTTGATATTCTTAGAAAAAACTTAAAACATAAAAATAGCGAAGGATGTTAAGCCTCCGCTATTCATATTATTAATAGTTACCAATAACAACATTGCGGTCATCAAACAAAGGAATCTCGGTGCCGCTGCCTGTCTCACGATTGGCCAGTGTGCGGATAACAGAGAAATCCTCCCAGAAATGCATGGGGATCAGAACCTTTGGATGCAGCTTGTCAATAAAGTATTCCGCGGCGCGGCAAGCCGAGCCGCCAAGGCGGGAGTCCACCGGAACAAAGGCCACGTCCATTTTGTGATTGCCGGTCTGCGCCTCAATTTTCTGGATAACGGCTTTGAAGTCGCGCTCCTCCACCTCGGGGTTAATGTTGGGGTGTGATTCGGTATCCCAGTCCCACCAGTTTAAATCGCCGGAATGGAAGATATTCTTACCCTCGGCCTGTACAAAAAAGGAAACGCCCAGGTCGGTCGAGCCAAAGGTTTCAATTTCGATGCCTGGAAAGCTCATTTTCTGGTAAGGTGCCATATAATGGATATTGCGTCCGCCCTTTTCGGGAATATCGTCGCTGAAAATGTAGGTGGTGTCATAATCGCTGCCATAGGAAAGGATCTTTTGTGAGAAATGGTCTTGATGGCTGTGGGTAACAAAGAAGTAATTTTTCCGACCTTTTCTGAGAAAATGGGGTGGAATATTCGTGATCGCATCAAAGATCAGTGTCATGCGCTCTAATTCTACGATGAAGCCACTGTGATGAAGATAAATAATTTTCATAAAATGCCTCCGGTTAATCATAAATTTACTTTTATTATACCATACTTATGCCCAGGTGATGGAGGGGTTATTCAATCTTTAAGAAAAGAAATTTGAAAATGTTTACGCCTCAAAAAGGTATCCGAACGTTTTAAAAACCATTGAAAATAAAGTTCGGAAATAGTAAAATACAAGTATCATTAAACAAAGGTGGAAGAGTAGTGATCAAACGAATTTTTGTAGAGAAAAAAGCGGGCTTCAATACCGAGGCCCAGGAACTGGCACAGACTTTTCAGCGCATTTTGGGCATTAAGGGTCTTAGCAGTATTCGTATCATTTACCGTTATGATGTTGAAGGATTAGAGGGAGAGCTTCTGGAAAATGTTAAACGGACCATTTTTTCAGAGCCTAATGTAGACAACATTTATGAAGACACCATGGCCTTTGGACCGGAGGAACAGGTCTTTGCCACCTCCTACCTGCCGGGTCAGTACGACCAGCATGCGGATTCAGCGGCTCAGTGTATTCAAATTTTAGCAGGCGAAAAGCCTTTAATCAAGGTTGCGAAGGTCGTTGCGGTTAAGGGCGATGTGAGCGGCGAAGAACTCGGAAAAATTAAAAAATACATGATTAACCCTGTAGACTCTCAGGAAACGGATCTCGGACCAAGGGATACCCTGACGGATAAAATCAAACAGCCGGCAGACATTGAGAGGATAGAGGGCTTTACTGATTTTAGCGCGGAAGCTCTGGAGGCTTACCGCCAAAAAATGGGCTTTGCCATGAGCGAAGCGGATATTGCGTTTGTACAGAAATATTACAGGGAAGATGAAAAGCGTGACCCGTCTCTGACAGAGCTGAAGGTTATCGATACCTACTGGTCTGATCACTGCCGTCACACGACGTTTTCGACCTGCATTGAAGCCATCGATTTTGAGCGCGGCCCGGTAACGGAAGCGGTTGAAAAAGCCTTTGAAAGCTATGACGCGACCCGTGACGCCCTTTACGGAGAAGATACCGACCGTCCCATGACCCTTATGGATTTGGCCGTGATCGGCACCAAGGAAATCAAAAAACGCGGCCTGATCCCGGATTTGGATGAATCGGAAGAAATCAACGCCTGCAGCGTCAACATGACGGTTGACCACGATGGTGTGGATGAGGACTGGCTGCTTATGTTTAAAAATGAAACCCACAATCATCCCACAGAAATCGAGCCCTTTGGCGGTGCGGCAACCTGCCTTGGCGGTGCGATCCGTGACCCGCTGTCTGGCAGAAGCTATGTTTACCAGGCCATGCGTCTCACCGGTGCATGGGACCCGAGAACACCGATTGAGGATACCCTGCCGGGCAAGCTGCCTCAGCGTAAGATTTCTCAGGAGGCGGCTCACGGCTACAGCTCCTATGGGAACCAGATCGGCCTGGCCACTGGCCAGGTAGTTGAGGTCTATGATCCGGGCTTCCTGGCCAAGCGCATGGAAGTCGGAGCGGTTATCGCGGCAGCGCCTAAGGAAAATGTTGTCCGCGAACGTCCGCAGCCGGGAGATGTCATTCTTCTGGTCGGCGGTAAAACCGGCCGTGACGGCTGCGGCGGTGCGACGGGTTCCTCCAAGGCACACACCGAGGAATCCATTCATGAAAGCGGCGCAGAAGTCCAGAAAGGTAACCCGGTTGAGGAGCGCAAGATTCAGCGTTTGTTCAGAAACGGTGATCTGGCCCGTATGATCAAGCGCTGCAACGACTTTGGCGCGGGTGGCGTATCGGTAGCCATCGGCGAGCTGGCAGACAGCCTGGATATCGATCTGGATAAGGTGCCGAAAAAATATGAAGGCCTTGACGGAACCGAGCTGGCGATCTCAGAATCCCAGGAACGTATGGCGGTTGTCGTCGCAGCTGAGGATGTCGACCATTTTATTGAGATGGGCAACGCCGAAAATCTGGAGGTTACCCAGGTAGCGGTTGTCACCGACACCGGACGTCTGGTCATGAAATGGCGCGGCGAGGAAATCCTCAACCTTTCCAGAGCGTTCCTGAACACCAACGGGGCTGCCCAGTATGCGGATGTTCTGGTTAAAGAACCCGAACCGCTTCATGAAAAATCAGAAACCATTGATTTTACGGCTAAAACCAGAGAAGTGCTCAGCAGCCTGAACGCTGCCAGCCAGAAGGGGCTGGCCGAAATGTTTGACAGCACCATCGGCGCTGGAACAGTGGTTATGCCATATGGTGGTAAGTACCAGCTGACGCCTCAGGATGGTATGGCGGCTAAAATTCCGGTTATTCACGGGGATACGACCACCTGCAGCATCATGACCTATGGCTACACGCCGGAATTATCCAAATGGAGCCCGTTCCACGGCGGTATCTACTGCGTACTTGAATCCTTATCTAAAATGGTGGCCATGGGGGGCGATTTCAGAAAATCCCGTCTGAGCTTCCAGGAATACTTTGAGCGTCTGAACAAAGACCCTGAAAAATGGGGCAAACCCTTTGCGGCGCTTCTGGGCGCCTTTGAAGCCCAGAAGGCCTTTGGCATTCCTGCCATTGGGGGTAAAGACAGTATGTCCGGAACCTTTGAGGATATGACGGTTCCGCCGACGATTATCTCCTTTGCCGTCGAAGCGGATAAGGTCCAGCATGTTCTCTCCAATGAACTGAAAAAAGCAGGATCAAACCTGTATCTCTTTGAGGTGGAACAGGATGACAACAAGCTTATTGATTATGATAAGGTAATGGCCATGTATGACCGTATCCGCAGTCTGAACATTGAGGGCAGGCTGCTCTCTGCCAAGGCGGTGTCTGCCAATGGTCTGGTCGACGCTCTGGCTAAGATGGCTTTCGGAAATAAGATTGGTGTGGATATTGCAGACATTGATGAAGCGCGCCTGTATGCGCCGCTTTATGGCAGTATTATCGTGGAAACCGCCGAAACCCTGGACGGCGCTGAGCGCATTGGTAAGACCACCGATACCGCAGCGGTCACCTATAAGGGAGAAAGCGTGGATATGGATGAACTGATCGAAGTGTGGGAAAGCGCCATGCGCAGTGTTTATCCAGAAAGCAAAACAACAGAGGGCAAGGTTCAGAAGATCGAATATACTGGCGGCCCTGTCGCTTTCGCTAAAGAAAAATTCGCGGCGCCCCAGGTCTTTATCCCGGTATTCCCGGGGACGAACTGTGAGTACGACACTGCTAAAGCTTTTGAGAACGCTGGTGCCAGGCCAGAAATCGTCGTGTTCAGAAACCGGACGGCAGACGACATCGCGGCGTCCGTCAAGGAAATGGCAGACGCCATCCGACAGTCCCAGATGATCATGATTCCCGGCGGTTTCAGCGCTGGTGACCAGCCGGACGGTTCGGGTAAATTCATCGCGGCTGTTTTCAGAAACCCTGAAATCCGGGACGCGGTTATGGAGCTCATTAAAAACCGCGATGGTTTAATGCTTGGTATCTGCAACGGCTTCCAGGCCCTGATCAAGCTTGGGCTGGTACCCTACGGCGAAATCGTGGATATTGAGCCGGAAATGCCGACCCTTACCTACAATACCATCGGCCGCCATGTGTCCACCATTCCAATGACAAAGGTGGTCTCAAACCTGTCGCCGTGGCTGGCGGGCGCCAAGGTGGGCGAGACCTACCGGATTCCAATGTCACACGGCGAAGGCCGTTTTATCGCAAGCGACGCGGTGATGAAGGAGCTCATCGCCAAGGGACAGGTTGCGACCCAGTATGTCGATTTTGACGGCAACGCCACCATGGACGGTGCTTTTAACCCCAATGGTTCTACCTGTGCGGTCGAAGGGATTACCAGCGCAGACGGGCGTATTCTGGGTAAAATGGGCCATTCCGAACGTATCGGAAAGGGATTATATAAAAACATTCCGGGTGAGAAGGATCAGCGGATCTTTAAATCCGGTGTTGAATATTTCAAGTAAAAGAAGGAGAATACAATTATGCCAAAAGTTGCAGTTATTATGGGCAGCGACTCGGATTTTGATGTTGTTAAAAAATGCCTGATCGCTTTGGAGAAATTTGATATTGAATATGACGCTGAGGTAATTTCAGCACACAGAAATCCGGACAAGATTTTCTCATATGTCCGTTCTGCCGAAGAAAACGGCATTGAGCTGATCATTGGCGCTGCCGGTAAAGCAGCTCATTTACCGGGTGTTATGGCAGGGCTTACCCCGCTTCCGGTTATTGGTATCCCTATTCAGACCTCTTTCCAGGGCGGCCTGGATTCGCTTTTGTCCATCGTGCAGATGCCATCCGGTGTACCGGTTGCCACTGTTGCGGTAAACGGCGCTGAAAACGCCGGTATCCTGGCAGCCCAGATGCTTTCCATCAAGTATCCTGAAATCCGTGAAAAGATGAAAGCCTACAAAGAAACACTGGACGAAGAAGTAGCGGCTAAGAATGAAAAGCTTCAGGCTAAGATTAATGGTTAATTCATTATTTCAAATATAGAAAGAGGTATTTAAAATGCAGAAATTAGAACAGTTATACGAAGGTAAGGCAAAAAAAGTTTTCAAGACAGAAGATCCGGACCAGTTTATCATCGAATACAAGGATGATGCGACCGCAGGAAACGGCGAAAAAAAAGGCACCATTGTGGGCAAGGGCGTCATCAACAATAAAATGACTGCCACCATTTTCAAAATGCTCGAAGAAAAGGGCATCCCCACACATTTCATCGAACTGCTGTCAGACAATGAACAGCTGGTTAAGGCTGTTACCATCTTCCCGCTGGAAGTGATCATCCGCAACACCGCGGCCGGCTCTATCTGCAAGCGCCTTCCATTTGAAGAAGGACAGGCTTTGGAAGCCCCAATCTTTGAATTCTGCTATAAGAATGACGACTACGGCGATCCAGTCATCAACGACAATCATGCCACCGCCCTGAAGCTGGCAACCCAGGAAGAGCTGGACGCTATCCGTGAAATGACCATGAAGATCAATGAGATTCTGAAAGCATACTTCCTGGAAAAGGGCATTAACCTGATTGACTTCAAGATTGAGTTTGGTAAAACCAATGACGGACAGATTGTTCTGGCCGATGAAATCTCACCGGATACCTGCCGTTTCTGGGATGTAAACACCGGAGAAAAACTGGATAAGGACCGTTTCAGACGTGACCTCGGCGGTATTGAAGAAGCTTACGAAGAAATGTTAAAGAGAGTCAACGGCTAATCGCCCGTACTCATTATGATTTGTCAACAGACTGCACGGAGCAGGGGCGAAACAGCGCCTGCTCCAAAGAAATATTTACGGAATACGGTATAGAATGTGTTTCAATGGATGACAGCATGATTCCATTTTTGGAGGAAGAACGAATCAATGAGAGAAGACAAATTTCATGACGAATGTGGCGTCGTAGGTGTGTATTGTAAGAGTCGTGAGACAAACTGCGCTTCTTATATCTATTATGGCTTGTATGCGCTTCAGCACAGGGGGCAGGAGAGTGCGGGCATCTCGGTTAACCGTGATGGCAGGATCACAACCCATAAGGATCTCGGCCTGGTGGCAGATGTCTTTAGGGGGAATGTCCTGAAATCCATGAAGGGGAACCTGGGAATCGGCCATGTGCGTTATTCGACCTCAGGAGAGGGCGGCGTGACCAACGCCCAGCCGTTAACGGTCAGCCTGAAATCAACCCAGATTGCTCTGGCTCACAATGGCAACCTGGTAAATGATAAGGCCTTGAGGGATATGCTGGAGGATTCCGGCGTTGTTTTCCAGACCACCATCGACACAGAGGTCATGGTTGATATACTGGCAAGGGGCCTGCGCCACGGCGTGATTGAGGCCATCCAGCGTATGGTTGAGATTATCAAGGGCGGTTTTGCGCTGGTGATCACACTGGAGGATAAGCTCATCGGTGTCCGCGACCCATACGGCCTGCGTCCGATCTGCCTTGGCAAAAAAGATGACATGTACATGCTCGCTTCAGAAAGCTGTGCCATTGACGCCATTGGCGGTGAGCTGATTCGCGACCTGAACCCGGGTGAAATTGTCGTCATTGATGAAAATGGTATTCAGAGCTATGGGCAGAATAACTGGGCCAGCAAGAGAGCCTGTATTTTTGAGCAGATTTACTTTGCACGTCCCGACTCTGTCATGGAAGGGCGCAGCGTTTACCAGGCCCGCCATACCGCTGGGCGTATCCTGGCCAGGGAAAGCCCTGTGGAGGCAGATGTGGTGATCGGTGTGCCGGATTCCGGTATTCCGGCAGCTATCGGCTATGCGGAGGAGTCAGGCATTCCCTATGGCATGGGCCTGATAAAAAATAAATACAGCGGGCGGACCTTTATCCAGCCCAACCAGAAGCTGCGTGAAGAAGGCGTGCGTCTGAAGCTGAATCCGCTGAGAGATACCATTGAGGGCAAGCGGGTGGTCATTATTGATGACTCCATCGTGAGGGGGACAACCTCCAAACGGCTTGTTGAAATATTGAGAAGCGGCGGCGCAAAGGAAGTGCATTTCCGCGTGACCAGCCCGCCGGTATCCCATACCTGCCATTTTGGCATTGATACCCCAAAACGTAAATATTTGATCGGCGCCAAGAAATCTGTGGAAGAAATCCGCGGGATTCTGGGTGCGGACTCACTGGCCTATATCAGCCTCGACGGCTTAAACGAATCCGTCGGAGGCGGCACAGAGTACTGCCGGGCTTGTTTTGACGGCGACTACCCTATGGAAGTCCCTGTCTTAAAAAAAGATGATTAAAAGGAGAGAAAAGATGGCACAAACAGATGCTTACAAGGCAGCAGGCGTAGATGTCGAGGCTGGTTATGAATCTGTCAAGTTAATGAAAGCAGACGTTCAAAGAACGTTTAACCAATATGTTTTATCTCATTTAGGAGGCTTCGGCGGTTTGATCGAGCTGCCCGAGGGCTATAAGAAGCCCGTCCTGGTTTCCGGTACCGACGGCGTCGGCACCAAGCTGATGATTGCCTTCATGATGGATAAGCATGATACCATCGGTATTGACGCGGTGGCCATGTGTGTGAATGATATTTTATGCCAGGGGGCAAAACCTTTGTTTTTCCTGGATTACATTGCCTGCGGCAAAAATTATCCGGAAAAAATCGCGCAGATTGTAAGCGGTGTGGCTGAGGGCTGTGTCCAGGGCGGCATGGCGTTAATCGGCGGCGAGACCGCTGAAATGCCGGATATGTACAGCCTGGATGATTATGACCTGGCCGGCTTTGCCGTCGGCGTTGTCGAAAAGGATGAAATCATCACAGGACAGAGCATCGCGGAAGGGGACGTTCTGGTCGGCCTGCCGTCCTCCGGCGTTCACAGCAATGGCTTTTCACTGGTGCGCAAGCTGCTCTTTAAGGACCTGAAGATGGATGTCCATACGAAGGTTGACGAGCTGGGCGGCACCCTGGGTGAAGCGCTGCTCACCCCGACCCGTATCTATGTCAAGGCCGTTGAGGATCTGCTTGCACCTTACGGCGTTAAAGGCATGAGCCACGTTACCGGCGGCGGCTTCTACGAAAACATTCCGAGAATGATTCCGGAGGGCCTGTGTGCCAAGGTGGACACCGCTGCCATCGATACCCTGCCAATCTTCAAGTTTATTCAGGAATCGGGCAATATCACAGATGAAGCCATGTACTCTACCTTTAACATGGGGATCGGACTTGTTTCCGCATTGCCGGCGGATCAGGCGGACGGCTTTGTGCAGGCCTTGAAGGATAAGGGTGAAAAGCCTGTGGTTCTTGGCGAAGTGGTCAGGGGCGACGAAAAGATTATATTATGACAAAAATAGGCGTACTGGTGAGCGGCGGAGGGACAAACCTCCAGGCCGTCATGGACAGGGTTCATCACAGCTCAGGCGAAATTGTGGTTGTCATTGCCAACAACGCCGACGCCTATGGTCTGACGAGAGCGCAGAACAGCGGAATACCAACCGCTGTGGTGCTGGAGTCGGATTTTGAGGATTATGACGCTTTCAATGCCGAGATTATCCGGATCTTAAAGGATAAAAGTGTTGAACTGGTCGTGCTGGCAGGCTACATGAAGATCATTACCCCGGCCTTTGTGGAAGCCTACCCCAATAAGATTATCAACATTCACCCAGCCCTGATCCCCTCTTTCTGCGGTGAGGGATATTATGGAATGCACGTGCATGAGGCGGTCATTGACTACGGTGTTAAGGTTACGGGTGCGACGGTTCATTTTGTTAATGAGGAGGCGGACGCAGGCCCGATCATCGCGCAGAAAACCGTTGAGGTTGCGGACGATGACACACCGGAATCCATTCAGAAAAAGGTGCTTGAAATTGAGCATACACTGCTGCCCTGGGTGGTAGAGCAGTACTGTCTGGGCCATATAACCGTGGAGGGCAGAAAAACAAAGATAACCAGCAAACAATAGGGTTTGCTGTGGCTTAAATAAAATGATCAAAAATTGGAGGAGAAACTATGAGAGCTTTAATCAGTGTATCAGACAAAACGGGTATTGTTGAATTCGCACAGAAGCTGGCCGGTATGGGCTGGGAAATTTTGTCCACCGGCGGGACTGCAAAAGCCCTGCGTGAAGCAGGTGTGGATGTTATCGGCGTTTCCGATGTAACAGGCTTTCCAGAATGCCTGGACGGTCGCGTCAAGACCCTGCATCCCAAGATTCACGGCGGCATCTTAAATATCCGTGACAATGAAGACCATCAGAAACAGATCAAGGAGCTGGGCATTACCCCCATCGACCTGCTGGTCATCAACCTTTATCCTTTCAAAAACACCATTTTGAAGGAAGGCGTTGCCTTTGAGGACTGCATTGAAAACATTGATATCGGCGGACCAACCATGCTGCGCTCAGCTGCCAAAAACTTTAACGACGTTACCGTTGTAGTAGACCCGGAAGATTATGACGTTGTATTAAACGAGCTGGAAAAGGACGGCGCCACCAGCTATGATACCCGCTACCGTCTCGCATTAAAGGTCTTTGAAACCACAGCGGCCTATGATACCATGATCTCAGATTTCCTCAGAAAACGTGTTGACGGAGAAGTATTAAAGGATACCGTCACCATGACCTATGAAAAAGTACAGGATCTCCGCTACGGTGAAAACCCGCACCAGAAGGCTGCATTCTACAAGGAAATCGGTGTGACCAGAGGCGCTCTGACAGCTGCCGAACAGCTTCAGGGTAAGGAATTATCCTACAATAATATCAACGATACCAACGGTGCCCTTGAAATCCTGAAGGAATACACAGACGAACCGACCATCGTTGCGGTTAAGCATGCCAATCCCTGCGGCGTAGCAAGCGCTGAAACCATTTCAGAAGCCTACAAAAAGGCCTATGAAGCGGACCCAACCTCTATCTTTGGCGGAATCATTGCGTCAAACCGTGAGATTGATGCAGATACGGCCAAACAGATGGTTGAAATCTTTCTGGAGGTCATTGTAGCGCCAGGCTATACCGATGAAGCGCTGGAAGTGCTGGGCACCAAGGAAAACCTCCGCGTGCTCAAGCTGGATGATATTCTATACAGCGAGCCGGGCTATGAAACCAAAAAAGTGCTCGGCGGCCTGTTAATCCAGGAACGCGACACCAAGGACTATGAAAAGCTGGAAGTGGTCACTGACCGTAAGCCCACCGACAAGGAAATGGAAGACCTGCTCTTTGCCTGGAAGGCCGTTAAGAATACTAAATCCAATGCCATCACCCTGGCCAAGGATAAATGTATGGTCGCCAACGGACCAGGACAGGTTAACCGGATCTGGCCGCTGGAAAACTGTATCGAACACGGCGGAGAAAAGGTAAAGGGCGCGGTGCTGGCATCAGACGCTTTCTTCCCGTTTGACGACTGCGCTACCGCAGCCGCCAAGGCAGGCATCACAGCCATTATCCAGCCGGGCGGCGCAGGACGCGACGCAGACTCCATCAAGGTCTGCAATGAAAATGGCATTGCCATGGTCTTTACAGGCATGCGCCACTTTAAACACAGCTAAGCTCAGAGGAGAAACGACATGAAAGTATTAGTAATCGGCTCGGGCGGACGTGAGCATGTGCTCACCTGGAAAATTGCCCAGAGCCCAAAGGTAGATAAAATTTACTGTGCCCCCGGAAATGGCGGCATGGCCAAAATCGCCGAATGTGTTGACCTTTCGGTGGAAGACATTGACGGCTGCGTAAAATTTGCGAGGGAAAAAGGGATTGACCTGACCGTTGTGGGCCCCGAAGTGCCGCTGGTGATGGGAATGACCGACGCCTTTGAGAAAGAGGGCATGCGGGTGTTTGGCCCCAATGCAAAATGTGCGGAGTTTGAAGGCAGTAAGGCCTTCACCAAGGATTTTCTCCTGCGTCACAACATTCCGACAGCCGCCTACAAGGAGTATACCGATCTCGATGAGGTCATGAAGGATATCGGTGTTTACGGATTTCCGATGGTTATCAAGGCCGATGGACTGGCAGCCGGCAAAGGGGTGTTGATCGTAGAAAACGAGCAGGAAGCCAAAGACGGCATTAACATGATCATGGCTGACCATGAATTCGGTGATGCTGGCGACAAGGTTGTCGTTGAAGAATTTCTGACTGGCCGCGAAGCCTCCATGCTGTGCTTTGTCGATGGCAATGTCATTGTGCCCATGGAAAGCGCCCAGGATTATAAGCGCGCCTACGATCACGATGAAGGCCTGAACACAGGCGGTATGGGTACCTATTCTCCTAACGTTTTGTTTGATAATGAGGTGTTAAACAAGCGCATTGAGGAAACCATCCTGACGCCGATTATTGAGGGTTTTAAGGCAGATGGTATGGACTTTAAGGGGATTCTTTTCATTGGCTTGATGATCGAAAATGATATGCCCAAGGTTCTGGAATTCAATGTCCGCTTTGGCGACCCGGAAGCTCAGAGTGTGCTCATGCGCATGGACAGTGATCTGGTAGACATCATGGAAGCCTGTATTGATGGAAAGCTTGCAGACTGTGACATTAAGTGGAAGGATGAAGCCGCAGTGACGGTAGTTCTTGCCTCCGGCGGATACCCGGGACCTTACAAAAAGGGGCTTGAAATCACCGGAATCGAGGATGTGGAAGGCTGTGAAGTATTTCACGCCGGAACAGCGCTCAAGGATGGCAAGCTGGTAACATCCGGTGGACGCGTCCTCTGTGTTTCCGCCCTGGGTGAAGACCGTGAGGCAGCGAGAGCCAAGGTTTACAGCCAGATGGACAAAATCAAATTTGACGGCGCACGCTACCGGACCGATATTGCAAAAATGGATTGATAACAGTATAATAAAGGCACGCAATGGTATTTTGCGTGCCTTTTTTTGAATAATCTGGAGGAAAGTGTCGTGTGGAGTAAATTAAAAAAGAATATTGCACTTGGGATATTTATCGCTGTTTTGGGCGCAGTGGTTGGAGCGGTTGTATGGTTTCTGCTGTGGCTGATGAATCTGGGCATTGACTTTTTCTGGACATGGCTGCCCGGAAAGTTTAATATCCCAATCTATAATCTGGTGATCTGCGGTGTCGGCGGGCTGCTTGTGGGGCTTTTGCAGACAAAGTTCGGTCCCTGTCCCAGTGAGCTCAGTGAAGACATGGCGGCCATCAAACAGGGCAAACGCCTGCCCTACGATAATCTGCCGGTCATCGCGGTCTGTGCGCTGGTACCTCTCATTTTTGGCGGCAGCCTCGGACCCGAAGCCGGACTGACCGGTGTGATCGCCGGTCTGTGTTTTTGGCTGGCTGACCGCTTTAAGTATGCCTATGAGGAAGTGGAAGACCTGGCGCAGGTCGGGATCGCTGCCACACTGGGGGTTATCTTTCACGCGCCACTCTTTGGTTTTGTAAATCAGGTTGAGGACGAAAAGGGCGGGCAGGCCATCCCTAAAAATTCAAAGATTCTATTGTATTTTATCGCAATCTTTGCCGGCTTCGGTATTTATATTCTGCTTTCAGGATTGTTTGGCGGCGGTATGGGGCTTGGCCGTTTTGGGCACATCACCGTCGGGCGCAATGAGCTTCTGGCAATGCTGCCCCTTGCCCTTGTGGGTGCACTCTGCGGTATTCTGTATTTTTATTTTGCCAAGGGTGTCAAGGTGATAACCGCTCCTCTTGAAAAACACAAGGTACTTCTGGGAATCATCGGCGGTTTGGTTTTAGGCGGTGTTGGAATGCTGCTGCCCTTTACCATGTTTGCAGGCGAGCACCAGATGGGCGAAATGATGGAAATCTGGCAGACCCTGCCCATAGGGCTGCTGTTTTTAACAGGGATTGTCAAGCTTTTGATGATTAATATCTGTATCGGCACTGGCTGGCGTGGTGGGAATATTTTCCCCATTATCTTCTCTGCGGTCTGCATCGGCTATGGCTTTGCCGCTGTTTTTCCAATGGTCGACGCGACCTTCTGCGTGGCTGTGGTAACTGCAGCAGTGGCTGGCGCCATTATGCGCAAGCCCATTGCGGTTGTCATGCTGCTGATCATCTGCTTTCCAGTGGATGCCATTATCCCCATGTGCGTGGGCGCCATCATTGCGGCGTCCATTCCCCTGCCTAAGCTATTTAGACAGATGGCTGACGCTCAGGGAGAATAAAAGAACACATAAAAAACACTCCGCTTTTGCAGAAAAGGGAGTGTTTTTTAGTGGTTCGTATTATTCGCTTCTTTTACGTTTGATCAGGGCGATCACACCGATGAGGATCCCGCCGCCAGCAAACAAGCCGATGATAGAAGGAATCATCCAGGCTGGAACGTCTCCGTTCATCAGGGCAGCCTGACGGATACTGGTATCCGGGTTGGTGCCTGTGACAGTGGCGGCCAGCTTCTTAATCACATTGCCGTCTCCGCTGCCACCGTCATTGTAGGTCTGGGTGGTGCCAGCGCCTTCGTTTGAATCCAGTGCTTTCACTTCGATTTCGCAGGTTGCAGTTTTACCATTGGCTGTTGTTGCGGTAACGGATGCGGTACCCTCTTTGATGGCCGTAACCTTGCCGTTTTCATCAACTGTTACGATGCTTGGGTCACTGGAGCTCCAGGTAACATCGGCATTGGTGGCATTTGCAGGCTTGACAGTTGCTTTTAAAGTGGTGGTGGCATCCGGCTGAATTTTCAGATAGTCATTGGACAGCTTGACATCAGTTGCTGCTACCGGGGTTTTGACAGCTGCGTAGTAGCTGAAATGCGGTGCTTCAAAGGATACGGTTTTGCTGTCTTTGTCTGCTACAGCATTGTCAACGACATTTATTTCATCCTTACTGTCATCAAAATGAACGATTTTGATATCGCCATTGTCCTTGTATTTTTCATTCAGATCAAGTTCAACGGAAACAGTTCCGCCTTCTGGCTGTTTTTCTTGGTTTGTAGTCCTGTCAACGGCTTTAATATCGAGAATTTCCAGAATCTCGGCTTCTGGATCCAGTTTGTTTTTCACAGCCTGATCCGCTTTATTTTTAACTTCATCGCTGACAGATGAAACCTTTAACTCGGCATCTGGCAGAACCTTACTGTCTGCGGAGACCTTTACCTGTGTTCCGTCCACATCCGCGGTTGTCTCGACTTTTTCAGGCTGAGGCGTGGGTTCAGGAGTCGGCTGGACGGTTGGCTCAGGAGTTGGCTGAGCAGTTGGTTCGGGAGTTGGCTGAACGGTTGGTTCAGGAGTTGGCTGAGGTGTAGGTTCAGGAGTTGGCACTGCAGTTGGCTGAGGTGTGGGTTCAGGAGTTGGTTCTGGAGTTGGTTCTGGAGTCGGCTGAGGGGTTGGCTGAGGATCTGCATTGTCTAACAGGTAAATATAACCCAAGAAATTGCCGCCCATGCTGTTGGCATTGTCATAGTCCATATAAAAATCACGATAGCTCCAGCCAGAGTTGGAGGTGACAACCTCATTGCCGTTGACTTCCTCGACAACAGCGACATGACCGCACCAGCCATTGGTTAATGAGCCGTCCCACACCGCAATGGCACCTACAGCAGGCTCTGACCCGTAGGCAAAACCACCGCGTCCTTCGTCATAAAGCTCTTTATTATCAGACCAGAAATATTTTGCGTTGCTTCGGAAACTGCCCCATCCATTTGGATTGCTGTTTACCTGGTTATTTGGAAGCGGATAACCCAGAATTTCGTAGGCGCGGCCCCAGGCGTAGTAGGTACAGTTACCTCCTGTTAAAGGATTTAACTCAAACGGATTTCCACTGGACCGGCTGTAAGGATAAGAATAGTAGTCCGGTTTTTCAGTCCTTGGTGAGAATTCCGCAGCCTTTACGGTCGGTGCAAACTGCAGCGAATAGGCAAACAATAGGCAGACGCATAAAAGCGAAGGAACAAATTTGTGAATAAACTTCTTCATGCTGTGATTCTCCTTCTAAAATGATTTTGTTAAACATAATACTGTAAAATGATGAAGATCAGTTAACTGTTTGTAGAAAATATTATACCGTATTTCATACCATATTTCCTTAAAATGTAACGAATTCTTAAAGGAGAAAATCCAATTGTAACAGAATTGCAAACAAAAAATATAGTCATTGCTTTTTAAGTTTTCAATAAGAGGCGTTGATTAAAACAAAAGTTAATTTCAAAAGTTGAATGCCTAATATTCCTGGGAACGGAGGATTTTATTGTGATAAACGACAAAGCCGCACAGGGCGGTCAGAATACCAGTGGCAATAATGATCAGCCGCACATCGATCATATCGGCTAAAGGGCCAAAAACGGTCATGCCAATCGGAAATGCTGTGGCTGCCATAATCTGGACAAGGCTGAAAACACGGCCCTGCATGGCTTCTTCCACCCGTTCCTGAAGCAGGACAGTGATGGGCGCGGTGATAAAGGGAACAGTTAGGCCCACAAAGAGCATAAAGCCTAAAAAGACAAGAAAAAATGGTGAGAAGCCCAGCCCAATGCAGAAGACACCGCACAGGGTGCTGAAAACCATGATGGTGGTTACACGGCTTTTAAAACCACCCCAGGCAGCAATGATGAGCCCGCCGATCATGGCCCCGACACTGTAAATGATTTCGTTGGCTGTCAGATACCATACCTCCTCGCCAAAGGTTCTGGCAATGAGGAGAGGCGTCAAAAAAGCGGTAGGAGTGACTAAGAACATGAGCAACGCATAAAAAATCAGCAGTACTTTGATAAAGGGATGCCGGTAAGCATAGAGAATACCGGTTTTTAAATCGGATATGGTGCCTGTGTTCTTGGCAGACTGGGCTCGTTCGTGAGGTGGAATTTTCAAAAAGGAAAGCAGTGAAATGCCAATGATGGCAGTGACAACGTCAATGAAGAAGGTTGACTCGACAGACACAGTGGCCAAAAGGGCGCCGCTGACTGCTGGCGCCACAATCATGGTCATGTTCTGGAGGCTCCCATTAAAGCCAGTGACACGCATAAGCATACTTTTGGGTGTAATCTGCGGAATGAGCGCATTGACAGTGGGGGTCTGGATTCCAGTACCCACTGAGCGGACAGCCGATACCAAAAAAATAATCCACAGCTCCCGGTAACCCATGAAAAAACTGAAAGCCAGACCCAGTGTGGACAGGGCAACCAGAGCATCGGCGCAGATAATCAGGTTTTTCCGGTTATAGCGGTCTGCCCACACACCGGCAAAGAGGGAAATCAGTACCTGTGGAATAAAGGTGACGAGTGTGGAAATGGTCAGCATGATCCCTGAGGTGGTGGTCAGGGTGACGTACCAGATAATGGCATACTGAGTAAGGGAGGATCCGAGCAGGGAAATGGTCTGGCTGGTTAAAAAGAGGATGATCCGTTTTTTCCAAGCTTTGTCGCGGGTACTGGTTTGTTGGTTCATTACTTCCTCCTTTGGGCTTCTGCCCTTTAATTTAAGGTGATGAAATCCTGAATGACCGGATTATCCGATGCTTTAAAATCTTCAACACTGCCGTGAAAGAGGAGGCTGCCGGAATCGATAAAGCTCAGAGTGTCACAGATACGGTAAGCCTGGCTTGGGTTATGGGTAATGATGATAACAGTCAGCCCGGCCTCACGGTTTCTTTTGATCAGCGCAGCCTCAATAATTTTCAGGCTCTGAGGGTCGATGTTGGCGGTGGGCTCGTCTAAGAGCAGTGTATCCGGTGAAAAGGATAAGGCCCTGGCCAGAGCTGTTTTCTGTGATTCGCCGCCGGAAAGCTTTTTCGCGTTTTGTTTTGCAAGCTCTTCGATTTTAAATTCCCGCAGCAGTCCCTCAACGATGGGGGCTGCCGATGCTTTGGCATATTTGCGTATTTTTAGGGGATAGGCGATATTGTCATAGACAGACATGGCAAAAAGATAGGGTGTATGGCTGGCATAGGTCAGCTTTTTCAGCACGGCTTCATCACCAGTGCGGCCATTATAGGTGATGGCGCCGCTGGTGGGCGTGAGAAGCCCGGCAACAGATTTCATCAGGGTGGTTTTCCCTGATCCGTTTGGGCCTAAAATTCCGTGGATTTTTCCGGATTCAAGGCACAGGCTGTCCAGTGACAAGACTGTTTTTCCATGATAAATTTTCGTGAGTTTTTCAATCGCGATTTGCATAAGGGTCTCCTACCATATATTTGTAAAGGATCGAATTGGTCACAAAGGAGATGACCAGCAGAATAATACCCATGGCGATGGAAACCGCGTATTCGCCCATGTTATTGTTCATGGCAATGAAGGTGGTCATGACCCGCGTGTAGTTTTTAATGTTGCCCCCCACGATCATCACAGCGCCAACCTCAGATACAGCCCGTCCAAAGCCGGTGACCAGTGCGATCATGATGCTGGCCTTAAGCTCCCGGATCAGCAGGAAGAGAATATCCCGGCCGCCGGCCCCAAGGGTTTTTCCCATGGTCACCACAACCTGGCCGTTGACGGTGGTGTCGTTAAACACAATGCCCATGATAATCGGGGTGACGAGGATCACCTGGGCGATGATCATGGCAGTGGGCGTGTACATAAGCTTTAGATGCCCCAACGGACCGGATCGGGCCAGCACCAGTGAGGTGAACAGGCCGATGATGACCGGCGGAAAAGACATAAAGGTGTAAAGCAGCCGGGATACGATCCGCTTTCCCCTGAATTCCTTGATGCCAAGCAGGATGCCCAGGGGCACGCCGAGAACTGTGGAATAAATGGTGGAGGAGAAGGATACGTATAAAGAAAGCCCGACAATCTGGTAGATTTCCGGATCTCCGGAAATCAGCAGATGGAAAGCCTCAATGAAGCCGTTGATAATATAATCCATAAGAAACCTCGTCAGTCTGTCAATTCAAAATCAGCGCCCGAAGAACGGACGCTGATAAATTCTGGATTCAGTTAATGCTTATTTGCTGGCGTTTGGCACAAAGGTCGCTTCGCCGTTAATCTTGTAGTTTGAGATTTCCTGCTGTACGGCGTCGCTTAAAATCCATTCCTGGAATTTTTTTGCGCCGTCAGTGTTCAGCTCAGCGCTGACCTTGTCAGGATTGACGACGATAACGCCATACTGGTTATACAGGTTATCGTCCTTTTCGACAACAACCTCAAGATCCAGATTATCTTTCATGTTTAACCAGGTAGCGCGGTCAGACAGGGTGTAGGCTAATTTTTCATTGGCCATTTTCAGGGTGTCGCCCATGCCGGAACCGGATTCGATGTACCAGGGCTGTCCTGCCGGGGTAACGCCTGCCTTTTCCCACAGGCCCAGTTCTTTGGTGTGCGTACCGGATTTGTCGCCTCTGGATACAAATTCAGACTGGGTTTCAGCAATGGTCTGGAAAGCTTTTACCGCATCGTTTGGAGCGACTTCCTTCAGTTTGGCCGGGTCATCCTTGCTGCCCAGAACGATGAAGTCATTGTACATAACGTCAAAACGTTCAAGGCCGTAACCGTCTTTCACAAACTGTTCTTCCTGTGATTTGGCGTGAACCAGAAGAATATCCGCTTCACCGTTTTTGCCCATCTCAATGGCTTTACCGGTGCCAACTGCCACAACCTTTACGGCAATGCCGGTTTCTTCTTCAAACTTGGGCAGAAGCACATCCAGCAGACCGCTGTCCTGTGTGCTGGTGGTGGTGGCCATAATAATTTCACCGTTGGAGCCTGGCTCCAGCTTTTCGGTTTTAGCAGTATTGCTGCTGCATCCTGCCAGGCCGATAACCATGGTCATAGTCAGCAGTGCTGCTAAGACCAGCGTCAATTTCTTTTTCATTTCTCTTCCTCCTTGATAATGAAAATTAAATATATAAAAGAATAATCTTCTATACCATTGTAATTTGTGAGGAGGAAATAAACGCAGTGCGCACGTTTATCATCTATCCTTCTCACAATGGAAAGCACAGCCGTTTCCCGCCGCACTCTATCGATTTTGAATCCATGGTTTGACTTTAGGATAAAAAATTCGGATAGATAAATCTATAAAACGATTTCGATATGACTATTTTAACAGAAAATGGCGGAAAATTCAAGCGGCAGTACTAATTGACAAGGGCTGTCAGGCGTGCTAGGATTAATCTGTTGGAAAAACAAAGGGATTAGAACAATATTGAGGAGTAAAAAATGAAGGAAATACATATTTGTATTGGCAGCGCCTGCCATGTCAAAGGTTCCTACCAGGTGGTGCAGCGCTTTAAGGAACTGGTGGCTGAACGGGGACTCGAGAATGAAGTAGAGCTGATGGGGACTTTCTGCCTGGACGCCTGCAGCGATGGGGTAGCAGTTAAGGTTGATGAGCATATTTATACGGTTAAGCCAGAGGGCGTTGACCAGCTGTTTGATCAGATAATGGAGGGAAACAATGGGTGTCATTAATTTCACGAAAGCAAGCTGCCGGAATTGCTACAAATGTATCCGATACTGCCCGGTAAAGGCCATTAAGCTGATGGATAACCAGGCCCAGATCGTTGAAGACCTGTGCATTGGCTGCGGCAACTGTTTTCGGATTTGTCCGCAAAATGCCAAATATGTGGCCAGCGATGTGGCCAGCATTAAGCAGTGGCTGGAGGAGGGACCCGTGGTTCTGAGCCTTGCGCCGTCCTTTCCCGCCGGATTTAATACAGATGACCCGCTGCAGGTACTAAGCGGCCTCCGGGCTCTGGGATTCACAGTGATTGAGGAGACTGCGATTGGGGCAGAGCAGGTCTCAAAATACTATGCCAAGGATTACTGGGGGACAAAACGCCATGTGATCACGACCTCCTGCCCGACGGTTAACATGATGATCGAAAAATACTATCCCGATGTGGTGGAATACCTGAGCGAGGTGGTTTCCCCCATGACTGCCCACGGCATGATGCTGAAGGAAAAATACCCCAATGCCAAAATTGTGTTTGCGGGGCCCTGCATCTCTAAAAAAATGGAGGCCGTTGATTCGGCTAACCCGATTATTGACGGGGTGCTGACCTTTGATGAGCTGGATGTGTGGTTTAAGGAAGAAGGCATTGAGGTGTGCGATATGCCTGCAGGCAGCTTTGACGCGGCAGGCTGTAATGTCGCGCGGTTTTATCCGCTGGCCGGCGGTGTAGAAAAGACCAGCATACCAGGCGTGCAGGGCGTCCGGCGGGTCATAAAAATTGACGGCCTCAAAAACTGCCGTGATTTTCTGGATGATATCAGTAAGCTGGAGGGCCAGTACTGGATTGAGATGAACGCCTGTGTCGAGGGCTGTATCAACGGCCCAGGCAATACCCACAGCCCTCTGGTCAAGTATGAGCGGATCGAGCGCGTGACGGATTACATTAATAATAATGCCCGGAAAGACCCGGAAACGCCTGAACAGGTGCCGGATTTTGGTCGCGGCTTTTCATCTGAAAAGAAGAATCTCTTTGCGGGTGTGCCGGAGGAAGCCATTGAAGAAATCCTGCGGCAGACAGGTAAGTTTACCCCCAAGGATGAGCTGAACTGCGGTACCTGCGGCTATGACAGCTGCCGTGAAAAGGCCGCGGCTGTTTACTGCGGCATGGCGGAGCTGGATATGTGCCTGCCCTTTATGCGCAACCGCAATGAGGCCATTTCCAATTTGATCATCGCGTCGACGCCAAACGCCATCGCGGTACTGGACAAGGATTTCAGGATCGTCGATTTTAACGGGGCGGCCGAAAAGCTGTTTAAAACCGCTAAAACCGATGTGCTGCATAAAAATTTTGTAGAAGTTTTTGACTATAACCCATTTAAAAAACTGGACAATGTCGAGGGCAATTATTACAGCGGACGGGGACTTTATGCCCGCGGCAATATCCATTTTATGGAAATTCTGACCTACATACCAGGACAGAAGATGTATATGGGAATATTTGTGGACATCTCCAGAGAAATCAAAAAGGAACGGGCATATCAGAAGATGCAGGAGGAAACCCTGGACATGGCCCAGAAGGTTATCGACAAGCAGATGCGTGTCGCCCATGAAATCGCAGAGCTGCTGGGTGAGACCACTGCCGAGACCAAGGTCACGCTGACCCGGCTGCAAAAGGTTGTAGGAACAAGAGAGGAAGAGGAATAATGGCTTTTTTTGTCGATATTGCCCATGACAGCATCAACAAGCACCATCAGGAGCTGTGCGGCGATAATGTGGAAATCCGCATCAATGATGAGAGCGTGATCGTTGTCCTGGCCGACGGGCTTGGAAGCGGCGTGAAGGCCAATATCCTGGCGACCATGACCTCCACCATTGCGGCGACCATGCTGGAGGATAAGATGTCGCTCAAGGATGTGGTGGAGACGCTGGAGGCCACCCTGCCGGTCTGTCAGGTTCGCAAGCTGGCTTACTCGACCTTTACCATCGTCCAGGTTTACTGGAAGACCCGGAGACTTTATATCGTCGAGTTTGACAACCCACCCATTGTCTACATCCGGGATGGGGAAATTTTAGAGCTTGAGCGCCATCCTATCGAGTTTCAGGGCAAACAGATCTATGAAACCACCATGAAAATTGAGGAGAACGATGTTCTCGGTTTTTTCAGTGACGGTGTAATCCACGCCGGGGTCGGGACGCTGCTCAATTTTGGCTGGCAGTGGGAGGACGCGGCAGACTATCTGCTGGCACGTACCTATGATGAAAAGATGATTACGTCAAAGGATATCTCCATGCGGATGATTGAGACCTGTAATGATTTGTATGGCGGCGAGCCCGGCGACGACACAACGGTTGTGGTGATGAAGGCCGAGGAACACCAGTATGTGACGCTGTTTTCAGGTCCGCCTCTGGATCGTACAAAGGATCAGATGATCAAAGAAATTCTGGACGAGGCCAAGGGAACAAAGGTGGTGTGCGGAGGCACCGCCAGCAATATTGTATCCCGGGAGTACGACGAGAAAATTGACATTGATCTTGAGACCATGTCGGAACGGGTGCCGCCGGTCGGCCGGATGAAGTCCATCGATCTCGTGACCGAAGGGGTACTGACCATTCAGGAAACCGTCAATATCATTGAAGATTACATCTACAAGCGCCGGGGCCATGAGGTTTTTGAAGGAAACAACGGCGCGTCCATTCTGGCAGACCTGCTGGTGAATCACTGCACCCATCTCGATCTGATTCTGGGCAACTCCATCAATCCAGCCCACCAGAACCCGGATTTTCCCGATGCGCTCAGCTCTAAGTGGAAGATCACTCAGCGGCTTATTAACCTGCTTAAGGAGCTCAACAAATCCATCAATATTGTGTATGTATAAACTGCCGGCCTGCGGGCCGGCTTGTTTAAGTTGTACTTAAGCGGTAAAATATAAACTTCTAACATGGCATTGATTCTTGACACTAAATTCAAAAAAGTATAAAATAGACTTTATAATGAGTGTCTAAAAAAACAATAATAACAAAATATTTACTTTAGGGAGGTGAATGTTATAGACATATTAACTATATGCTTAATCGTTGGTATAGTCATTGCCTTTGGCGTTGGGTATTTTATCCGCAAAAACGTTGCTGAGGGCAAGATAAATAGTGCTGAAGAAACAGCCAAGAAAATCGTAAACGATGCAGTTAAAGAGGGCGAAGCCCAAAAGAAGGAAATGCTGTTTAATGCCAAGGAGGAATCCTTAGCTTTAAAGGAAGCGATTGAAAGAGATAACCGCGAGAGACGCGCCGAGCTTCAGAAAACGGAAAACCGTTTGATCCAGAAGGAAGAGAACCTGGATAAAAAGGCAGCGAATCTCGAGCGCAATGAGGACAAGCTCGAAAGAAAGAACAAAGAGCTTGATAAGAAACAGGAAAAGCTGGACAGCCTCTACGAAGAACAGGTCAAAGAACTGGAACGTATCTCAGGCATGACCTTTGAAGAAGCAAAACAGATTTTACTGGATGATGTTGCCAAGGAAACCCGTGCCGAAGCGGCGGTAATGATCCGCCAGATCGAGGCTGAATCCAAAGCGACAGCAGACAAAAAGGCCAAGGAACTGATTGCGCAGTCCATTCAACGCTGTGCAGCAGACCATGTGGCAGAAAATACCATTACCGTGGTCAACCTGCCAAATGATGAAATGAAGGGCCGTATCATTGGCCGTGAAGGCCGCAACATTCGTACATTGGAAACCCTGACGGGCATCGACCTGATCATTGATGATACACCGGAAGCCGTTATTCTTTCCGGGTTTGATCCGATCCGGCGTGAAGTAGCCCGTTTGTCACTGGAAAAACTGATTATTGACGGACGAATCCATCCAGCAAGAATTGAAGAGATTGTTAAAAAATCTCAAAAAGAAATGGATGCTCAGATCAAGGAAGTTGGAGAACAGGCCTGTTTTGACACAGGTATCCACGGATTACATCCCGAAGTTGTCAAGCTGCTAGGACGTTTGAAATACCGTACCAGCTACGGACAGAACGTGCTCAAGCATTCCATTGAGGTTGCCCATCTGGCAGGCCTGATGGCCGCTGAGTTGGACGCCAACGTTAAAATTGCAAAACGCGCAGGCTTGCTGCACGATATCGGCAAAGCCATTGACCATGAGGTTGAAGGAAACCATGTCGAAATTGGTGTAAACCTGCTGAAGAAATACAAGGAAAATAAAAATGTGATCCACGCGGTAGAGGCCCATCACGGCGATGTGGAAGCCACAACCATTGAGGCTGTGCTTGTGCAGGCTGCTGACGCCATCTCAGCCGCAAGACCCGGTGCCAGGAGAGAAACACTTGTCTCCTACGTGCAAAGGCTGGAAGAACTGGAAAAAATCGCCACCTCCTTTGATGGTGTCGAAAAATCCTTTGCGATCCAGGCTGGGCGTGAAGTGCGCATAATGGTTAAACCAGACTCTGTCAACGACGACGACATGATGATGCTGTCCCGCGATATTGCCAAGAAGATTGAATCTGAAATGGAATACCCAGGAAATATCAAAGTCAACGTCATCCGCGAAACCAGAGCCGTCGAGTATGCTAAGTGACGCTGAGTCCAAATTTCAAAGAAATTTGGCAGCGAACAGGAGCGTGAGCGGGTGAGCGGTAACGAAGCTAACGCAGATGACGAAAAAATCATCCTGAAAGGATGGAAAGATTTTTGAGGAATCTGTGCTCCGATGTAGAGTCCAAATTTCAAAGAAATTTGGCAGCGAACAGGAGCGAGAGCGGGTGAGCGGTAACGAAGCTAACGCAGATGACGAAAAAATCATCCTGAAAGGATGGAAAGATTTTTGAGGAATCTGTGCTCCGATGTAGAGTCCAAATTTCAAAGAAATTTGGCAGCGAACAGGAGCGAGAGCGGGTGAGCGGTAACGAAGCTAACGCAGATGACGAAAAAGCCATCCTGAAAGGATGGAAAGGCTTTTGAGAAATCTGTGCTCCGAAAGGGAGTCCAAATTTCAAAGGAATCTGCGATCCGATTCAAAATTAAAAAAGGGGAGGGGCAAAGCCCCTTCCCTTTTATTTATTCATAAAAAGAAGACTGGAGTAACAATGAAAGTATTAATGATTGGCGATGTTGTCAGCCGGCCAGGGAGAACAGTGCTCAAGGAACAGCTGACTAGCCTGATTGAGGAATATCAGATTGATTTTACCATTGTCAATGGCGAGAACGCTTCCGGTGGAAACGGCATTACCGAAAAAAATGCCAGGGAGCTGTTTAACCTGCCCATTGATGTCATGACTATGGGCAATCATGTCTGGCAGCAAAAAGAAATGGTCCATTACATCGAGAAATTCCCCAGGATCATAAGACCCCTTAACTATCCGGAGCCCTGCCCGGGCAAGGGCTATGATTTTTTTGAGCACAATGGCAAAACCATCTGTGTGATGAACCTGTCCGGACAGATTTTTATGCCGGAGCTGGATTCACCCTTTAACCTGTTCAGCCGAGTGTGGCCGGAAATTGAGGGCAAATTTGATCTTTTGATCGTGGATTTCCACGCCGAGGCCACCTCTGAAAAGATTGCCTTTGGGTATTATCTGGACGGAAAGGCCTCCATTGTGGTGGGAACCCATACCCATGTGCAGACTGCAGATGAGCGGATTTTGCCCGGCGGCACCGCCTATATTACTGATTTGGGTATGACAGGCCCTTTAAATGGGGTTATTGGTGTGGAAAAGGATATTATTATCAATAATATGGTGACCAAACGGCCAGAGCGTTTTGTCATTGAAAAAGCGCGGCCATGGCAGATTAACGGGATTGTGGTTGAGACTGATGACTGCACAAACCAGCCGGTTAAAATCGAACGGCTTTACCGGATTTATGAGGAGTAGATCATGAGAACGAGAGTATCGGAAAAAGTAGAAAATTGTATAGATTCCCTGACATTGAGCCTGTCAGAAAAGGCGAAGGCCTTTCGTGAAGCTGGCGAAGCGGTTGTGAGCTTTGGAACAGGCGAGCCCGATTTCACCACGCCAGCTTACATTTGTGATGGCGCTAAGGCCGCCATCGATGCCGGTCATACAAAATATGATGCAGTGACCGGCGTAGCGGCGCTGCGCAGTGTCATTGCCAGAAAGCTGAAGGAGGATAACGGCCTGAGCTATGGCATGGATGAGATCATTGTTAACAGCGGTGCCAAAAGCAGTCTTTCTGTGGCCTTACAGACTATTTTGAACCCCGGGGATGAGGTTATTATTCCCAAGCCTTACTGGGTCAGCTATACGGAAATGGTTAAGCTGGCAGGCGGCGTGCCTGTAGTGGTGGATACAGACCCTGAAAATGCCTTTAAAATGACTGCAGAGCAGATGAAAGCAGCTATCACAGATAAAACTAAGGCTATGATGTTAAACACGCCTGTAAACCCCACAGGGGTATTATACAGCCGTGAGGAGCTGCAGGCTCTTGCGGCTGTGGCTGTGGAGGCAGATATTCTGGTGATATCCGATGAAATCTATGAAGAATTCGTCTATGATGGTAATAAAACGGTCAGCATTGCCTCTTTAGGAGAAGCAATCAAAAACAACACCATTTTGGTCAACGGGTTTTCAAAAACCTATGCCATGACTGGCTGGCGGCTGGGCTACGCCGCGGCGCCCGCAGACATAATCGCAGGTATGAAGCGGATTCAGGGCCATACGATTTCTCACCCGTCGACCATTACCCAGTACGCAGGTATCACGGCTCTTGAGGAAAAAGGTGAGGTGGTGGATGAGATCATCCGTATTTTTGACGAGCGCCGTAAGACTATGATGGCCCGTCTGGACAAAATCCCACAGCTCAGCTATATCTATCCCCAGAGTACTTTTTATATTTTTGTAGACATCAGCCGGGTTATCGAGGATAATAGATACGGAATTGGGTCCGGATATGAATTCTCACAGAGGCTTCTGAATGAGCAGAAGGTCGTTACCATACCGGGTGAGGCCTTTGGCGTCACAGAGCATATCCGTTTATCCTTTGCCACCTCGATGGAAGAAATCGAAGAAGGGTTCAACCGGATTGAGGCGTTTTTAGCATCGGCATGCACTGCATGACCGCATTAATAATAGATAGGAGAAAGAGAGTAAGAAGATGAAAGAATTTTACGAGAGTCCATTGATTGAGCGTTATGCGTCCAAGGAAGTCTGCCGGATTTTTTCTGCCGATAACAAGTTTTCAACCTGGCGTAAGCTGTGGGTTGCCCTGGCAGAAGCTGAACAGGAGCTGGGACTGCCCATCACCGACGAACAGATCGAGGAGCTGAAATCCAAGATTTATGATATTGACTATGAAACAGCCGCCAGGGAAGAAAAAATCCTGCGCCATGACGTCATGGCTCATGTGCACACCTATGGGGAACAGTGCCCCAAGGCTAAGGGGATTATCCATTTAGGCGCTACCAGTGCGTATGTAGGGGATAATACAGATATTATCACCTATACGGAGGGTCTGGTACACATCCGCAAGTGTCTGCTGAACCTCATCAATGCTCTCACTAAATTTGCGCTGGAATACAAGGATCTGCCCACTCTGGGCTTTACACATTTCCAGCCGGCTCAGCTCACCACTGTGGGTAAGCGTGCCAGCCTCTGGATTCAGGATTTGATGATTGATCTGGAGGATCTGGACCATCTCATCAGTATTGTCCGCCTGCGCGGGGCCAAAGGTACCACCGGCACCCAGGCCAGCTTTATGGATTTATTTGAAAATGATCAGGAAAAGGTAAAACAGATCGACAGGCTGGTCGCTGAAAAAATGGGCTTTAAGGCGACCTACGCTGTCACAGGACAGACCTATCCCCGTAAATTTGACAGCCAGGTTCTGGCAGTGCTCAGCGGTATTGCTCAGAGTCTGAGTAAGTTTGCCACAGACATCCGTTTACTTCAGCACCTGAAGGAAGTAGAGGAGCCCTTTGAGAAAACACAGATCGGCTCGTCAGCCATGGCCTATAAGAGAAACCCCATGCGTTCCGAGCGCATCTGCTCTCTGGCGCGCTACATTATTGTTGACTCTCTGAATCCAGCCATCACAGCAGCCACCCAGTGGTTTGAAAGAACTTTGGACGACTCTGCCAACAAACGTATTTCTGTGCCGGAAGCTTTCCTGGCAGCAGATTCTATTATTTCCATTGCGATCAATATCTCTGAAAACCTGGTGGTTTATCCAAAGGTTATCCATCAGCATATCATGAATGAGCTGCCCTTTATGGCGACTGAAAATATTATCATGGAAGGTGTGAAAAACGGCGGAGACCGTCAGGATCTCCATGAAAAAATCCGTGTGCTCTCCATGGAAGCGGGCGCGACGGTCAAGGTTGAAGGCAAACCCAATGACCTCATCGAACGCATTGTGGCGGACGGTACCTTTGGGATTAAAGAAGAAGACATCGAAAGCATTCTCGATCCTTCTTTATATATTGGCCGCGCGCCGCAGCAGGTGGTGGACTTTATTGAGGAGGAGGTACAGCCTGTACTGGATGCCAATAAGGACCTGCTGGATATGAAAGAAATTGACTTGAAGGTGTGAAAGCACACAGCAGAGCTGCCTGTAACGGCAGCTCTGTTTCACTAAATGGTACACCATGTAAAAAAAATAAAAAAAATCGAAAAAAGTACTTGCATTCCAGCATCGATATGGCTATAATATACGAGTACCTTAAATCTGAGGTCACACAAATGGGCCATTAGCTCAGTTGGCTAGAGCACCTGACTCTTAATCAGGGTGTCCAGGGTTCGAGTCCCTGATGGCCCACCATTTAAATTTAATACACGAACAACACCAGTCGCTTTTGCTATGCAAAAGCCATTTTTCTGTAGGGGTATAGCTCAGTTGGTAGAGCAGTGGTCTCCAAAACCACGTGCCGAGGGTTCAAATCCTTCTGCCCCTGCCAAATTTAATCATAAACTCTAAAATTGGCTTAAACAGCCGACTTTTAGAGTTTTTTTATATTCAGCTTTAGCGAAGAAAATTGACGTATCTGTTTTTTTATATTATAATAACGAACGGTTTGTAGCATTTTTTAAACAAGTTTTAAGGATGCTGCTTATCCATATACTCAAAATAAAAAAAGAGAGAGGACGAAGAAATGAAGAGTGTAAAAAAACTTTTTGCTCTGCTGCTTGTAGCCGTACTTGCCATCGGCGTTGCAGGCTGTGGAACCGGTGGAAGTTCTTCTGGGGGAACATCTTCAGACGGTAAGGTTCGTGTAGCAATGCAGGATCCTAATGTACCGATCGACCCACAGAAACAGACTAGTAGTTATTTAATGATGGTTGCTGATCAGATCACACAGCCATTAATCAGCCTGAAAAATGATGGTACATTAGCACCAGAATTGATCAAGGAAATGCCAAAAATCTCTGACGATGGTTTAACCTATTCTTTTGAATTGAAGGATAACGTTAAATTCCATAATGGAGAAACTGTGAAAACGTCTGACGTTAAATATTCCTTTGAACGTTTATTAACCGAAGGTGTTATGGGCTCTATGATCGACCAGATCGTGGGCGCACAGGCATTGATTGACAAAACAGCTACCTCCCTGGAAGGTTTTAAAATTATTGACGACCAGAAGTTTGATATTGTGCTGGAACAGCCTTTCAGCCCATTTACTTCTACTATTGCTACAGCTTACGTGGCCATTTATCCAGAACAGGCCTGTAAAGATGCTGGTGAAGATTGGGGTAGAACCGTGCTCTACGGTACCGGCCCATATAAAATGGACAGCTATGTTGCAGGACAGGGAATCGAATGCTCCAAATTTGAAGATTATCACGGCGAGCCAGCCAAAAATGCTGGTGTTTCTTTCAAATTTATGGAAGATGCCAACACACAGGTTATGGAATTCCAGAAGGGCAACATCGATATTGTTCAGTTAGATGCTACCTTATATCCACAGTATAAGGACAATGCAGACATCAAAGACAGCATTCACTCTTTCATGCCAATCGGGGAAATTTACTTAACACCCAGTGTTGAAATGATTCCTGAAGTTAAAGTAAGAGAAGCCTTAAGCTATGCGATCGACAGAGAAGCGATCTGCAAAGATTTATTAAACGGTACTGCTGTTCCAGCTAAGACCTTCCTTCCAGATGGCCTTATCGGATACAATGAATCAGCACCTGCATTTGAATACAACCCAGAAAAAGCAAAACAGTTATTGGCAGAAGCAGGATACCCGAATGGTTACACCATTGATGTGCCATTATCTTCAAAATATCCGTTCAAAACCAAAATTGCAACTGCTATTCAGGACCAGGCACGCGCAGCAGGCTTTACACTTAATTTAAGCGAAGTTGACGGCGCTGCTTACAACGATATGGATTTAGGTGGACAGATTCCGCTGGGCGTCAGCAACTGGTATGTTGACTACATTGATCCGGATGGAATGATTTATCAGCGTTTTGCACCGATCGTTACAATGACACATTCAAGTAAATATCAGAATCCTGAATTTGACGCTCTGTTGAATGAAGGTCGTCAGATTACCGATGAATCAAAACGTCAGGAAATCTATTCTAAAGCTGATCAGATGATTACACGTCAGGATTACGCTGCTATTCCGATTTGTCATGAAACCAAATATTATCTGATGAACTCTGCAGTTAAGAACTTTGAAGTTACGGATATGTTCCGTTTCCATTTTGAAACAGCAGAATTATCCTAAGTGATATAAAGGGTTATTTATAAGTTTAAAGACACGGTAGGACAACTCGTAGGGTTTTGTTCTACCGTGTATTTTAAATGGTTATAAATTAAAAAGGAGGAAAACAGTTTGGGTAAATATATCCTAAAAAGACTTGGGCAGACATTGCTGGTACTTTTTGCTATCAGTATTATTGTCTTCTTATTGATGAATGTGCTGCCCGGTGACCCTGTTGCGTTGATGCTTGAAAAACGTGCAGATCCTGCAACTGTTGAGCAAGTGCGTCATTCGCTAGGATTGGACAAACCTTTATTCCAACAATATTGGGATTTTCTCGTTGGGATTTTTCATGGTGATTTGGGGACTTCTTATTTCACAAAAGAGCCGGTTATGGAAACATTAACCCGCAGCTTTTTCATTACGCTTCAGTTAGCAGCATGTTCTTTTGTCTTTGCCGTTATTATTGGGGTGACTTGTGGAATGCTGGCTGCTATTTACAGAGGTAAGGCACTGGATTCAACATTAATGACACTCTCTATCGTAGGAATTTCTGCACCATCTTTCTGGGTTGCCATTATTCTACAGATTATCTTCGGCCTGCAGCTTGATTTACTGCCGATTTCCGGGTTTTCATCGCCCATTTATTTTATCCTGCCGAGTATTGCACTGGGAACGCGGTATGCCGCATCCATTGCCCGTATCACGCGTACGAGCATGCTGGACGTTATCGGACAGGATTACATCCGTACTGCGAGGGCGAAAGGGGTAAAGGAAAGCGTGGTTATGTGGAAGCATGCCTTCAAGAACGCCTTGATTCCGATTGTCACCTTATTGGGGACGCAGCTTGGCTACATGCTTGGCGGTTCCATGCTCATTGAAAAAGTATTTACAATTCCAGGAATTGGTAACATCCTGGTTACGAGCCTCAACAACCGTGACCTTCCGCTTTTGCGTGGCGCCATGCTCTATGTTGCCGTTGCCTTTGTACTGGTAAACCTTCTGGTCGATATTTCTTATGCTTTCATTGACCCAAGAATTCGAGTTACGGAGGGTAAAAAATAATGAAGACACCAAATCTTGGATATAAACGAAACAACTATGCTGAGGAGAAGACAGGACAGGAGATTGTCATCCAGTCAAAAAGCTACTGGAAGGACAGCTTTAACCGCCTGAAGAAAAATAAGGTTGCCATGGTTTGCATGGGAGTCATTATTATTCTGGCGCTTGTCGCAATTCTGGCTCCGCTTATTTCTCCATATGATCCAAATCAGCAGAATTTGGCCATTGCCCTTCAGTCACCTTCAGGTGAGCACCTATTCGGCACCGATGAATACGGCCGTGATATTTTATCCCGTGTTATTTACGGTACCCGCGTATCCCTCTCAGCAGGGATTGTTGCCCAGATTATCGCAACAATTTTGGGTGTTACCCTCGGCTCGCTGGCGGGCTATTACGGCGGTAAGGTGGATACAGTCATTTCCAGAATCATGGAAATCTTCGCGGCATTCCCTGACTTGCTGTTGGCTATGGCGATCATGTTTGCTCTTGGTACTGGCCTCACCAGTCTGTTTATCGCTCTTGCGATTGTCAACTGGGTGCAGACAGCCAGAATGGTCCGCGGGCAGGTTATGCAGCTCAAGGAAAAGGAATTCGTTGAAGCCTGTATTGCCAGCGGCGGAAGCGGTTTCCGCATTATCATGAAGCACATGATTCCAAATTGTATTTCAACCATTATTGTACTGATAACCCTTGGTATTCCAAGTGCGATTCTGACCGAGGCGTCCTTAAGCTTCCTCGGTATTGGTATCCAGCCGCCAGATCCGAGCTGGGGTTCCATGATCAGCTACGCGCAGCCATATATTAACAGTGATCCACTGTATAGTATCTTCCCAGGGATCGCCATTATTATCACGGTAATTTCCTTTAACATGTTCGGTGACGGCCTCAGAGACGCCCTTGATCCGAAGTTGAAGAATTAAGATCAGAAAGCGGTGATTACGACATGAAATTATTAGAAGTAAAAGACCTTAAAACCTATTTCTACACCGATGAAGGTGTCGTTAAATCTGTTGATGGTGTTAGTTTTTCTGTAGATAAAGGCGAGACACTTGGGGTTGTAGGCGAGTCTGGCTGTGGTAAAAGTATCACATCGATGTCGATTATGCAGCTGATTGGTAAGCCAGGGAAGATTGTCAACGGTGAAATTGATTTTAAAGGTGAAAACCTGCTGAATAAAGACAAGGAAGAGATGCGGAAAATCCGCGGCAAGGAAATCGCCATGATTTTCCAGGAACCCATGACCTCCCTGAATCCAGTTTATACGGTTGGACAGCAGATTATGGAAGCTGTTTTGATTCATGAGGATATGACCAAGGAACAGGCCCGGGAACGCGCGATTCAGATGCTGGATCTTGTCAAGATCCCAGATGCCGAAAAGCGTCTTAATTCCTATCCCCATGAGTTTTCAGGCGGGATGCGCCAGCGTGTTATGATCGCCATGGCGCTCTCCTGTAATCCTGAGTTTTTGATTTGTGACGAACCGACAACGGCTTTGGATGTTACCATCCAGGCTCAGATTCTCAATTTGATCAATGAGCTCAAGGAAAAAACCGGGACTGCGGTTATGATGATTACCCATGACCTCGGGGTTATCGCTGAGGTTGCCGATAACGTTATGGTTATGTACGCGGGCCAGGTGGTCGAGTACACGGATGTGGACACAGTGTTTGAAAAGCCGCTGCACCCTTATACCCAGGGCCTGATCAGCTGTATTCCAAAGCTGGGCGGCCAAGAAGAAAAGCTTTCGACCATCAAAGGGATGGTGCCGAGCTTTAACGATATGCCGGAGGGCTGTCTGTTCTGTCCGCGCTGCGAGTACGCAAAGGATATTTGCCGCAAAGAACGTCCGGAGCTTGTTGACCTTGACGGCCATCAGGTACGCTGCTTTAAATATACCGATCGATGGGAGGAAGAAAACTAATGGCAGAAGAAAAAAACAATGTGTTGCTGGAAGTTAAAGACCTGAAAAAATGGTTCCCCATCAAAGGCAGCGGATTCGGCAAGGAAAAAGCCTTTGTCAAAGCGGTGGACGGCGTCAGCTTTACCCTCAACCGCAGTGAAACCCTCGGTATTGTAGGGGAATCCGGCTGTGGTAAGTCCACTATGGGCCGCTCGGTTCTACGTCTGATTGAGCCGACTGAAGGCCAGATTATCTATGAGGGTGAAGATATTATGACCCTGGACCGCAAGGCCCTGCGCGCAAAACGCAAGGAATTTCAGATGATGTTCCAGGACCCTTACGCTTCACTGAATCCGAGAATGACAGTGGGTGAAATTATCGGTGAGCCTCTGGAAATCCAGACGGATATGAACAGCAAGGAGCGTGAGGCAAAGGTTCTTGAGATCATGGACCTTGTCGGGCTTAATACCCAGTATATCCGCCGCTATCCCCACGAGTTTTCAGGCGGACAGCGCCAGAGAATCGGCATTGCCCGGGCAATCATCTTACAGCCAAAGCTATTGGTGTGTGATGAGCCTGTATCCGCTCTTGATGTTTCCATCCAGGCACAGATCATTAACCTGATGGAGGACTTACAGCACCATATGGGAATCGCCTTTATGTTCATTTCCCATGACCTGAGTGTTGTACGCCACATTTCTGACAAGGTTGCGGTTATGTACCTTGGTCACGTTGTTGAGTACGCAGAAAAGGATGAGCTTTACAATAATCCATCCCATCCTTATACCATTGCACTGCTGTCGGTTATCCCGACGGTTGAAAAGACTAAGAGGGAGAAAATCATCCTTCAGGGCGACCTGCCAAGCCCGGCTAATCCGCCGAGCGGCTGCTGTTTCCATACCCGCTGCTACAAAGCGCAGCAGATTTGTAAGGAATGCACCCCTGAGCTCAAGGATTTAGGCAATGGCCATATGTGCGCCTGCCATTTTCCGGGAAAGTAAATCACTCAATATAAATAAAGCGTTAAAAGCCTGGTAACCCAGGCTTTTGCGTTGCATACAGGAACTTTAACAGAATAAAGGGAGAAAGTATCTAAAATGAAAATTACGAAAATCAATACGAAACGTGTCAAGATTCCTTTGGTTGAACCTTTCCGCATCTCACTGGGAGTTATCACCCATGCGGAGCAGATTCTGGTTGAGATTGAAACCGATGAAGGCCTTGTCGGAATTGGCGAAGGTTCTGCAGCAGTTCTGATCAGCGGCGAAACCCTGGAAAGCATTGAAGCCGGTATCCATATTATGGAAAAGGATATTATCGGCTGTGACCCGATGGATATTGAAAAAATCTACTGGATTATGGACCGCGCCATTGCGCACTGTCCTTCGGCTAAAACAGCCATTGACATCGCCTGCTATGATTTGATCGGTAAAATCACAAACATGCCTTTATACAAGGTATTAGGCGGAAATTCCAATACTTTTGAAACCGACATGACGGTTGGGATCAATGACCCGGCTTATATGGCTGAAAAAGCAAAAACCCATGTGGCAGAAGGCTTTGACACCATTAAAACAAAGGTCGGCACCACTGTGGAGGAAGACGTGGCGCGCGTTAAAGCGATCCGAGACGCAGTGGGCCCAAATGTTAAAATCCGTCTGGACGCTAACCAGGGCTGGACGCCAAAGGAAGCCATCTCTGTGATCAACAAGCTGGCGGACTATGACATCGAGCTGATCGAACAGCCTGTTCCTTACCATGATTTTGACGGTCTGGCATTTGTCACCGCCCATTCTCCAATTCCGATTATGAGTGATGAGAGCGTCTTTAATTCAAAGGATGCCATGAGAGCCATCAAAATGCGCGCGGTTGACCTGATCAATATCAAGCTCATGAAGTGCGGCGGTATCCGTGAAGCACTTAAGATTAACGCTATCGCTGAAGCGGCTGGTGTTGAATGCATGCTGGGCTGTATGGCGGAAGAAAGCAACATCGGTGTAACCGCCGCTGCCAGCCTGGGCGCTGCCATGAAAAACATTACGAGAGCAGACCTTGACGCACACCTGACCCTGACCGACGTAGCTGTAAAAGGCGGCGTGATCATGGAAAATGGCAAGACCATGATTATGCCCGAAAAACCAGGTTTGGGACTGGAAAGATAATTGAAAAAGACCGGGAGACCGGTCTTTTTTTAGTTGAAAGTTGAAAGTTGAAGGTGGAAGGTGTATAAACCCTTTTGTATGCGCAAAAGCGATTGAGATTGTGGCCGCAGGCCGCTTCTGATCAAATTCGCACGGCGAATTTGCACCAAAACTTTCCACTTTCCACCTTTCACCTGTTTCATTCCGCGTTGACGACATCCACAATGTCCATACGGCGGATTTTTTGGGTTGGCCCGATGATGGACAGGAAGGTGGTAGCTAAGGACAAACCGATGATGATGACCAGGGGCAGCCAGGGCAGGCTCCAGGCATCGCCCCAGCGGATTGTAATCATCCGGTCATACAGAAGGGCATGCAGGGGCAGGCCCAGAACCGTACCGGCCAAACAGCCAACAAGGGCATAGGCGGCGGATTCTGAGGCGACCATCCGCACCAGCTGCCTGCCAGACATCCCCACAGCGCGCATGACGCCGTACTGGTTAATGCGGCTGGAAACACTGATGTTCATGCTGTTGATGATATTGAATACAGTGATCAGAGCAATGATAAACAGAAAGCCGTACACAAAGGTGGACATGGTGTAAAAGGCTGAGCGGGCCTCCTGATTGCTCTGTCTGGAATCCGCTACGGTGATATCATAGCCTGGGGTGCCGCTGTGCGCTTTTTCCGCAGCTGCGGCAAGGGCGCTGACTGTGTCCAGGGTCTTATCGCCGGCAGCTTCATTTACCTGCAGGTCGATCACAGTGTAGCCGTGATTACCCATGATGTGGTTAAAGGTATTTTCTGAGCTGATGAGGATCGCTTCGTTTTCGCCAGCGTTAAAGGGCAGGGAGGAGAGCACGCCGCCGACTGTGACGGCTTTGCTGCCGCCGGGCGTTTGCAGCGTAATGGTGTCACCAGTTTTCCAGCTTTGGCGGTTGTCGTAGCTGACCAGTACAGTATCAGGTGTTTCCCGGACACTGTCAATGCTGCCGTCCACCAGGAGCGCTTCGGACCAGTCAAACTGCTGATTCTCGTAGGAGATAAGGCTGACGGACAGGCCGCTGCTTTCGGGAAGTGGGGCGTATTTACGGCCAAAAACCCGCTCGATTCCCGGAACCTCATTAAGCCTTGCGGCCAGATCATCGGGCAGATAAAGGCCTTCTTCCTCCAGTGCGACTGTGATGTCTGGTGTGTTGGGTTTGAGGGGGCGCATGGCATGGGACATAAAATCAATGAATACCGTGAAGGATAAAAAGAGAATGATGCTGATGGCAAAGGAAGCGGCCATCAAAGCCATATTCTTCCGGTTTCCAAAAGCATGGCTGGTCCCCATGGCGATATCCACAGGCAGGCGGCTGGTTTTTGCCGCCCTGTGCACCCTGGGCAGATTGCTTTCCATATTGCCGGTAACAGCGTTTAAAGGAGAGACCTTTGACGCTTTTTTACAGGGAGACATGGCAGCCAGAAAGACGGTTAGAAGCCCGACGATTACACCAGCGGCCAGGCCGATGGGGCTGATCTGAAACAGAGGCAGATTTCCGTAAAAGGTCGGGTTAAAATGCCCCACCGCTGCGCAGGAAATCCAGATGATGACAGTGCCTGCAAGCAGTCCCATTGGGATGCCCCGCAGGCTGAAGCCAAAGCTCTCCCGCCGCACGTACCGGCGAATCTGTTTCTTTGAGGCGCCCAGACAGCGCAGCAGGCCGAAAAACTGGGTCCGCTCCAGAATACTGATGTTAAAGCTGCTGGAAATCATGATGGTACCTGCGACCAGCACTAGCAGAAACAGTACCAGCGCGATGCCGTAAAGGGAGTAGGCGTAAGGGTCGCCGCTGACGCCGTAGAGCCCGAGGAGGCGTTTGTTTTCCTGAATCTGGTCTTGGGATAGGCCGTAGGTGGTCTGGATATCCTCGATACCCGGGCGGATGTCAAGGGGATTTTTGAATTGAAGGTAGTAGACCTTCTGGGAATCCCGGCCATCAAGCCGCTGCTTTATCCCCGATTCATTGAAGAATGCGGCGTGGCGGTCTCTTGACTTAAGGGAGGAAAAATCATTGAAGGTACCGCAGATGGTAAAGGTGAGCGGAGGGCCGCCAACCGCCTCGGTAGTGACGGTGTCACCGATGCTCAGGCCAAGCGCATCAAGAAGCTGCAGGTCCACAAGGGCTTCGTCCGCGGTCTGGGGAAAGTGCCCCTGGTTTACCGTAAGCCCCATTTCAGCCGACAGGGCCTCACTGCTGCCCTGAAGCATTAACGCTCTGCCGTCCAGCTCTGCGCTTGAAGCAGCAATAAGCCAGCCGGAGACCGCCACGTCGGGCCGGATACCAATCATCTGGCCTGTGGCCTCGTCCAGATCCTTGATGGCGATGTGAAAATTGCCGTCCTCCCGGATGGCCCGGTCGACTTCGGCCCGGACAGCCATATCGGCCATGCCGAAGATCGCAGTGACCAGGCAGACCGCAATGGTGATACAGAGCACGGTGATCCGGTTTTTCTTCCGGTGCACCCTCGCATACTGTGAGACAAGGTCGAGGTAGCTTTTCATTGCTGGGCACCTCCCAGATCGGTGAGGAAACCATCAGAAACCTGAAGCACCCGGTCCGCCTGCTGTGCGATAGAGGGGTTGTGGGTGATCATCAGAATGGTCTGCCGGTAATGTCTGGAGGTCGATTTGAGCAGAGAAATCACCTCGCGGCTGTTTTGACTGTCCAGGTTGCCGGTGGGCTCATCGGCCAGAATGAGCATGGGACGGGTGACCAGAGCCCTGCCGATGGCCACACGCTGCTGCTGCCCGCCGGAGAGCTGCCGCGGCAGATGGCTTCTGCGCTCCCTGAGCCCGAGAACTGCCATAAGCTCCTCCACATAGGCCTGATCTGGCTTTTGATAATCGAGCAGGAGGGGGAAGATGATGTTCTGCTCAACGCTCAGCTCAGGAATCAGGTTGTAGGACTGGAAGATAAAACCAATGCTGCGTCTCCGGAAAATGGTAAGCTGCTCCTCTTTCATGGAGAAGATATCCTTGCCGTCGATAAAAACCTGCCCCTTCGTCGGTGTATCCAAAGCGCCGAGGGTATTGAACAATGTGGTTTTACCAGAGCCGGATTCGCCTACGACTGCCACAAATTCGCCCTTTGTGATGTTAAAGGAAACGTTCTTCAGGGCTTCTACCCTGGCGTCGCCGTCCCCATAGATTTTTGTCAGTTTTTTTACTGTGAGTAAGTTCATGTTGTTTACCGCCTTTCTTGATCTGCTAACAGGATAACATGGTGAGCTTACGGGCAGATGTCCCAAAGCTTACAATTTTGTCATCTTTAAAAAGGTCATGGTAAACAGAGCCCCCTGTCCCGGGCTGCTCTCCACCGAGAGCGTGCCCTTATGAGCTTCGGTGATGGCCAGGGCAAGGGGGAGCCCCAGCCCGGCGCCCTGGGTATCCTTTGAGAAGCGGCTACGGTAAAAGCGTTTGAAAATATGGTGGATATCCTCAGGGTGGACGCCGCTGCCGTTGTCCTTGACTGTAATTCGGGTGACTGCTGCGCTTTCATCCCAGCTCACTGAGACCCATCCGCCAGCGCTGGTATGGTCAAGGGCGTTTTTTATCAGATTGCTGACCGCCTCGGTGAGCCAGTCAGGGTCGTAAAAAAGCCGGGCGGATGGGCTTCCCGAAAAGCTCAGGGCTTTCTGCTCGAGTCTGGCCCGCGTTTCAAAGCTGCGGGACAGCTCGTCCATCATGGCCTGAATGGGCCTGAGAGCAGGCTTAAGGGTGATGGCGCCTGCATCTAGACGGGTGATCTTCAGAAGGTTCTGAATCAGAGTTTCCATGCGGCTGAGCGAGGCGTTTACCTTCGCGGTGAAGCGGGAAAGCACCTCGGGGTCGGCGCCGTCCTCCTGAAGAATCTCGTTATACATTCTCAGGGCGGCCAGCGGCGTTTTCAGCTGGTGAGAGATATCGGAGAGGGTATCTTTGAGAAAGGCTTTTGCTTTTTTCTCTGTATCCAGATGGGCGGTGAGGGAGGTGGCCAGGCTGTTGATGTCTGCAAAAAGCTTGTACAGGCTGCCATCTGCATCGCTTTCCAGCCGCGCTTCGGTGCTGCCTGCCATAAAGCTTTTGAGCTGGCATTCGGCCTGAGTGATAGTCCGCTGCTGGGAACGGAAATACAGCAGGCAGAGCGCAGCGGCAGAGAGTGCAAAGACAAGGCCGAAGGCAAACAGAGAGAGCGCGGTGCTGTGCCGGAAAGCGGATAAAAAAGGCAGGTAAACGGCAGGGGTATCTGTCGTATAGCCAGCCTCTCTGAGCAGGGCTGCCCCGGCCTCTCCCTGCCCGGCGCCGGGGTCCCTGGTAAAGACTGCTGCGACCTCGGCGGCAGGCAGTCCTTTATCAAGCAGCGCGCCGGCCAGCTCGGAGTCTCGGGTGTAGAGTGCGTTCCGGGTGCTGGCGGCGAGAGAAGCTGCGACCAGCTGACCTGCGACCAGGAGAACCAGGGCCGTTATCCCCAGGGCGATAAAAAAACGCCGGATATCTCTGTTATTGAAAATCGTGTTCATCATCAGGCACCAGGGCTTTCAGACTGCCATTTGTAGCCCATGCCCCGAACAGTGAGCAGCCGGGCGGGATGGTTAGGATCATCCTCGATTTTGCTGCGCAGGCGTCTTATATAGACGGAGAGGGTGTTGTCGTCCACAAAATCGCTCGGACTGTCCCAGAGACGTTCCAGAATGGAGTTCCGGCTCAGCACGATGCCGGGATTCTGTAGAAACAGGATCAGCAGGCGCTGCTCTACAGCGGTGAGCTCCAGAGACTGACCGTTTTTAGTGGCGCTGCCCCTCAGCAGATCCACAGCGATACCGTGGCTTTCCAGGACGGGAGACCTGAGCTTTCCTGCCCGGCGCAGCAGGGCCTTTATTCTGGACACCAGCTCGCCCAGATTAAAGGGCTTGGTGATGTAATCATCCCCGCCAATGTCCAGCCCCATGACGATGTTGACCTCCTCGTCGGAGGCGGTCAGGAAAATGATTGGCACCTCGGAGTGCCTGCGGACGCTGCGGCAGATATCAAAGCCGGTGCCGTCGGGCAGGGTGAGGTCCAGCAGAAGCAGATCAAAGGTCTCCGCAGAGAATTGGGCCAGGGCATCCTGCACGGTCCGGGCAATGTGGACATCGAATCCATTTTTGATCAGTGTATATTCCAGCCCGTCAATCAGGCTTGTGTCGTCCTCAACTAAAAGGATACGGTTCATAAAAAATACCTCCCATGTTCTGTCATCATTTTTTATTATAACACGGGAGGTCAACTGCTTTATGAAATTGTGCGGACTAGCCAATGGCGTTGTCGGCGTGAAGAATCACCGACAGGGTAAAGACGCTGTCCTGAACCTGGCAGTGGGCAGAGCCCTGGTATTTTGCTGCGATGGCACTTATGCTGGATAACCCGATGCCGGAATGGTCCCCGTCCTTGGTGGAGCGGCCGGGCGATGGCGCTGTATCCGGCAGGCAGCGGTTGGACAGGCGAAGCACCAGAAAGCGGGTGTTCTGGATGGAGATATTCAGTGTGAGAAAGGGCTCTTTCACCAGTAAGCTGGCTTCAAGGGCGTTTTCGAGGGCGTTTCCCAGCAGCACACAGAGGTCGGTGTCGCCAAAGGGCAGCTGCTCGGGCAGGCTGGCCCGGCAGTGGGTATGGATGCCCTGTGCCTTAGCCTGCTCCAGGTAATAGCCGATGATCAGATTTGCGCTCTGGTGTGCGCAGTAGCGCCCGCCCGGGCCGTCTGGAATCTCGCCGGCATAGGCCTCCAGATAGTTGCTGAGCTGTGCATAATCGCCCTGCTCCAGGCTGCGCTGCATAAGACGGTAATGCTGACGCAGATCGTGGCGGAGCCTGGAGGTTGCCGCGATGTGCTCCCGCAGCCCGGCATAGCGGTCCTCCTCGAGGCGGAGCTTCAGCTTTGTGTAGCGGCTTTCCTCCTCCAGCTGGTAAAGCCTGCGGTGGGCGTCGATACTGCGGTTCAGCAGCACTCCCGACAGGATGAGAAGAAAGAGGAATACGGCGGTTTCCACCATCCACCCGCCCACAATGGGCTCGTACAGGGGAAAGAGGCGGTCACAGACAAGGCTGGCTCCAAAGACAGCCACGCCGCAGCCCAGGGCGATGTCCACGCCGCGCATTTCGCGAAAGCGCATTATGAGAAGGACAGCCAGGTATAAAACGGTGCCCCATTTGTAGACGTCGATGAGAAGGCTGAAAACCGCCATGCTTTTCAGGGGAAAACGGTTGAGCCAGAGAGGATAGACGAGGACAGCGGCGCAGACAAGGCCCGCCAATGCCAGAGCAGGAGTCTGGACTCTGGAGGACAGGCCGGACAGCCGGCCGCATACTAGCATAATGAGCAGAAACTGGAGGTAATAGCAGAGGTGCTCCAGGCTGTACCAGTAATCGCCGCCGAGGGACAGCATGTGAACCACCGGGTAGCTCGATGCCCCGATATAGGCAAGACAGAGCAGGGCAAAGGGCAGCGATCCGGCCAGCCCCCGGGTTTTAAGGCCGAGGACCAGGAGAAAAACGCCGGCCAGCAGGGCGAGACAGCAGGTGAAAGCCGTGTAGGTAATACGCGCAGTCCACAACAGGTTCAGGGTATGCTCGGTGCCAAGGGCAGGCGGGTAGGTAAGCCCGCTGTAAAAATGGCGGTAATCCGATACAGCGAGCAGCAATTCGACCTGTCGGGTGTCCTCTGGCAGGCGGATTTTTTGAACCGAGGTACGGCGGCCGTCTCCGGCGGCGGCCAGCTGGCGGTTGATATAGAGCTGATAGGAGCCATAGATTTCGGGCAGCTCAAGGAACAGTCCTTTGTCTGCCGCCTCGGTATCGAGCACAAGGGTCTGGCGGTAGGTGGCGGACCCGTGGGGACTGCCGTGGCCGAGATCGAAGCCCTGGACCTGTCCGATGGTGATGCGGGCATTGGGAATGGGCTGTGCGTTGGCAAAGCTGTCCGGAGTCAGAAGCTGGTATTGGTAGAATTCCCAGCCTTTGGCCAGAAAGACAGGGCGGCGGCCCGAAAGGTCCGCTGCGCTGATGCGCACAATGCTTCCGTTTTCCTCGGGCGCAGACGCAGTGTATTTATTGTTAAAGCGATAGCTGGCAGTAAAAAGCAGAAAGGCAAGCAGCAGGGCTGCCGCCAGGAAAAGCCAGTTTCGGGGTGAATCAGATGTTTTCACATAATCCTCCGGAGGAACTCAGACGGTTCTTTTTTTCAGGCGCGCGATGATAAGGGCGGCGGTGCAGATGGCAGTCAGGACAGCCAGCCCGATCCATATCGGCCCGGGCGAGGGTGCCTGCAGTGCGGCGGCTGGCGCGGCCGGCGCGCTCCAGTCTGAGGACAGGGTGTAAACGCCGGGGACGCTCACCCTTAGCTCCAGCTGTCCGGTTTCGCTGTTGTAGGCGGCGATGTCCGCGGCGGCGCCGTCCTCGGTTTTAAAGCTGAGCTGGTCAGGCGTCTCGTTCTCACGCAGCGCGATGTTAATTCTTACAAGCAGCGGGGGGTCAGAAAAGGTCACAGCCTCGCCGCTTTTTTTGATAAAGGCGACGCGGTAGCGGCTGCCGCCCAGGGCGGTCAGCTGGACCGTGAGCGTATCGTCCGCGCCGGGCATCAGAGCTGCGAGGGCCTGTGAGTCCACAGAGGCCTGGATGCCTTCCCCGAAAAAGGTGGTATAGCCGGGATTGGCTTCTACCATGTCCATGACTTCGCTGCTGCTGTAGGTTTCTCCGTCAGCGGCGGCAGTATCAATAGGTGTGTCAGGCGAGACAGGTATGACATCGCTGTGGCTGTCGTCCCGGTCGGAGAAATCCCGGTCGCCGTCAAAACTAAAGATGTCCAGACTGCCGTCATCGGAGAGGGTGATCTCCAGTATATTAGAGGTTCCGGAGATTTCTGGGCTTTCTACCTCCATTTTTAAGAGGTAGGTTTTGCCTGGTTCAAAATAGTTTTTAAACTGGATGGACAGGTGGTTATAGCTCATGTAGCGGTCTCCCTTGCCGCTGTCGGAGGGGACGCTGTGCCAGCTTTTGCCGTTGTCCTCGCTGAGATACAGGATTTCATGATGATCCTTGGAGTTAAAGGTCTTAAAATAAGGGATCGCGCAGACGCCGTCGGCGTTGAGCTGGTAAATGGGCTTCAGGTAGGGTCTGGACGGGTCCACCATCTGTACGGACAGAGTGGGCTTAAAATCGCCGAGCAGAGCGGTGAAATCCTCTGGAAGCTCCAGAACGCTGGTGACCGTGTAGCTGCCCGGAACAGCGGGCGGGGTGGTCTCAGGCGTCCAGTCCAGTGAAAGACTGCGCGCAGGGGTGCTTTCGGTCTTGTCAAAGGTTATTTCGACGCGGCCGGGCAGGGGTTCGGTATCCTGGATGCTTTTATAGAAAAAGGAGTCACTGTTGGCAACCCACAGCCCGATTTTGTGACGGCTGGCCGGGATGAGCACAGCGTCCTCTGGCTCTGGGCTGCAGGCCGCAGTATCTACCACTGAGCCGGCCCCGGAGCGCAGAGACACGGCGTCCGGCCCTGTGGCCTTGAGAATCGAGAAAAACACGTCGGCTGTGCCCTCGCCGGCATCGAGACAGGCGGCGCCTTCGCCGCTGGCGTAGAGACGGATACAGGAGAGGGAGAGATCGCCCCCGGCCAGCCGGACAGCGGTGGCCTGGCGGCCCGTGACGCAAATATCCGCAAAACAGGTGGACAACCCCTGGCTCCAGCGGGTCTGGACCGCAGTGACGTTGTCGCCCTCTGCCACAACCCTGGCGCCATCATCCAGAGAGAGCTGGGCGTTCTGTTCGCCGTCGAAGAGGACGCCGTCGGGCAGCGGGGAGCCCTTGATGGTCACCGGGCCGGAAAAACCGAGATAAGACCGATAGTTGAGATGAAAGCTGTAGCTGCCAGCGTCGATGATCACCGGGGCCTTGGTCAGGAATTTGAAATACCCCTCCCACTCGATGTCTGCGTCCAGGGCCACCTGGCCGCCGCTTTCCTTATGGCTGTCCAGCCACTGGCTCAGCGCTTCGGCGCTGTCCACGCGGTCGGGGGCGGTGGTTTCGGCATGGGCCCTGACGCTGGGCAGGCTCAGAAACATCAGAAGGGCCAGAATAAAAAACAGTTTTGAGCGCATGTCATTCCTCCTTTGCTTTTTCGAGTAAAAACTGGTTAAAGCTGGCCTGTACCTGCTTTTTGCGGCGGCGGCTGATATAAAGGGTATGGTTATTGGACAGCAATACGGTATCGCCGTCGATGGCCAGAATGGAGTTCATGTTCACCAGATGTGAGCGGGAGACACGGACAAAGGTGCTCTGAGGCAGCTGGCTCTCCAGTGCGCGCAGGGAGAGATAGGTCTGAATCACACGCCCACCAATGTGGATAAGGAGGTAATTTCCGGAGATTTCGGCGTAGTCAATGATGGAGACAGGCACCTCCTGGGAGGACTGGGCACTGCTGATGGGAATCAGAAGCTCATCCTCTGTATTGTTTATAGGCGGGAATCGGTCAAGGGCATCGGACAGGCACTGTGGGTCCAGGGGCTTTAAGAGGTAATCCACAGCCCGGACCCGGTAGCCCTCAAGGGCGTAGTCGGGCGTGACGGTGGTAAAAATAATGCCGCAGTCCGGATCGAGACCGCGGATTTTCCGTGCTGCCTCCATACCCGTCATTCCCGGGAGAATGAGATCCAGAAAGATCAGGGAATAGCGCTGTGGAGAGAAAGTTTTGAGCAGGGCTTCACCGTCCGCGAAAGTGACGATGCGGCAGGTAACGCCCCGGCGCTGCATTTCATTTTCAACCAAAGACCTGATGGCGTCGCGGTCATCTTTCAGGTCTTCACAGATCGCAATTTCAATCATCATACGAATACGCTCCATTCATTTGTTTACTTCATTATTAAATTATATCATATTTTGCTGTTTTTTCATTTTTTTAAGGCAAAATATCATGACCGTTCACATAAAAAAACAACCGTTTATCCAGTAAAATTTGAAATTTTATGCAAACGGTCGTTTTTTTATGTGAACGGTCTCCATGAAAAATGTCCGAGATGTTATAATAAAATAAAAGTAAAAATTGGAGGAGAGCAATGAAGTACAAAAAATATCGGCAACGAGTACTCGTAACACTGCTTTTGGCCCTTCTGCTGGGGACGCCGGTTCTGGCGCAGCAGTCCGCGGCCGTGGATTTAGAGGGGCCGGATTACACCGGAAACGTCATGATGTCCGAAAACCTGAAGCTGGATATCGAATCGGACGATGACCTGCCTGTAACTCAGGCAACCGGGATTCCCGCCACGCCGGCGGGCAGCCCAGGGCTGGATATAAACGCCGGAGGAACGGCAGAGGGCGAAGCTGCCGCGGGCGGACGATGCCTGACCCCATACCTGAATCAGGAAAACCTGCCGGCACTGAATCAGACCCCCAGGCTGAGAAACGCTCCGGCAACAGCGTACAAGGTGGGCGACACCAAGACATTTTATTCGGATTATTATAACGGAGAACCTGGCAATTTTAACGCGGAGGTGGCCGCTGTGGGCGAGACCTGCACCATTTGGCGGGATACAGCCAACCGGGATCAGCTGACAGACGCCCAGGCTCAGGTCTTTGCTGAAACCATTGACAAGCAGATCCACGACCAGCTGGAAAACGCCTTTGGCAGCTGGGACAGCGTGGACGTGGACAACGACGGCAAAACCGCTTTTGTCTTTTATCCCATGAGCTATGCCGGCTTTTTTTACGCCGCTGATCTTTTGCCTGCGGGAACAGAGTACGCCACTGGCAATGCCATGGATATGCTAAACATGTCCAGTAGTTCGTCCGCCAGCACAGAGGTCATGATGTCCACCCTGGCCCATGAGCTCCAGCACCTCATCAACTACGCCCAGACAGGCGGCAATTCGGACAGCTGGCTCAATGAGACCTTTTCCCAGAGCGCCATCGCCATCGCGGGGCTGGCCAACGCCACCACCGTCTATGAGGTGCCAACACTGATAAGGTGGGCCAATACCAATGGCAGCACCTATCCCTTTATTTTCAAGAACTGGTATGTACCCTCAGGCAGTAACAGCAGTGTGCCCTATGGCAGCTGGTACCTCTTTGGGCGCTATCTGGCCCACCAGACCAGGGGTTATGAAGGCGGCGGCGACGCCATCTACAAGACCATTTTAAGTGCGAACAGCCAGGAGGATGGATACAAGAGCAGCACCATAGGCGACCTCGAAAAGGCCCTGCGGGATATGGGCTACATGGGCGAGGGCAAAACCGTTGCGGATATGAACGCCCTCATCACCAACTATAACCTGGCCCTGTACCTGAGAGAGGCCTCGGGCGTTTACTGCCTGAACGGCGGTGCAGACAGCGATGTGAATAACGTGGACGGCGTGGAGGTCGGCCGTATTTTTGCCATCCGCAGCGCCCTCAAGGCACTGCCCGGCGGAGGGGCGGCCAGCTTCAGCATGAGCCCCGCTGACGCTACCACGCCCACAGCCTATGGCGATAATGTGCGCTTTGCAGGCATCACCACCGAGGTGCTGTCCGGCGTCACAGCCACACCGGGCGAGGAGAAATACACCATTTACGGCACAGACGTCACTCTGAGCACAAATGATGAGAACGCCAGGATTTATTACACCACCGACGGCAGCGATCCGCTGACAAAGGGCCGGGAATACACAGCGCCCATTGTCCTGAACCAGAGCGCTGATATCAGGGCCTGCACTGTGAACGCAGACGGCAGCAATTATTCGCCCACATCCAGCTGGAGCTACACCGTGGTACCGGCGCCGGTTAAGGCAAACGTGGTGTCGGGATGGGTGCAGAAGGGAACCGAGATAGCTCTGAGCTGCGACACCCAGGACGCCCAGATCCGCTACACCACTGACGGCACCGACCCATCGGCGGACAACGGCAGCGTTTACAGCGCGCCCATCAAAATCGAAGAGACGACCACCCTCAAGGTCATGAGCCTGCTGCCAGATGCCGAGGGCGTGCAGCCGGGCAATGTGTATACTTATACCTATGAGACCGGTGAGGGTGAGGGCGACCGCTACGAGCCCAATGACAGCGTGACCGCGGCCACGGCCGTCAGCTTTCCCGGAAGGCTTGAGGCCACCCTGCACAACAGCGGCGACGTGGACGTTTACGCCTTCGAGCTTGGAAACAGCGCCAATCTCAACCTAACCCTGACCCCGCCGGATGGCGTCTCCTACAGCCTGACCCTCTGCGACGGCACAGGCAATACCCTGGCCCAGTCCGCCATCAAGGGAAAGAGCCAGAGCATCCGCTATGCTGCGGCCCCGGGCAGATACCTGCTAAAGGTGGCCAGTCTGGAGGACAGCTTCTCCCAGACCCAGCCCTACACCCTGAGCCTGACAAAAGAGCTGGATAAGGACGCGGTGAGCAGCCTGGATCTCTCCGAGATGAACATGCTCACAGCCATGTCTGACAAGAGCAGTACAGGCAGCGGCTATGCCTGGGATCTGGGCCCAAACGGCGGCGGTCATTTCCTGATGTCCATGGCCTACCTGTCGCACTGGAGCGGCCCGGTCACCGAGGCTGCCCATCCCTACAGCGATCAGGGTCCTTACAATTATAAGGATAAATCTGACGAGGCACAGTACCATGTCCAAAATGCCCTGTACCTGCCCAACAGCGACCGGGCGAACGCGGTGGATAACCTTAAAAACGCCGTGTACAGCTATGGCGCGGCTGACATTTATATCCAATCAGCCAATGCCTACTGGACTTCAGACAGCCAGAACCTGTATGTGGACAGCAGCTACGCCTATCCCATAGAAAAAGCAGACGGCGGCCACATCGTGACCGTGGTGGGTTGGGACGATGACTACAGCCGCAAAAATTTTACAGGCAACCCGGCAGCAGCTGAGACTGCTGGCTACACCAATGTTACAATCCCCATGCCGGAGCATGACGGAGCCTTTATTGTCAAAAACTCCTGGGGCGATCAAGCGGGAGACGAGGGATATTTTTACCTGTCCTACGAGGACGCCTACTGCATGATGAACAACCCTACGGTCTTTATGGCCGATGAACTGCCTGACAATTATAACCGCCAGTATATGAACGACCCCTGGGGTACTGTCAGCTTTATTAACAGCAGCGCCGCTTTCACGACCACTGAGGTCTTTAAGGGCGCGGGCAGCGGCGATGAGCTGCTGAAGGCCGTATCCTTTGTTACTGGCGACGCCAACACCCGGTACGAGATCAGCGTTACCCAGAACGGCCAGACCCAGAAGGTGGCTGAGGGCGTTAAAAAATACGCTGGCTTTTACACAGAGGCCTTAAATCAGGCCATTCGTATCCCGCAGGGCGGGAGCTTCGCAGTTAACGTGCGGCTGGAGGCCCAGGAGCCCGGTGGCAGCGCATCCATCGGTATAGCCTCCAATGTTCAAAACGCCACCAGCGGCATCGAGCCCGCGGAGGGAGTTTCTTTTATCAGCCAGAACGGCCAGACCGTGGACTATGGCGCCCAGGGCGTGTTCTTTAACATCCGGGCCTACACCTGCGATGTGAACAGCAGCAGCTACAAAGAGAGCGTGTCCACAGCCACAGCCGCAAAGGGCGTCCTGCCCGAAGACACCGAAATGGTGGACAGCCTGCCAGAGGTGCGCATCAACGACATCAGCCTTGGCGGCCAGGATACCGCCTCGGTGAACGGGGCGCTGACCGCGTCACTGGACGGAGCCAACGGCGCCCAGACGCCAGTGCAGAGCCTGCCCGCGAAATTTGACCTGAGAGAAACCGGTACCCTGACCCCAGTCCGCAACCAGGGAAATCTTGGCTCCTGCTGGACCTTCGCGGCCACAGCCTGCGTGGAAAACAACATTTCCCGCAATGGCGGCTTTGCTGTGGACCACCCCACAGGTCTGAGCCTGAGCGACAGCGAAAAGGCCTTGCTGCTCACAGCCGACGCGCCCGAGCAGTCCCTGAGCCTTAAGGCCAGCCTTTTAGGCTCAGAAAGCCCGGCCAGCGCCCGGATTAATTGGAGCGTCAGCGGCGATGTGGACAGCGTGCGCCTGGACAACACTGTGAGCATGAACGGCGAGACCGTGCCCGTGCTCACTGCCCTCAAGCCTGGCGTGGTCACCGTGACCGCGGCCAGCGACGCGGACATGACTGTCACCGCCAGCTGCGTGGTGACCATCACCAGCCAGGGCGTGGAAAGCATGACCCTGAGCCCGGATAAAATGACCCTGACCAAAGGCGAAACCGGCCAGCTGAGTGCAGAGACAAGCCCGGCTGACGCTGTGGACAAGACCATTTTATGGCAGAGCGACCACCCCGAGATCGCCAGTGTGGATGAAAACGGCCTGGTAACTGCCATCTCCGGCGGCAAAGCTGTCATCACCGCCAAGGCCGGAACCGCCGTGGCTACAGCCGAGGTAACCGTTAAAGGCGCCCCGGCCGTGAATCCGGGCAGCGACAGCCCCAAAACCGGCGTGATGGCAGACAGCACCCTCTCTGCCGCTGTCTGCGCAGGCCTGTTGGCCCTTTGCCTGGCCGGAAGTGTTTTGGCCGGAAGACGGAAAGAGGGATAATCAATTTTCATCAAGCTTTATAAGCCGGCTGTTAATCCAGCCGGCTTATGAATATTATGCGAACGGTTGTTTTTCGGGACAAACGGTCATCCGGGATGGGTAAAAATCTGTTATAATAAAAACAACATCAATCGTGAAAGGAAGTAAAACATGAAAAAGTACCTGAGTCTATTGTTGACCGCACTGCTGGTTTTTGGCAGTCTGCCCCTGACAGCTCTGGCGGAGGAAAGCCAGACGCCAGCCATCACCGGCGACTATGTTGAAGGGCAGGCCATAGTCTGTGTTGAGGGCGGCCTGCAGAGCCTGAACGGCGGCCGGAGCCGGAGCGCTTCGGATATTCAGATTGTGGACAGCCTGATGACCATCTCCGACAGCGCGGCCGAAAACGGCCTGCTCAAAAGCCGTTCGGCAGCCGAAGGAGATACCAGGCAGCTCGTGCTGGTGGAATCAGCGGCCGGGGAAGACACCCAGACCCTTATCGAAAGCCTGAAGGACAACCCCTCCGTTCTCTTTGCCGAGCCCAACTATCGGGTGCAGGTGAGCACAGACGAAGCCACAGCGGATGAAATCAGCCAGGCAGCGGCAGAGCCCTCAGCCATGGTGAGCGCAGAGCCGACGCCATCCGCCGGGACTCAGGATGCTGAGGCTGAGGCCGAAAAACCCGACAGCGATGAAGCGAAAGCCCAGCCGGAAGCCAGTCCACTTCAGACCGAAGCCAGCCAGGACGCCGGGGTACCGGCAACCGCTATAAATCAAGATCCTGTTGTGCAGGATATGTCTAATGGTCTCTGGAGTATGGATAACCGAGGCCAGATGGGCGGCACTGCCGGCGTGGACATTAACACAAAGCCTGTCTGGAATGCGGGCAATAAAGGCAGTAAAAATGTGGCTGTGGCCGTGCTGGATACCGGCGTGGACTACACCAATGACGATCTGGCCACACAGATGTGGGATAAAGCCGAGACCGGCGTTGATCTCGCCGGCATTGACGGCGGTGGAACCTACGGGAAGAACGTGTGTAGCATCGATTTGACAGCCACCGACCCCACCGATCCCATGGACAACATGCTCCATGGTACCCACTGCGCAGGCACCATCGGCGCCTCATGGGATAAGCGGGGCGTGGACGGCGTCTGCGAGGATCTGCAGCTCATTGCCGTCAAAGGGATGAACAGCTCCGGCGGCGGGATTTTAAGCGACCTCATCCAGGGCTACAGTTATCTTTCAGCAGTCTGCGACACCCTTGAGGCAGAGGGAAGCGCTACCCGCCTGAAGGCCATCAACAACTCCTGGAGTATGCCAAGCTACAGCGAAGCCCTGAACACAGCCATCACCACCCTTGGCCAGAAGGGTGTGGTGAGCGTTTTTGCGGCTGGAAATTCCAGCACCAATCTGGATCTGGAAACCAACACCACCAACGGTCAGCTGCCAAAGGCCTACACTCTGGTGGTCGGCGCCATGAACAGCGACGCCACCAAGGCCGTGTTCAGCAGCTACGGAAAGCAGACCGTGGACGTGTTCGCGCCCGGCTCCAGCATTTTATCCACACTTCCCAACGAAAAGACAGCCTACATGGCGCCCTTTGCCGATCCAAGCGCCAACTACATCTACGATGGCTATGAGGGAGATAAACCCGGAGCCACAGATAAAGAGGCCCAGAACGGCGGCCTGCCCTTCTATTACTACAGCGATACCGCCGCCAACCACACAGGCGACGCCGTGGCGGACGGCGAGGCAGGAAAGGCCATGCTGGGCAACGGCTGCCTGAAAACCACCGAGGTATCGCCCAGCACAACCACGACACTCATCAGCAATCCAATCACCATCAACGCCGCCGACAGCGCGCCCACGGCCTTCTTTAGCTTTGGCGCCCAGAACGTCCAAAGTTCCTTTAGCAGAATCGAGGTCATTTATGTGGGCGAGGACGGAACAACGGTCTCATGCCCGGTTGTGGACAAGGTTACCCAGGTCGATGGCACCACAGGCGCCATGCGCCGCTATAACCTCTGGGAGTACAGCACTGTGCAGCTGCCTGACAATTTTGCCAGCCAGCCCTTCCAGCTAAAACTGGAAATCAAGGTTAGTGACGCCAGCGCGGCCACCGGCCTTTACATCGACGCCGTGGGCATTGGCACCCAGAAGGTGGCCTACGGCTACGAGCACGGCACCTCCATGGCCACGCCGGCCGTTACGGGCTCTGTGGCTCTGCTGGCAGCCAAATATTTCAACGAATCCGCCGACGTGCTGGCCACCCGCATAAAGGGCGGCACCACCGACAGCGCCAACTACACCGCCAACAGCATCTCCGGCGGCTACCTGAACGTGGAAAAAGCCCAGAACAACCCCAACCCTGTGGTCTATGAGGCCGGGGATCAGGATGGCACCGTGACCCTGAAAGGACACTTTTTAGGAAACGAAAAGGGGAGCATCACCATTGACGGCGCAGACGCCACCGCAGCTGTGGTAAACTGGAGCGCCGACGTCATCACTCTGGATAAGGCTAAACTGTCGGCAGAAAAGGGACGGCACGAGGTGGTCATTAAAGCAGGCCAGAATACAGGCAGAAGCAACCTGAGCTTTGGCAGCGACGCAGCCGCCCAGGGCTTTGAAACCCTGAACCTGCCCCAAGGCGAGAGCCTGACAACCCTGGCAGACCAGAAAGGCGATGTTGGAACCATGGCGGCCACGGGCGGGGCGTTGTACTACTTTAACGGTTCTTTCCTGACCGCTTACACGACCACTGGCATCAGCGATACGCGCAACACCCAGACAAAGGTCTGGCGCTACGTGCCAGACAGCAGCGGCGGCGTCTGGGAGCAGCTGCCCAGCCCAGACACGGTGTTCATGTATGACCCCACGGCCTGCGCATGGCAAGGGAACGTCTATCTCATGGGTGCGGACGTGAATACGCAAAAAACAATGCTGCTGCGCTTTAATGTGGACGAAAACAGCTGGACCACAGCCTGCGAGCTGCCCGACGGCCTGCCTAATCAGGGAACCCTCATCAACTACAAGGACCAGCTCATCTACGCCGGAGGAACCCTGACAGATCCTGAAAACGCCGGCAAAACGCTGGCTCAGGACAGCTGCTACCAGATTAACCCGGACGAAAAAACCGCTGAGCTGGCCAGCTTTAAGCTGCCAGAAGCCCTGGCCTCGCCAAGGCTGGCGGTTGGCGGTACCGACAGAGAAATCATCACCCTTTACAATAACGCCGGAACCTGTTACAGCACAAGCGACGACGGAAAAACCTGGCAGAAGGCCACTGCTGATTACGACAATGGCGGCCAGAGCCTGCTGACAGCTCTTGGCGGCACCAGCACCGGCGCCATTGCCACAGGACTGGTTAAAAACTACAACGACTCTGAGGGCTTTGCAGATACCTGGACCCTGAAAGCTGGCGACCAGGCTCTTACAGCCTCCTGCAGTGTGTATTACCCGGCAAAGACCATTGCGCCTGTGGGCATCGCCTATCAGAATTATTTCTATGTTCTGTCCCATGTCTCCAAGGATATGGAGGCCAGCGGTCTGGTCTTTAAGCGCATGGCAGTGAGCACCAACGACGCCGCAGAAACCACACCTGGCGGCGGTGGCAGCAGCGAGGACAACCAGCAAAACGGCAGCGCCGGCCAGACAAAGGCCGAAAAAGCCAGCGTCAACACCGGCATTGTGGCTGACAGCACCCTTTCTACCGTGATTTGTATGGGCCTGCTGGCCTTGTGCCTGGCCGGAAGTGTTTTGGCCGGAAGACGGAAAGAGGGATAATCAATTTTCATCAAGCTTTACAAGCCAGCTGTTAATCCAGCCGGCTTGTTTTAAAATAAAAACATAATATTATGTAAACGGTCAATTTTCATGACAAACGGTCGGACAGAATATTGTAAAATGTGTTATAATATGATCATTATTATATTTTAAAAGGAGCAACCATGAAAAAGAAATCGGATGTAAAAGCTCTGAGACGGCGCGTGTTCGCGGCTGCTCTGGGCGTAACCTTAAGCTTTGCGGCCTTTACCGGCTCTGCCGTGCTGGCAATGCCGGAGATTCCAGTAGATACCAGCGGTGTTGATAACTACAACGGCGGCCGCCTGCCCGCCGGGCTGGATTCGTCCTACTACACCCTGCCCCAGGACACCAACGCCATTACCCCAAGAGGCGTGGAGCAGCCGTTACCGGAGAAATACGACCTGCGGAATGAAAACCTTGTGACCGGAACCCGCGCCCAGGACCCCTGGGGTTCCTGCTGGTCTTTTGGCAATACCTCCAGCATCGAATCCAACGCAGTGCTAAACGGCGCTGGCAGCGCCAGCAGCCTGGACTACTCCGAGCACTATATGGCCTGGTTTACCTTCCAGCCTTATCAGGGCGAGGGATATCAGATTGTGGAGGGTACGGCAAGCGTCCTGGATTTTGGTGGACGCCGCCAGATGGCCACAGCCGACACCACAGCCTGGTTTGGGCCAGTATCTGAGGCGCTGGCACCTTATGTCAACGCTGCCGGCACTCTGGATAAAAGCGGTGACTGGAGCCTGCCTTCAAGCCTGCGGGATGAGGCAGACGAGGTGCACGTGCAGAACGTGGATTACCTGCCTGAGACCGGTGTCTTTACTGGCACAGCTGTGGATAAGGACGGCTACACCTATAAAACCGGCTATTCCTTTGACGAGGCTGCCTTAAAGGCCGTTAAGAGCGCTCTCATGGAAAACGGTGTGCTGGATGTGTCCTACCATTCGGCGAAATCACTTCCAGATCAGGATGACAAGACCACCGAAATTTTTAATACGACAACCCATGCCCAGTACAGCCCAAGAAATGCTTCGGCCAACCACGAAGTCTCCATTGTGGGATGGGACGATACCTACGGTGTTGAGAACTTCAGCACCACGCCGCCGGGACGGGGCGCGTGGATTGTCAAAAACAGCTGGGGCAAGGGCGACGGCGGCCCGGGCTCCGTGGATGCAGAAGGCTATTTCTACATCTCCTACTATGATCAGACCGTCAGCGAGTTCACCTCATACCAGGTGGATGTGCCGAAAAACGGCCTGTTCAGCTATGACAATAACTATCAGTATGACTTTTTAGGCTATAAGTCTTTTGTGTCGGTTCCGCCGAGCGAGGCCAGCAGAGGCAACAAGGTGGCCAATGTTTTTACCGCGGAAAAGGACGAGGTTTTAACCGCTGTGTCTGCCATCACCGTGGATACGAACAGCACCGTTGAGGTTGAAATTTATAAGCTGGCCGATGGCGCAGACCTTTCAAACGCGGGCGAGGCTGTCTCCACAGCTACGGCCTGGCCCACCTACGGCGGCTACCACACCATCGCGCTGGACACACCAGTTGAGCTGAAGGCCGGCGAGCGCTTTGCCGTGGTCGAGACCATCACCGGCGCCAGAGGCGGCTATATGCCTATGGAGATGGGCTACAGCGGCGTTATACCTCAGAACGGGGGCACCATCACGTCCATTGCCAAGATTGAGCATGGGCAGAGCTATGTCGGCGCCGAGGAAGACGGCCAGTGGGTCTGGTCTGACGTGGCAGATACGCCTAAAATGCCAAACGGCGACGAAACCATTAACTATGGCAATGTGATGATCAAAGCCTTTACGGTGGATAAGGACGCCACGGCTCCAACCGTTACTGTAGAAGTTGAAAGCTTTGACAAAGCAGGACAGAGTCTGGGCAGGCAGACCGTCACCGATTTTAACAACGTGGCGGCATTGCCGGATAACACGGTTCAGATCGCTCTGACCAGCAGCGCTCAGAAAGGTACGGCCAGCCTGAGTGTGAATGGCGTGGCTTACACCGAGGACACAAAGATTCCAGCCAATAGTGTGATTACCGTTGATGGCCTTTCTCAGCCGAGAGGAAACAACAATGTCCAATATACCCTGAGCTATAAGGTTGATGAGATAATGATTACGGATGCGAATGTTACTGTAACTGGGGCCGCCGATCTGCTGCCCCCGGGCACCATTTTCAGTGCCACACAGCTGGACGAAACCGCCCTGGGCGAAGCGGCCCTGACTAATCTTAAAAACAGCTATAAGGCCTTTACCCTGTATGAGGTTAAAACTCAGAAGGATGGCAAAGACCTGGCCCTGCCAGAGGGCAAAACCGTCACCCTGAGCTTCCCGCTGCCCGAGGGCTACGACGCGGCCAAAACCGGTGTATACCTGGTGAGGGAGGATGGGAGCATCACTCCCTTTACCACCAGCGCAGCTGCCCCGGATGCCCAGGCTAAGACTCTGAACGCCGAAGGGGCTGAAAATGCCGCCGCAGTGTTGAGCGTAGACACCAGTGTACTCAACGGCACCTACGCCATTGCTCTTGAAAAGGATCAGAGTGAGGGCGGTGCGACGCCGGATAATGGCAGCGGCACCAGTACAGACACAACCGTCCATCAGGACGGCGGCGCAAAAGCCAGCGGCAACGTGCTCACTGGTATTCTTGAAACCCCGCAGCACGCCGGCGCTGCCTGCATCGTGGCACTGGCCGCCATTTTTGGCGCGGGCTATGTTTACCGCAGAAAAAGGACACGGTAAGCCGCTCGAGTAAATTTATCATTTAAAAGACAGATGCGCGGGACGCATCTGTCTTTTTTAGTTGCATACAGAAATCTAAAAATGCTGTTAAATAAACAAAGATCTGTTATAATGGCCTTAATCAATAAAAATGGAGAAATGACTGATGAAAATTTTGCTGTGCGAGGACAACCAGCTGGAACTGGAGGAGGCAAAGCGTTGCATCCAGGAAGCCACGGAGGATTACCAGACTCCCGTGAAGCTGCACTGTTTTCAAGAGGTTGAGAGCTGTCTTGGCTATCTTGAGAATAACGTGCCAGATCTGGCCTTTATTGATATTTTTATGGGAGAGGAATCCGGCCTGCATATTGCTCGGGCGATCCGGGAGAAGAGCCGTCAGGCTCAGATCGTTTTCCTGACCGGCTCCAACGAATTTGCTGTGGAGTCCTACGACGTGGAGGCCTTAGACTATGTATTAAAACCGCCAACGCCCGATCGGATCAGGCGTACCTTCGAGAAATATCTGCAAAAATACAACAGTGTGGAGAAATTCATTCAGGTTAAATGGCGGCGGGAGGAACTGAAAATCAAGGAGAGCAGTATTCTTTATATCAAAACCACGGGTAACGAGACCAGCTTTTACACCGATAATGGCGTGGTCAGTGTCTATTATCCCCTGAAGGAGATTGAAAAGCAGCTGTCGCCGGAATGGTTTCTCAGGCTCCGCAAGGGGCTGATTACCAGCATGGATTATATTGAGACCATGGACACAGGCTGCTGCACCCTGAAAAACGGCGAGGAGTACAGCCTCAGCCGCAAGGATAAAGCCGCTATCCGAAAAAAATATTTTGATTATCAGTTTTCAAAAATTGAAGGGAGATAACGCCTTTGCTGGAATCCAATATTTTTATCCGGTATTTTCTGGGGTTCTGGCTGCAGGTGGCGCCCGTTGCGGCCCTGTGCTATCTGGCCTTTGACCCGCGGGATTACCGCCTGCCGGCAGGAAGGATGGCAGGCCTGAACCTTATCGTTATGCTTATGCTCTCAATCCTGCAAACCCTGGCCTGGGCCTTTAACGAGCGGCTTCACAGCCAGGATGCCGAGGCCGCCTTTAACGGGAACAGCATGATCTTTTACATTTTTCTGCTTTTGTGCTTTCTGCTGTTTCTGTTCTGCGTGCGCAGCACTTTGGTCAAAAAGCTGCTGGTTTTTTCAATGGGCTTTGCCTACGCGGTTTTTGTGGCCTCCTGCGCCAACGCCTTTCTGGTGAGATACGAAGCCTTCGGCTTCTGGAACAGCGCCAGGGAGGCCGGCGTCATGCTTCAGGGCGGCTCCTTCTATATTATCCTGCTGGTCGAAATCGTGACCCTGCCGCCGCTGGTCCTGTTTATGCGCAGGATGGTCTGCCCGGTGCTGCGGGTGATGGATATCAAAACCAGCCGTTACCTGTGCCTGACCATCATTGTGATGCTGCTGCTTTACGGTGCCAGCTATACTCAGGTAACCTTTGATTTTGACACAGTGGTCTTTGTCTTTTACAGCCTGACCCTGTGCGTGTTTGGCTCCTTTGGCATTTTTTTCTTTACAGCCCGCCAGATGAACAAAAGCCGGGAAACAGAGGAGAAGGCCCGGCAGCTTGAGCACCAGATCGAGCTTGAGGAGCTTAACTACCGAAATATTACCGCCAGCATTGAGAACACCCGCATGATCCGGCACGATGTGCGCCACCATTTGCGGCTCATCGGAGAGATGGCGGAAAAGGGAGATACCACAGCCATTCAGGCCTATATCGCTGCCTACGACGCGCGTGTGCAATCCGAGACATCGGCTCCGGTTTCGGACAATTATATTTTGAATACCATCTACCAGTACTATTATGGCAAATGCCGTGAGAGCGGGATTACCCTTACGGCCAGGGCCCAGCTGGAGGAGCGTCCGGGCGTCGGTCCGGTGGATTTAACGGTCCTTTTCTCCAATATTCTGGAAAACGCTTATAATGCCTGCCAGTCTGTGGCGCCGGAGCGCAGGATGATTGATCTTCGGGTGGGCCGGATTGGCAATTCTGTGGTGGTAGTCCTAAAAAACACCACCTCGGCAGCGGACGCTCGGGGTGAGCTGACAACTGCCGGGCTGGGTGAAAAAGGAGGTGGCGGCCGCAGAGGTCTGGGCCTGTCCAGCGTACAGCGCATTGTGGACGCCCACGGCGGTTATATTGAATACCGCTGCAAGGACGGTGTGTTTATGACGAAGATCAGTATGATTGGCTCAAATTTAAATGAAGAAGAAAACAGGAGGTAAACCGATGAAAAAAATAATGCTTACTCTGATGGCTCTGGCCCTGTGCCTGGCTGTGACAGCCTGCAGCACAGGCGCACAGGCGAGCCTTGAAGGCTCCTGGCATGAGCAGCCAGCAGATGGAACCGATCAGGGCGCCTACCAGCTGACCTTTAATGGCGACGGAACCTTTGAGGAGCGCGTGGTATCCGCAAAATCAAGGGATATTATCACCACAGTCAGCGGCAGGTATACCGTGAACGGAGACCGGATAACCTTTGAGATCACTGGCTTTGCGAGCGGCGGTATCGAAGGTGAAACTCTGATGAACCTGGGCGGAGAAAACAGCATGGCGCGCCAGTATGAAATTGACGGCGACACCCTCTATCTATACGAGAACGAAAAACAGGAGGGCCGGACAGAAAAGGCCTTTGAGGGAAAACTGGTCAGAGGCCCGGTGACAGAGCAGCAGTAGCCACCAATGAATAAAGATAAAATATGACGAACGGTCAAAATATTATGTAAACGGCATGCAAAGGCAGGCCGGTTCTGTGTTATAATAAAATGTAGTGATAAAAGACGAGAGGAGAAAAACGTGAAAAAAAGAATTTTAGCCATCGCTTTAAGCCTGGCACTGATCCTGTCCGCCGTGCCAGCTTCGGCACTGGCCCAGGAAAATGACGCAGCCGCCAGTCTCGGCACTCCCGGGGTGGACTATGTCCCCGGCGAGGCCGTTGTCTATGTGAACGGCGGCGCGGCAGCCCTCAACAATACCAACGGCCTTGGCCGAAGCGCTGCACCGGCCTACGAGACCGAGGAGCTGATGACCGTGGAGGACACGGCAGCCATACCGGATGAAGCCAGCAGACTGCTGCGCAGCGCAGCGGCGGATACGGGCAAGAGCCTGGTGCTGGTCAAGAGTGATCAGGACACCGAGAGCCTCATCGCCGCTCTGCAAAACAACCCCAACGTGGCATTTGCAGAGCCCAACTATTACGTAGAGCCCTACGGCGTGGGAGAGCCAACCGATAAAGGCTATCCGTACCAGTGGGCCCTGGACAATAAGATGAACAGCGGCGATCCAACAGCCGCAGTCAACCCCGCGGTGGATATTAACGCGGTGGAAGCCTGGAAACAGTATACTACTTCCAGTGATAAGCCCGTAGTGGCCGTACTGGACAGCGGCGTGGATTACGAACACCCGGATTTAAAGAATATTATGTGGGACGATGGCCTGAACTATGACACGCTTACAAAAATGGGCGGCGGCCAATATGGCTACAATGTTCTGGGCGACGTCAATGGCGAGAAGGACAAGAGTGACCCCATGGATACAGACATCGGCCACGGCACCCACTGCGCGGGCATTATCGGCGCGGAGTGGAACAACGATGTACAGGCTGATGAAGACAGTGTTGCCGGCGTGAGCCCTAACGTGCAGATCATGGCCGTACGGTTTCTGGGCAACAGCGGAGCCGGCACCGTCTCCAGCGCCATTCAGGGCTACGCTTACATCCAGGCCGCGGCCAAAGCCGGCGTAAACGTGGTGGCGGTCAATAACTCCTGGGGACCCTCCAATTATGACGGCGCACAGCTGCGCTCAGTCTCCACTGCCGCCACGGCCATTGGCCAGGAATACGGCGTGGTCTCCTGCTTTGCGGCGGGCAATTCCAATGTCAATAACGACCTCAATACCAGCGGCATTGTGGACAGCCCCTACGTGGTAACAGTGGGCGCCATGGACAGCCAGGGCTACCGCAGCGGGTTCTCCTGCTGGGGTCAGGAATCTGTGGACGTCTTTTCGCCTGGAAGCCAGATTCTGTCCACTGTCACCACCTATGAGGATGACGCGCACCCCTTCTATACTCATACCATGCCTGTCCAGTATCTGCCGCAGATTCAGGCCGATGCGGACAGTTATTTCTATGAGGATTTTGAAAGTGGCGCCCCGAAGGTGGGCATGCGCCTTCTGGACGCTGCGGGCAAAGAGGTGGAGACCGCCAAAGCAACCACAGCGCTGGGCTACAACAGTGCTAAAAGCCTTGCCCTGCCGCTGGACAGCATTGAAAACGGCCAGAGCTTTGCCATTGAGCTGACCTTTGACCGGAAAGATTTGAAAGACATCAATACTGCTGAGAATTTTCACCTCGCCTTCCAGGGCGGGTGTGACAACGCCATGTACGGCGAGACCTTCCTGATCCAGTACCAGAACGCCGAGGGCCAGTGGACTGACATCAATTCTACCCAGATCATCGGCCAGGACGCCAGCGGCAGCCCCAGCTACATGCCGGCCCGTCTGCGCCTGTACGACCATAGCTGGGTGCAGTCCACCCAGGAGATCAATCTGCCCGATTTTGGACAATATGTAAATGATAGCGAAAAAGACACCGTGGCCCTGCGCCTGGTGCCAAGGCCAGCAGGAAATGGGACCTTGGGTGTCATGAGCGGCAAGACAGGCAATGCTGCCGCCTTCCGCCTAGACGATCTGGGATTTGGCAAAAAAGCCTCCGATTATTTTTATTCAGACGGCACCTCCATGGCCACCCCGGTGGTCACCGGACTGGCCGCGCTGCTGTCAGAAACCTTTAACAGCCAGACAACCAAAGCCGAACACGCGGCTGAAATCTGCGCCCGTATCAAGGGCGGGGTTAACCGCAAAGAGCAAAAGGATCTGGCGGATAAATCTGTGTCCGGCGGCTTTATTGACGCTGCGGCCGCCTTTGATGAAAACCAGTGCGTGCCTGTGCTCAACGATCTGGAAATCAATGAAAACGGCCAAGCCACGCTGAGCGGCTACTTCTTTGGAACCCAGGGATCCCTTACCGTGGGTGGCCAGACAGCCGACGTCACCAGCTGGGCCGATAACACCATCACCTTCACCCTGCCCGCAGGCATTAGCGGAAAACAGGAAATTGTCGTGAAACCAGGGGGTAAGGACTATGGCCGTGATTTCTTCGAGGTGGGTCTGGCTACCAGGGGCTACGACAGCCTGAGTGCGCCGGCCATTAGCTTTGGGGAATACGGGGGCTATCCCATCACCTCAGCCGATCTGCTCCCCATGACCATGGGCGCCACCGACAGCCATCTGGCCTATGTGGGTTATCAGATGGAAGGCGACGGGGGTCTGGGAACACCCTATTTCTCAGTCTATGATATAAAAACCGATACCTGGAGCAAGGCGGCCCTGCCCGAGAAGATCCTGCCCATGCCGTCAAAGGACTACTATTCGCTGACCGGCGGCAAGACCAAATTTTATCTGTTGTACACCGAGCTAAATGCGGAGGGCACCGAGCTCACGCCTAAAATCGGAACCTATGATCCGGCAGATGGCAGCTGGACCAGCGTGAACGCAGAGGGCTTTAGCGGTACCGAGCGGCTGGTGGTCTATAAGGACCAGCTTCTGGCCGTGGGTGGCGACGATATGGTTAAGGATGATACCGGAGCCACCGTCAGCAGCAGCGCCCGGGCATCCGTAAAAATGATTGACCCCAGCACTGGCAAGACCACAGGCAGCCTTGCGGATATGCTCGAAGGGCGCAGCGGAGCAACCGTCACCGCCTCAGGCAGCACCCTCATGGTGACCGGCGGCAACAGCGGCGCGGCCAACGCCAGCCATACGGTTTACACCAACACCCTGAGCTACAACGGCGGCAAATGGGAGCGCCATAATGACAACCTCCTGGGCATGGAAAGCCTGGACCCAATGCAGACCCTGGACACAGCCTATACCGCGGTCAACGGCGGTATGATGGCCGTGGGTCCGATTGCAGACCTGGATAAGGACAATATGCGGGATACCTGGAGCCTTAAGGGCGACGTCTGGAGCGCTGACGAAAGCCGGCTTTACAGCCAGTCCAAGACCACCCGCAACATAGGCGCGGCCAGCGGCGGCAAATTCTATGTGCTCAGCTACACTGGAAAAACGAGCGCGCCCTTGATATTCCGGGCTACTGATGTAGACTACACCGGCCCTACTGCCGACCCGGGCAGCGACAAGCCCGTACCACCGACCCCGACCCCGGAACCACAGCCCAGCGTCAACCCAACCCCGACCACACAGCCCGCTGACACAGACACCACCACAACCAGCGGCAAAAACGCGGGTACCGGTATCTTTGAAACCACCGCAGGCAAAACCCTCGTCATGGCGGCTGTACTGCTGATCGTGGCAGGCGGGGGCTTCGCGCTCTATCGGAAACGGAAAAACGGGTAGTTCATTGTTAAAAAGACCCTGTACGGAACCACGCCCTTGTGGTTCCGTATTATTATCATCGTTCTTTCGAGCCTCGCGCAGTACGCGCGGGGCTTTTTTATTATAAGTTTGTGACGAACGGTCAATGTTTTATGCGAGCGGTAACAATAAGAAGTAAAAACTATGATATAATAGAAAAAGCAATGAATCGCGAGAGGAGAATAACATGAAGAAAAAACTGCTGGCTCTGTTGTTGAGCCTGTCCCTGTTGATTTCTGTCCAGCCAGCCCCAGCCCTGGCCCAGGAGGACAGCAGCACTGAGATTAAAGGCGTGGCCGGAGAGGACTATGCCGATGGTCAGGCCATTGTGCTGATCGAGGGAGGGGCCGCGGCCTTAAACAGCCGCAGCGCCCTGGGCCGAAGCACATCCCCGGCCTTTGCGGCCGAGGACCTCATGACCTTTGAGAACACCGCCGAACCTCAGACCTACGGCCTGCGCTCCGCAGACGCGGGCGCCGGGCAGGAGCTAGTGCTTATCACCGCCCAGGACGGCAGCAGCACTGAGGAACTCATCGGCAGTCTCCAGGACAACCCGGCCGTTACCCTGGCCGAGCCCAATTACATCTACCATGAAACTGCCTTCGAGGGCGCTGCAGAGACCACAGATGCCACGGCAGCGGACAATACCGGCGGTACCGCCTACGCTGCCGACCTCAGTGGATACCAGTGGTCTTTAAACAATTCCATCAACCAAGCTGCCGACCTTAACGTCCCGTCAGGTCTGACCGGCGAGGGCGTGGTGGTAGCCGTGCTGGATTCCGGCATCGACGACACCCACCCCGATCTCCACAGCCAGATGTGGGATGAGGGTCTTAATTATCCGGCTCTCACCGCCATGGGCGGCGGAAAATACGGTATTAACGTTTGCCATACCAGTGAGGATACCACCGATACCAACCCCGAGGTCAACACCCACGGTGTCCACTGTGCAGGTATCATCGGCGCAGCCTGGGATCAGCAGGGTATCGACGGCGTGGCCGGAGGCATGAAGCTCATGGCCCTGCGCCACTCCGATGATGGAGGCAGCTCCTATACCAGCGACTCTCTCAAGGCCTACGAATATATGTCCCGAGCTGTGGACGCAGGCGTGAACCTGAGAGCAGTCAACAACTCCTGGGGCGGCACCTATTACGGCGAGGCCCTGCGGCTGGCCGTGGACGCCCTTGGCCAGAAAGGCGTGCTCTCCATCTTTGCCTCGGGCAACAGCGCCCAGGACGCAGACAACGTGTCCGGAACCAGCCTTGGCTTTAACCGCATCCCCTATGCCATTAATGTCAATGCCATGAACGCGTACGGTGAAGTCAGCTTTTTCTCCAACTATGGGCAGCGCGGCACCGACATCTACGCTCCCGGCGTCCAGGTATTGTCTACCATTATCACCGGTCAGGCCGAATACAATGCCCTGCTGGCAAGGGATAACCGCCTCTACACCGGTTTTGAGACCGCGGCCAGCGCCACCGACAAGGCCGATGTGCCAGACAGCAAAGGCCAGTCTCTGAGTTTTTACACCTACGACGCTGCAAAACCCAATAAAATGGGCGAGAAGCTCACACCCGCCGAGGGCAGCAGCCTCACCGACTACCGCACTGTTTACGGAAGCCGCGCTCTGTCCGTGTCCACTGGCGAGAAGGAGGCGTGGAGCAGCATTATCTCGGCTCCCATCACCCTGGACAACCCGGGAGATGGTCTGAGCCTGTCCTTTACTGGCAACGGACCCGACGCAGATTCCTTAATCAGCGCCAGCATCCGCACCGCAGATGGAACGGTGTATCCTCTGCAGGCCACCTGCAACGTAGGCTGGCAAAACACTGATAAAAACTATGTCCTCATCGGCAGGGACGACTGGATCAACTACAGCGCCAGCCTGAAGACCGAGTGGCTCACAGACTCCTTCCAGCTTATCTTTGACGTAGTCAGCTATGCTGCCGACAATGACAGTGTTGTGCTGGACGCTGTGGGCATTGGCAGTGAAAAACTGGCCTACACCAATATGTCCGGCACCTCCATGGCCGCGCCTGCCGTTACCGGCTCTGTGGCTCTGTTGAGCGCGGCACATCCCACCGAGGACGCAGCCACCATTGCGGCCCGTGTGGTAGGCGGCGCAAACCGCCAGCTGGACGCGGACATGGACGCCAAATGCCTGAGCGGCGGCGCTCTGGACGTGGCTAAAGCCAGCACAGACCCCGACCCGGCTTTAGGCCAGATCACCCAGGACGGCAGCGCCCTGACCCTTGACGGCCACTTCTTTGGCAGCAATCAGGGCAGTGTGGCCGTGGCAGGAGCTAATGCCACAATCACCAGCTGGTCCGATACCCAGATCAAGGTCACCCTTGACGGCGATATTCCCGAGGGCATTTCAGAGGTGCGCGTCACAAGAGCTGATAAGGCCTGGGGACGCAACTACAAGGCTCTGAGCAGTAAATCCGAATCCCAGTATGAAAGCCTTGCTTTGCCGGACAGCGGTACCCCGGGCTATGAGGGCTCCTACTTCCAGCTGCTGGGCACTGCCACCAGCGCCATGACCGCCACAGGTCAGAAGCTCTATCTGGCGTTGGGCGATATTGATTACGAAAGTGTGCTTGTGGAGAACGACCGGGCCAAATGTGCCACTGAGCTCTGGAGCTATGATACCCAGGCCGGCAGCTGGGAACGCCTGGCCGATCTGCCCGAAACCGCCTATAACCTTCAGAATCTCTGCGCCTGGCAGGGTAAGCTGTATCTGACCAGCATACATAAAGAAAAAGGGCAGGAAAAAGAAAGAGGACGCCAGTATCTCTGGTGCTACGATCCTTCCACAGGCGGCTGGACAAGAGGGCCAGAGCTGACCGAGGATTACACCTATGGCGCTTCCCTCATCAATTATAAGAACCAGCTGGTGCTGGCCGGCGGTTACACGCAGGATACCATGGCCAAAACCCTGCTGGCCCTGGACCCTGAAACCGGTAAAACCACAGCCCTGGATGTGCCCCTGCCCTATGATGAAGAAACCATGGCAGAAGGCACCTGCGCCTATGAGCCCTCCATTGCTGTCTGCGGCCAGAACCGCGACCAGCTGGTGATCGGCTCCTACAGCTATTTGGTCAGAGACATGTCAAGTACGAGTACATCCAAAAGTCCTTGGTACTACGATGGCCAGAGCTGGATAAAGAGCCAGCTGCCAGAGAATATGGGAGCTCCCCAGTCCACAGCAGCGCTGGGCGGCCTTAAGAGCGGCGCCCTCATTACCGGCTTTAACACAGGCGGCAGCGGCAGCGCGGGCTACCGGGATACCCTAAGACTGGCAGCCGACGGCAGCGCCGTCTTTCTGGAAGAACCCGTGTCCGCTTTCGCCCTGACCCATGTCAGAGGTCTGGCCTATCAGGGCAGCTACTATGTGATGGCCTCTTCACCTGAGGTGCCTGGAGGACTGGTCTTTAAGCGTATGGCCGCCGACACCAGCGACGCCGACGAGCCTGCAAAGCCCGACGAGCCCGTGGTTCCCGATAAGCCCGTAACCCCGGATACTTCCGGCAGCGATACGTCCGCCGATGGCGCGGGACAGAGTGCAAAGGCCCGGAATGCAGCCACCGGCGTTGTCGATGGCAGTGCCGGCGCGGCCACCGCAGGCCTCATGCTGGCAGCTGTCCTCATGGCCATGGGCCTGTACCATCACCGTAAAAGCCTGAAAGATTAAAAAAACCCCCTGTGGTACCAACGTACCGCAGGGGTTTTAAAGTGGGACAGGGTTTTATTCACCTGTCACCCGTCTCAGATAAAAAGCGCTGAGAGCAAGGTAAAGGACAAAGGTTACCAGAATAGAGGGGCTGAGCCCGGAAGAAGCCGCTGCTGCCGCCTGAGTATCCACAAGGGTCTGGCCGGCAATGGCTGGCACAATATCGTTCACTGTATGGAAAATCATAGGGCCGATGAGGTTTCCAGTGCGCAGGTAGAGGGTGCTCAAAAAGAGACCCATGCCAAAATTGGTGATCACCTGAGACAAGGTATAGGTGAGATCCGCATGGCCGATGAGGTTCAGGCAGTGGGCAAGGGAAAAGATGACCGCCGCCATGACTGCGGTTTTGACAAGAGCGCTCCGGGAGCCGCCCAGCTGGTTTTTAATCAGATTGACAACGCCGGCCCTAAAGACAAGCTCTTCAAAAAACCCCACAGAGGCCATAAAAACAATCTGAGTCAGCACCCATCCAGGGCCCACAGACCGGCCCGTGAGCCCGGCGGAGATCAAAGAAAAAACCAGAATGCCGGCAAAGAGCAGAAAAAAAGGCCAGGCCAGCAGAAGCGATTTTCCAAGGCCTTTGGCCCTGAAGCCAGGATTTTTGGTAATCTCCAGCCGAAACAGCAGAAAGAGGACAAAAATACCCAGCCCAAAGCGAAGGGCCGCGTCGGCCAGGATAAATGCTGTAGAAGAAGCGTTCAGGCCAAAGCCCCTTAAGAGCAGCAGCTCCAGAGCAAAAAGAACCGCGATGGCAGCCAGCCCCAGGATCAGGGCAGCGAGAATGCCGTGTCTGCGGCACCCGTTTTTTAGTATGTTCATGTTAAACTCCTTTATTGAATGGTTTGTTTCCATTCTATTCTAAACAGCCAGGCCTGTAAACCGATATTATGTGAACGGTCAATTTTTCAGCCAAACGGCAGGAGATTATTTTTCTTTAAGGCTTGCTAATTTTTCACCTTCATGATATTATAGTAATAGTAGTAATCTTAAATATTTAAAGCAAATGGGACAATGGCTGTCACCCATCAAAACCCTGAAGGCCGCGTACGGATATCCGTACGTGGTTTTCAGGGTTTTTTTTATCATAAACCCATAAAAAAAGGAGAAAAAAATGGCACTTGCAATATATTTGAAAGAACTGCTGAAAGCACTGGAACTGGATTTGGAGACCTATCTCAAAAAGCACTACGAGCTCTTTGAGGCAGTGGATACCGGCTATACGGCCAAGGATGGCAGGCAGCAGCTGACAGAGCTCATCTACCATGGCCACAGCAGCCACGTCTGCCGCTATTGCCGGCGTGGGCTTAAAAAGAAAACCATGCGCCTTGTGGTAAAGGAGGGCAGAAACCATGTGGTCAACGGCCTGTCCAAAGAGGTGGAGGACGCCGAGGGAAACCTGTACGTGTTCTGGGTGTGCAGCTGTGAATGCGAGCACTGCGCCAGGCGCCAGCGGGTGCTGCCCGCCTTTGCGGGACGCTGGATGCGCCACAGCTTGTTTACGGTGGCCCAGACTCTTTTACATTTATTTGAAAACGATGAACTGGACAAAAAAGCACTGAAAGCCCGGCGCGGCCGCCCAGTGCTTACCATGCCCTTTTACGGTGAGCTGAGCACCGTATACCGGTGGCGTCAGAAAATAAAAATAATTTTTGATTTGTAATAATAAAAAACACGTTTACGCGTCCAAGGTTGTTAAAAAGTCCTGTATTATAGACGTATCAGCAGGAGTAAATGAGAAAACAGCACCGCTGAAAGAAAACCATTATATTTTACAGGAGGTTTACAATGAAAAGTAAACAGACAACCATGACAACCGCGGCAGAAGAAAAAGGATTTAGCCCATGGTGTGCTTCGTGCGCTCTGAAACAGGAGGACCGCGTCTTAGGCGGCTTTGAGAGCCTTTCCGACATCGATCAGTGCATCGAGCTCTTCTTTATCGAAAAGCAGATGGAGGCCCTGCAGCAGGACTACAGGGAAAAGATGGGCTATATGAAAAGTCAGATGTCAGAGAGCAAACCGGCAGACTCAAGGGAACAAGACCCGGCGTGCAGCGTGCAGGAGCTGGCCTTAAAAATGCAGGCGTCCGGCATCGACATTGGCAGGAACCAGCTTTATTTCTGGCTGCGGCACCACGGCTATGCGCATTACCAGAGCGAAAGAACCCTTCAGCATCTGCCCACCGAGGAATCATTGGCCCAAAACTACATGATCGCCGAGAAGGTTCCCCGCCGCGATAAAAGAATCGGGAAGCACAGCTACAACACCAGACTCCTAGTGACCGGAAGAGGCCAGGACTTTTTTATCAAAGCCCTGAGAGCAGAGCGCGGCTCTGCGGCAAAGGCGGTGGGCGTATGATCCACGATGTGCCAGGACTGGATACCTGCTTTTGCTACCGCGTCCATGTGTTTCCCGGCGGCCGCGACCAGCTGCGCGCCATGATCGTCGGAGGGCGTTCCCTGGCCTGGCATATGGAGGACCTGGCCAGGCAGCTGGGCATTGAGCCGGAGGACGCCTTTCTCGACCGGATGCGCCATTCCCGAAAGATGACCGTCTGGCGCAGGCACTTCCCCTCCGATCACGACCCCATGCGGCTGGAGGTCATGGAGTTTCTGGACGTCGGCGGCATGTGCGATCTGCTGCAGTACGCCCGTGACAGCGGCCAGCTTACCCCTGAGGAGGCAAAGGACTGGCACTTTTTTCTGGATGGATTTATGATCATGCAGCTGCGCAAAGGCGATGTCTGCGGCATCGCGAACCTGCTCTTTGACACAAAATGAACTACCTGACCGAAGTCCTGACCTTTTATAAATGGCAGAGGAACAATCATCTGAGCCCCTTACTCCAGGCCTACTGGCACCTGCTCATGTACGTCAACAACAGCGCCGCCATCCAGGGTGATGACGGCCAGTGGCACTGGCCCATCCGTTTTAAGATCACTAACAGCCGGGTGCGCGAGGTTCTGGAGCTCGAAAACCGGTTCCAGGTGGGGCACGCAAGGGCGCACTTAGTGCGGCACGGACGCCTGCACTATTATCCGCACGGTGGAAACAAGGCCGGCGAGTATGAGCTCATCCCCTTTGATACCGGCCTTTCCGCTCTGTGGATAACTCAGGCAGAGACCGGTGACCGCACGCAGGTATGGACGCAGTCCAGCACAAAACCCGCACGCGAACCCGCACCGTTAATAAATAATATAAATAATAAATATACTTCTCTATTGTATTCTAATCAGGAGGCGCTGCCCAATATCCACGGCTTCAACCTGCTGCCCCCGCTCACGGATTCCGAGAAAACCGCCATTCAGGCCCTGTACCCGGATGACGATGTGGCCGCCTTCGAGGCCATGTGGGCCGCAAGGGAGAAAAAGCAGAAAGGAGAAATATTATGAACCGATACGGCAAGGGACCAAGCATTCTGCACCGCCGCCGGTCCTACCTGGTCGAGGCTGAGTGCCGGGCATGCGTTGGCTTTTACGCCCGCAGCGCCGAGGAGGCTGAAGATGAATTTAACGAATTCAGCGCCGCTGTGGAGGACCGGTTTCCCGGCATCGTGCTTGAGATTACAGACGTCTATGAGGACGCATAGGAGGCTTATTGAAAGAAAAATACACATTGATCGACACCTGGGTCCAGGAAGCAAAAAACAGTAACCAAGCAGCTAAAGAGCAGCTGATCAACACCTTTAAGCCTCTGATCCTGTCCGTCATGCAAAAATACATCTACGACACAGAAGCCTATGAGGACGCCCTGCAAGACGGCGCGCTGGTCGTGCTGGAGGCCGTACAGGCCTACGATCCGGATTTAGGCGTCGTATTCCCCTTTTATCTGAAAAACCGCCTGTTCCATCATTTCGTCAATGTGGCCAAAGCCATCAAAAAACAACAGGAAAATGAGCGCGCCGTCACAGGCGGTGGGGAGGATGGGGAAAATAGCCTAGAACAATATCCAGATGCTGGGCCATCGCCAGAAAAAGAAATGGTGAGACAGGAAAAAAACGCAGTGCTTGAGCAGATGCTCGTAGAAATAAGAGCAGAAAGGGCAGACGCTATCCGGCTGCGCTACTTTGAGGGAAAAAGCCTGAATGAAATCGCCCAGATACTGGACATTAGTCCTTGTCTGGCCGGCGTACACGTGCATCGGGGAATAGAAGACCTAAGGAAAAATAAGCATCGCCTACAATAAGAATAATGTTTTAATAAAAGCAACCAAAGCAGCAAATTTGGTTGTTTTTATTTATTTTTTGAAATAACTGTAAAATTTCCGCCCTTTTTTCCATTGTAAGAGTATAAGGCAAAAATGCCAAAACCAAAATCAGGAGGTAAGCACATGGCAATTGAAAAAACAGTGGAATCGGTAGGGATGAAAATCACCGTCAATCATGGCGAAGTGGGTGGGAAGATCGTCAAGTCTTCTAAGACATACGGCGACGTCAAGGAGGACGTGACCGACGACGCCTTTGTGGCCACCGTCAAAGCCATCACCGGTATGCAGGAGCCCATTCTCGAAAAGAAGGTCAAGGTGACGGCAGAGGAGTTGGTTGAAATCGCATAGCGATTTTGTTCCAAAATTCTCCATTCTGCATTCTCAATTTTCCATTAAAAAACGTAGGGCACGGCGCCCCCGTCGTGCCGCAGACAGGCAATAAAATTCAAAATTAAAGGAGATTAAAAACATGGCAGCAACAACCAACAAAGATTTAACCATTACCTTTCAGCGCGCGGACGGAAAGGACCACAAAATCACCATACCAGATTACAAAGAGGGCATCACCGACGCCGAGATCAAGACCGGGGCCCAGGCCATTGTGGATCAGGGAGCCTTTGAGCCCGACGGCTTCGCCCTTGCCAAGGTCGTGGGCGCTGTAAAAATCGACACCACCAAAACCGACGTGGCAGTGGAGTAAAAAAGGGGCGAAAGCCCCTTTTTTACATGGAAGCTTGAAAGTTGAAGGGAGATCCAATGAAAACCATTCATAAACGTATCCGTCAAAGCTTATTTTTAACCATTTTTATCCTTGTTACCTGCGTGTTTTTCTCAAGCCCGAACTTTAGGCCGGAAACGCAGCAGACTCAGGTATCAGATCCGGCGCTGCCGCAAGAGCCTGAAACGCCGCCGGACAAAGCGGTGATCGATCATCCGCTGCCCGAGGATCCCATCCTCACAGACGGCCCCTGGGCTTCGGCCCATTTTCTTATGGAGGAATATGCCTGCGACTGCGCGGGCTACTGTGACGGCTGGCCTGCCGGGATGGCCCCGGAGCTGCTGGAGCAGGTGGAGGCCCTGCGGTGCGCCCTGGGACAGCCCCTCATCATTACCTCCGGGGTTCGGTGTGAGGCGCGCAACGCCGAGGTGGGCGGCATCGAAAACTCCTGGCACCTGAGCGGACACGCGGCCGATCTGTACTGCCCGGGTGTGCCTTATGACGAGGTAGCGGCCACAGCCCGGGCCTTAGGGCTTGGGGTCATTGAGTACCCCTATCAGCAGTTCGACCATGTCGAGATCTGGCGCTAGAGAGATGTCCTGCAACAGGGACATTTTTTTATGCCGTAAACCCTGTTATAAAAAGCTGTTCAACAGCCCAAAAAGAGGTTATAATGAAGAAAAAGAAGAAAATGAAGGAGTACCAATGGAGAAAGAGAACTTTATTGAACGATTCTGGAAAGTCAAAGCCTCGGGCTCAACCGTCAGGACGGAAATCATCGCCGGGTTTACCACCTTTTTGACCATGGCCTATATTGTTTTTGTCAATCCGGCTATTATTTCGGCGCCAGCAGGTGTGGACGCCGCTTATTTTTTTGGGGCGGATGCCCAGACGGTGCAGTCTGCTCTGTTTGTGGCTACCTGTCTCTGCGCCTGTATGGGGACGTTGCTCATGGCTTTTCTGGCAAGGGTCCCCTTTGCCCAGGCGCCGGGTATGGGGCTCAATGCTTTTTTTGCCTACACGATTATGCTGGGCATGGGCAAAACCTACGCTGAGGCTCTAGCCATTGTGCTGATCTCGGGACTGCTGTTCATTATTTTAACGGTTACGGGGCTGCGGGAGGCCATTGTGCGGGGGATACCGGCCAATATCCGGATAGCCATTTCAGGTGGTATTGGCCTGTTTATTGCGTACAGCGGCCTGAAAAACGCGGGGTTGCTCAAGTTCACCCTGGATCCGGGCAGCTACCTGGTAACCGACCCAGCCGCGGCTGTGGGCCAGAGCACCGTGGTGGCCAATGCCTCGGCGATCCCGAGTCTGGTAGATTTTTCGTCCTGGACACCTGAGACGGCCGGCGCGGCTCTGGCCCTTCTCGGGCTCGTTATTATCGGGGTGCTTTACGCTCGCAAATGCAGGGGATATATTTTTATCGGGATTGTCGTTACGGCCATCATCGGGATTCCCTTTGGGGTCACCACCCTGCCGGCGTCCATTGATTTCAGCCGTATCGGTCTTCAATTCCAGGACTGGGCCCAGGTTTCGCTGCTGCATCTGGATTTTTCATCGCTGATCCATGAGGGCAGCCTGGTGGGCACGCTCTTTAATATTCTGATGGTAGTGGTGGCCTTTTCGCTGGTCGATATGTTTGACACCCTGGGCACTATTATCGGGACCGCTCAGCAGGCGGGAATGCTGGACGAAAAAGGCGAGTTCCCGGCACTCAAGCGCACGCTGATGGCCGATGCCTTTGCCACTACGGCCGGCGCGCTCATGGGCTCCTCCACGGTCACCACCTTTGTAGAGTCCAGCACTGGGATATCGGAGGGAGGCCGGACAGGCCTGACCGCGCTGGTAACTGCGATTCTCTTTCTGGCGGCGCTGGTGCTGTCTCCGGTGCTGGGGATTATCCCAGCTGCGGCCACGGCGCCGGCACTCATCTTTGTGGGTGTGCTCATGGTCGGCCCCATCAAGAGCATTGATTTTACGGACATCACAGAGGCGATCCCGGCCTTTGTCACCCTTTTGTTTATGCCGCTGACCTTCTCCATCGCCGACGGCATTGCCTTTGGGCTCATCACTTATGTGCTGTTAAAGGCACTGACCGGGCATTATAAAGAAGTGCGGCCGGTGACGGCTGTTCTGGCGCTTTTGTTTATCGTCCGGTTTTTATTCATGCAGTAGGGAGAATTGTGTGCTCTCCAAACCATAAAGGGCAGAGGACGTCAAACACACTGGCTGCAGATGGGTTATCCTTTAGTAAAGGAGGTGCTTACAATGCACGCATGGGAAGCAATTCAGACCACTCTGGATTATATTGAGACACATATGGATGAGGCGCTGGAAATCGAGGCGCTGGCAGAGCAGGCGGCCTTATCGCCCTTTTACTACCAGCGGTTGTTCTCCCGGCTGGTAAAAAAGCCGGTGCGGGAGTACATAAGACTGCGGCGTCTGGCGCGGGCCAGCACTATGCTGAGGGAGGGGGATGCCCGTATTCTGGATATTGCTCTGGACTGCGGCTTTGGCAGCCACGAGGTTTTCAGCCGGACCTTTAAGGACGCCTATGGGCTGACGCCGGCCCAGTACCGGGAGCACCCAGTGGCACTGAACCAGTTTGACAAGCCGGATCTGCTGTTAAACTATGTGCTGATTGACGAGGGAGCCCCCCTCATCAGCGAGGGTCTGGTGCTGGAAATGAACCGCAGGCAGTTAAGTGAGCCTGTCCGGTTTATGGGCATCAGCGGTTACGTGCCCATCGACGGCCAGATGCCCCTGGGCGAGGCCACAGGTGTGGACATCCCCGGAGAAATCTGGGAGCGGTTCCATCGTGAAAAGAACCGGATACCACGGGCAGCCGACAGCCGGGAGGTGGGGGTGGCCTACATGGGTGACGCGCCCGAGGGCTGCTTTACCTATTTTACCGGCGCTGAGGTGGGTTCAGGCGCCGGAGCCGATGGGTTTATGACCTGGGAGCTGCCCGCCAGGGAATACGTGGTCTGCAGCTTTGAGGCCGAAAGCTTTGAGGAGCTGGTCACTGCTGCCCTCAACAAGGCGGTCAAATACAGTGCCCAATGGCTTGAGCACAAGGGCCTGACAATGGAGGCCTACTCGCCGGAGATCTATTATCAAAGGGAGCAGGCTGTGCCATACATGGAGCTGTGGATGCCGGCAGAGAAAAAGTAGAAAAAGGATGCCCCTGTGAAGGGAGCATCCTTTTTTAGTGGTTTAACCAAGGTTTCGTTTTCGGTAGAGAAGCAGTCCGGCCGCGCAGACTGCCAGAATCACAGCGGCCACCAGGATACCGGCGTTACCGCCTACGAAGCCGGTGGACGCGTTACCGCTGGCGCCAGGGCTGTCTGGTGTTACCGGATTTACGGGATCAACCGGCTTCTCCCTCTCCTCGCCGGGCTGGGTCAGGGTTTTGACACTGCGGTCCACGCTGAAGACGCGGTTATTTTCGGCATAGTTGGTTTCACCTAAAATGTAGAAGGCGTTTTGGTAGGCAGTGCCCACACCGTTGTATACCCGGCCGGTGTTCACGATTTTGCCCGTAGGCTCAAAGCCGCCCGTGTCAAAGTTCAGGGTATAGGTATCGGCAGTGACCTGACCGCTATCAGGATCGGTGACAACCGGACCGGAAAGGATCATGCCGCCATCGAGGGTGCCCCATGCGCCAGTGTAATTCTGGCTTTGGGCCAGGCCCTGCGGCAGAATTTTATCCCGGACCATAGAGCTCTGGCCGTTTTCAATTTTTTCGAGGCCGTCGACCATGCTGCCGTCCGCTGCGGTTCCGGCCGCCACATAGGCGCTGCCGTCCGCGGTGTAGGCGACTGCCGGAGAGATACGGGCAGCGGAGAGATCACCGGTCTTTTCAGCGTTCTGTCCCGCGATATCCACACGAATGATAGCAGTCTGGGCAGTTTCCGTTTCATTCACGGTTTTGCTGCCCCCCACAAGCAGTAGCTCATTGCCAGTGTTGAGGAGAGACGGTGAGGAGAGGTCTGCGATCAGCTCTGTGGTGAAGGAGCTCCATGCGTTGGTCTCGGGATCGTAAACGCTGATGCCGGCGCCCTGGAGTCCATCGCTGAAGAGGATAAGCCTGCCGTTCCAGGTGCAGGCGCTGTTGCTGGACGGGTAAATGCTTTCATCACTGTTCAGCCGGGTCCAGCCATTATTTTCAGTCTGGCCTGGGGTGTAGCGCCAGAGCTCAACAGTATTATCTTGGCTGAGGCCGGTGTAGTACAGGCTGCCGCCAAGGCCGGTGAGACTCCCAGAATAGGTGTCGTAAAAGCGCGCGTCATCGGGCAGGGGCAAGCGTTCGTAAAGGCTGCTGACCGCGCCCAGCTCAAAGGACTGATGGCCTGCGCCTTTTTCAGAGGTCACCTCAACGCGTTTGACGCCGGCTGTCATGCCCTGGGGCAGATTAGCCACAATGCTTTCATCCGATGAGGAGACCACCGCAGCGGTTATGCCGTCAATGGTGACGGTTGGGGCGCTGCCAAAGAAATATCCGCCGATGGACAGCTGGCTGTCCCCGGTGGGCACAGCGCTGTTGACAACCGGAACGGTGTTTTCCGCCAGAGCCCGGTCGACCTGGGCCAGCCCCTCTGAGACGCTTTTGCCCTTCTGGCTGTCAATTTTTTTAACACTGCCGATAACACGGGCCGCGGTTTTGGCTGCGTCCTTATCGTCAAAGTGTTTTGCCAGGATGGCAACCTCGCCGGTGACAGCCGGTGTGGCCATGGAGGTGCCGTTCATGTATTCGTAGGCGGCGGCGGTATCGCCGAGGCCTAGATTGTCAATATAGACATCGCCGGTACCCGTGCTTTTACCGTCAGGAAGCACCCGTATTGTGGCGATACGGATCTGGAAACTGCCATAATCGGTGTTGCTGGGCAGGGTGAAAATCGCCGCGCCCCAGCTGCCGGCCAGTGAGACAGATTGTGTGAGGGGCTGCCATTTTGGCGTGCCGTCCTCATTCAGTTCGGTGGTTTTAACGCTGGCCGAGGTAATAGCTGCCAGAATGGTCTGCTCTGCGGTGGAATCGGCGCGGAACATGTAGGAAAGGTATCGATATGGGGTAGCAGACAGGTCTGCGGGGCTGCTTTCGATGGTCCCCCGGATATCGGAGGCCGTTATCTTAAAGCTCTGGCTGCCCTCAAAGGCCATATCGCCAGAGTAGCTGGCAATGGTGCTGCTGTCGGGCTGAAAGGTTATTTTGGGTGCGGATTCATCTTCAAAGCCTTCCAGAAAGGGTGCAGTGACAAAACGCGGGTCAGCCTTACCCATGCTGGTGGGAATGGTAGAAAGGATGTCGACACCCGGGGCGGCCACGTCGGTGGTGGTGGCACCGTAATTGCTGAAGTCAGCCATATTGCCGTTGATATCGGTGGCGTTAACAGCGATCACATAGGGGTTGTCCCTCAGGGTGGAGACGGTTTTGGACGTGTTGTCGCAGTCGCTGCTTTCGTTGCCCGCTGCAAAAACGCTGACCACTCCCATATCGCCCAAGGCGGTGATTGCGCGGTCCAGGGCTTTACCGCTGGCACCGCCGCCCCAGGAATTGTTGATGGCGGTGACAGGAACGCCGTTTTCTACGGCTCTCTGGATGTAGGCATAGCCCTTGAGCGAATCTGAGCCCGCAAGGCTTCCTTTGTCGTTGGCAGACTTGACCGCCATAATCTGCGCGCCGCTGGTGGCGCCGCTCACACCCATGTTGTTCCAGGAGGCGGCGATGATGCCTGCGCAGTGGGTGCCGTGGCTGTTGTCGTCCATGGGATCTGCGCTGTCATAAGGCTGGCCGTTGGAGTTTACGGTGACAGCATTATAACCATATTGCCCGCCGCCGATGATGGCCTGGAGGCTGCTGTCAGCAGTCCACATGACGGATTTCAGATCCTTATGGTCATAATTTACACCCGAATCCAGCACAGCGACCACGGTACCGCTGGTGTCCACTGCGGGGTCCGGCGTACCGTCCGCTTTGTAGTGGTTCCAGCCATCAATGGTCATGCCGAAATCACCGTTTTTATCATAGGCCCACTGCATACTCGTAAGGTCTTTGGTGCCTTCGGAGACGGTGTATATGTAATTGGGCTCTGCGAATGCCACCGAGTCCAGCTTTTGAAGCTCGTCGATGAGCTCAGCAGTGCTCAGGGCGTCGGAGCGCACCAGCTTCAGGCTTTCAGCTGGACCAGCGCTGCGGCTGTAGGCGTTTGCGCTGCCGTCCAGAGCCATGAGGGTTTCGGCTCCGGCCAGCAGCGCAGGTTCAGCCGACCGGCCATAAAAGCCCGCGCCCTTTACGCAGACAATGGCCTCACCGGGGACGTAGTCGCCGGTAAGGGCGTCTGAGCTGCCGTTATCCCGGGCCAGGGCTGAGATCGGCAGGCTGCCGAGCAGGAGTAGAGCAGTGAGCAATAAAGCTAGTAATTTTTTCATCGTATTCTCCATATTTTGATTTGTTTGATGGGCCAAGTATAACATGTCTGCGGCCGATAGAGCAAGACATATGTAAAGAAAGCTTAAGACAAAAAAGAAAGAGGACTGCTGCAGCAGTCCTCTGAATTTGGTTTAACCAATGGGGAACATTTCCACGATTACGCGTTCCTCGTCAAAATCATGGAAGGTGAGACGGCGGTTTTCATATTCACATTCGCCGCGCTGGTTATCGTAGGGGTCGGCCCGCAGGTAGGTTTTCGGCGGGTCAAAGTCCAGCTGGAATTCGGAATTGGCGGCCATACGGAAGGGCTCCAGATTGCCGAAATAGAAATTCCAGCGGTTTTCGGCGCCGGCGCGGTAGGCGCTGCCCCCAAAGGAACAGTCGCAGTGCAGCCAGCCGTAAGGCGCGATGTAGAACATGGCCCAGTCGTGGTTGCCGATGCTGGCAGGATTGACATAGGAGCCGGACTGCCATTTGGCCGGGATACCCGCGCAGCGGCACAGGGTAATGAATAAAAGCGCCTGAATGCCGCAGTCACCCTTGAGCCCGGTGGCCATGTAGTCAGGTATGTTGGTGATGGTCAGGTACTCACGCACATAGGAGTAGTGCACCCGGGTGGTGATAAAGTCATAAATCTTGCGGGCCTTAACAAGCGGATTGGTTTCGCCGCCGGTCAGCTCCTCACACAGGGCGCGGATATAGGGTGAAAAGACAATGTGGGGCAGAAGCTCCTGGGTTTCAAAGTCCGGCTGCTCTGCGTCCACCTTTTCGGGGTCCAGCTTAACGTATTTCGCACGGTTTTCATAGGAATATTCAACGGTAAAGGTATCGCCTTCCTCCAGCGGCTTTTCGAAATAGACGGTGCGCTGGCCATAGGTTTCGTCTGCGATTTTGACCGGCTCTGGTGAGATGTTGATGAGTTTGATATTGCTGATCTGGTCGGCGTTCTGCGGAATGGGCAGGTAAACACGGATTAAGTTGCCCAGCTCTTCGGCTTCTTTTTTGATTTTAACCGTGTGGCGGATGTGGATGAAGTAGTTCTTTTCACCCTTTTCGATCATTTCATTGACCGTCTCGTCCAGAATTTCCACTGGGCTCACCTCAATGGTCTTCTGGTCTTCGTCCACTTCGATGTCTTTGTATTTCGGAACGGTTTTGGCAATGCTGGCCACAAACATATCCTGAAAATGGACGACGCCGTTCACATAAATCCAGTCGGCATAGCCGTCATCCTTGAGGGTTTCAAGGTCTTCTTTGGTAAAACCAGGCACTTTTTCCTGCATCATTTTAAGGGCCTCATCGTAGGGATAGGGGTATTGCATGGGCAGCTCGGCCAGTATGTCCAGCTCCAGCGTAAGCCGTTCGGCCAGTGCCTTTGGAATGGGGCGTGTCAGATATTTTTTAATGAGCTCTGCCGCTTTGTCAAAGTCTCCCCAGGCTTTGAGCAGGGCGATGTCCTCGGGCAGGTTTGTCTTAAGGGCTTGCATGTTGTTCATTTATTTCTCTCCTCCTTATGTCAGCGGTTTATTTTAAATTCTCTAAAACCTTCAGCAGGTAATCCCAGGTGCGGGCTGTCGATGAGATGGACAGGCGTTCCTCCGGGGTGTGGATATCGTGCATGTCTGGTCCGATGGATACGATGTCCAGCTCCGGCAGTTTGGCGGAGATCAGGCCGCATTCGAGGCCAGCGTGGATGGCTTCCACAGTCGGGGTCTTTCCGTACATTTCCTCAAAGGTTTTGCACATCATGTCCCGCAGGGCGGATTCCTTGCGGTATTCCCAGGCCGGATAGGAGGACGCTTCGGTGTAGGTGCCGCCCAGATATTCGGTAAAGGCCCGGACCTTGGCGCTCAGGGCTTCCTTGGCAGTGCCGATGGAGCTGCGCATGGCAAAGCTGACGAGGAAGTAATCCTCTTTGGTATACATAATCCCCAGGTTCAGCGAGGTTTCCACCAGTCCCTCGATGTCGAGGCTCATGGCCTGGACGCCGTTTGGTATCTGCATGAGCACAAAGATGGCGCGCTTCGCACAGGCTTCGTTAAAAACCATGAAATCGCCCTTTTCGAGGGCTTTCAGGCTCAGGGTAAGCTCTGGGTCCTTAGAGGCGTAATTCTTCTTATAGAGGACTTCCAGGGCTTTCAGGCGGTCGGTTACGACCTGTTCGTCGTTGGGGTCAATGACGATGGTGGCGGTTGCTTTTTTGGTGATGACGTTGTCCTTGGTGCCGCCGGTCAGGTCGATGATATCAAAGCTCAGGTCTTGGGCCAGGTCGTTCAGCAGAGTGCCCAGAAGCACGCTGGCGTTGGCGCCGTAGCGGTTGATCTCCTGTCCGGAGTGGCCGCCGTGCAGGCCGGATACGGCCAGCTCGCAGGAGAGGCCGCTTCTGGCGGTGCGCTTGACATCAAAGGTGCAGTTGGCGCGGACACCGCCGGCGCAGCCGGCCAGAATAATGCCCTCGTCCTCGGAATCGAGGTTGATCATATAAGCTGCGTCACTGACAGGAGCCAGATCAATGGCGTGTGCGCCCTCCATGCCCACTTCTTCCTCGGTAGTGAAGATCACGTAGAGCTTGGGGTGGGGCAGTGTGTTATCGTCCAGCAGTGCCAGACCGTAGGCCACTGCAATGCCGTCATCGCCACCTAAAGTGGTGCCGTCAGCGGTGATCCAGTCGCCTTCAATCATGAGTGCGAGGGGATCGGTTTTAAAGTCGTGGTCTGAGCCGTCAACCTTTTCGCAGACCATATCCAGATGACCCTGCAGGATCACGGGTTTGGCGTTTTCATAGCCTTCGCTGGCTTCTTTTATGATAATGACGTTATTGGCGTCGTCCTGATGGCAGGTGAGTCCCCGCTCCTCGGCGAAACGGACGCAATAATCCGAAATTCGTTTTGTGTCAAAGGAACCGTGCGGAATTTCACAGATTTCTTCAAAATAGTGAAAAACCGGTTGGGGTTCCAGGGTGTTTAGTACTTTATCCATAGTGGACCTCCCGATAATAATTTGTCTTGAACCAGAGAAAAACAGCCGCTGCTGATGCTTCGATAGAGTCAGATGATTGTTTGTGTTTTCATCTCCGTACAAGAATATATCATACACCATTTAGCGGGTTTAGTAAAGTGAGGAAGGCGGCAGAAGGTTTAAAAATACTCGAATAAGGTAATTAAGTAGTAGCCTTTTTGGGTAGAACAATATATAATTAAAGATACGAAGTTTTGGCTGTTGATAAGGGCTTTTGGCGGATGCTCTCCGCTCCTGGCCTTTTCTGTGGCCAAGGGAAAACAAGTTGATTCAATTAAAAGGAGAGAGTAAAATGTCAATTAACTATGTGGATGTTTACAATGCTTACGGCAGCGATCAGCCGGCGGACAAAAGAGAACAGTATCATATGAACTGTGCGGAGGTCCTGCTGCGCACCGGAAATTCGGAATATGAGCTTAACCTGCCCGAGGAAGCCTTTAAAATGATGCAGGGCTTCGGCGGCGGTTTTAACTCTGGCCGGACCTGCGGCGCGTTCTGTGGTGCATTGGCCACCTTAAGCGCCATGTACGGCGAGGAGCGCCCCAGCACTCAGGACAAAGCCAAGAAGGCGTCCAAGCTTTTAGTCGAAGAATTTGAAAAGGAATTTGGCAGTCTGGATTGCAGCTATATCAAGGAACATCACCGTGATGAGGTAAAGGCGTGCGATCCTGTAAAACAACGTGCAGCCGATGTTCTTGCGCGTGTCGTTGAAAAAATGAACGCGGAGGAATAGAGGCGGAAAGGAAACAGCGTGAATAAAGAAAACATGAGAGTGAAGGGCATCGAGCTTCTGGACCGCGCCTATGGCAAGTGGTGGATGATGCTCCTGGAGGGTATCTGTCTGGTGGTCATCTGTGGGATGACCCTCTTTGTGCCTGATGTAACCTTGTCTTTCCTCGTGATGGTCATTGGTATCTACCGTGTGGCCATGGGAGTTTTTTACCTGATTGTCGGCATTGCCAACCGGGTAGAGTACGGCGCCAGCAACGGCTTCAGTTTTGGGCGTGGCATTGTCGATATTTTAGTGGGGGCGGCCTTTTTGCTCTGGCCCGCCACTATCATATCCTTCTTTGTCGTGCTTGTGGGCATCTGGGCCATCATCACCGGCATTGTGCTGCTGGTCATGGGCGGAAGCTCTCTGGGCATGGGCCGGATTGTAAAAATTGTGCTCGGCGTGCTCCTGATCATTTTTGGTATTTTTACATTTATTAACCCTGTTGGGCAGGCAGTGTTCTTCATTGTCTTCCTTGGAATTGTGCTGGGGATTCTTGGGTTTTTCTTTATCATCCAGTCTTTTGGTATGAAAAAGAGCTATAAGGAGCTGAAAAAACTGAATGAAGGCTTCAAAGATTACGATGTGCATTAATTGAAAAGGTTGTATCTCTTTTTTACCCTTGAAACCATATAGAAATAAGGTTAAACTTATCCTAACAACTGTGTATCTTTAAGACATCAGGGTAAGATGAAATTATAAGAATTAAAGTGCAAAGGAGAAAAATTAAGTGAAAACAGTACAAATTAAAAACGACATTTACTGGGTCGGCGTCAACGACCATGAAACCTACCTGTTTGAGGGCATGTGGCCCATCGATCAGGACGGCGTGGCCTATAACGCCTATATCATCAACGACGACAAGGTCGCTGTTGTGGATACGGTAAAATCCTTTAAACAGGGCGAATATATCGAAAAGATCAAATCCATCATCGGTGACAAGAAGGTCGATTACCTCATCGTTAACCATATGGAACCGGACCACTCCAGTTCCATTGCGGATCTGCTGGCCGTTTATCCGGATATGCAGATCATCGGCAATAAAAAAACATTCCCGATCATGAAGAACTTCTACAATATTGATAAAAACATCCTGGAAGTCGCTGACGGCGATACCCTGGATCTGGGCCATCATGAGCTGCAGTTCTACATGACGCCAATGGTTCACTGGCCGGAATCCATGGTCACTTACGACGCAACCGACAAGGTTCTGTTCTCAATGGACGTGTTCGGCAGCTTTGGCAGCACCGACGGCAGTATTTTTGACGATGAAAATGATGTGGCCTCTTACGAGGATAACACCAGACGCTACTACGCCTGTATTGTGGGCAAGGTCAGCGGGCAGGCTCAGAAAGCGCTGCAGAAGCTGGGACCACTGGACATTCAGACCATCTGCCCGTCCCATGGCCTCATCTGGAGAAGCAATCCGGGCTATATTGTGGATTTCTACGACCGTATGAGCCGCTACGAAACCGAGGAAGGCGTCGTTATCGCCTATGGCACCATGTACGGTAATACGCTGCACTCCGCAGAGCTGCTGGCAGGCTACCTGAAGGACGCTGGCGTGAAGACTGTTAAATTATTCGATGTTTCCAAAACCGATATTTCCTACATTGTCAGCGATATGTGGAAATACAAAGGCCTGATTCTGGGCGCACCGGCTTATTACGGCCGCATTTTCCCTAAAATGGCCAACCTGTTATACAAGGTGGAAGAAATTGGCGTAAAGAACCACAAGGTGGGTTTCTTTACAGACTTTAGCTGGAGCAACGGGGCAGACCGTTATTTTAGCGCATTCATAGAAAAGGCAAAGGCCGATGTGGTTGGCGACATGGTCAATGTACAGGGCCTGGCAGACGCAGAAGACGAAGCGAAGCTCAAGGCATTGGCAGATGCCATGGCCGCCGCCATCAAATAAGACGTTCGCCAGCCTGACCGCACTGGGAGGAGGATAAAAATGAAAATAGTAGTAGGTATGTCCGGCGGGGTAGACTCTTCCGTCGCGGCCCTGCTTTTAAAGCAGCAAGGGTATGACGTCATTGGCGTTTTTATGAAAAACTGGGAGGAAAAAGACGAGAACGGAGTCTGCACCGCCACCGAGGATTACGAAGATGTCCAGCGTGTGTGTGAGACCATTGATATTCCCTATTACACGGTTAACTTTACCCGGGAATACTACGACCATGTTTTTGCCTATTTTCTCGATGAATACAAAAAAGGCCGTACTCCAAATCCCGATGTTCTGTGCAACAAGGAAATTAAGTTCAAACGATTTTTAGATTACGCTTTGGGGGTGGTCGGCGGCGATGTGCTCGCGACCGGCCACTATGCCCAGAAAGATGTGCATGAAGGTAAATTCAGGCTGATCCGCGCCTTTGACCACAACAAGGATCAGACCTATTTCCTCTGCCAGCTTGGCCAGCATCAGCTTGAAAATGTCATGTTCCCCATCGGACACCTCGACAAAAAGGAGGTCCGCGAGATTGCAGAAAAGAATCATCTCATCACCGCGGACAAAAAGGACAGCACGGGAATCTGCTTTATCGGGGAGCGCAACTTCACCAAATTCCTGAGCCAGTATCTGCCTGCCCAGCCTGGAGAAATCCGGGACCTCGACGGCAATATCAAGGGTAAGCACGAGGGCCTTATGTACTATACATTGGGCCAGCGCCGCGGCCTGGGTATTGGCGGACAGGGTACAGGCGAGCCCTGGTTTGTGGTGGAAAAGGACCTGAAGGACAATGTGCTTTACGTGGTTCAGGGTGAAAAGCATCCGGCGCTGTATTCCAGATCGCTGGAAGCCACAGATACCAGTTGGGTAGCCGGCGAAGCACCGGCCCGTGAGTTTGCCTGTACGGCCAAGTTCCGTTACCGCCAGCCTGATCAGGACGTCCATGTCACGGTGCGGGACGATGGCGGCCTGCATGTCGATTTCGACAAAGACCAGAAGGCAGTCACACCAGGTCAGGAGGTTGTCCTCTACGACGGCCAGGTATGCCTGGGCGGGGCGACCATTGACAGCATTGAAAAAATTTAATACAATACCATGCAAAAAGGGCGTATTCTCCATTTGATGGGGAACACGCTCTTTTTGTGTTTATGTTAAAGGCATGATACTTGAAAAATCAACCTCTCGGTTAAACGCGATGGCCTCCTGCCCGATGCGGTCAAGCTCTGCCTTGGGCACCCCCAGGAGCATCTCCCGGGAGGAGCTCAGGAAATTGGCCATCTCTGCGATGTTCACTGTGCCCAGGGCACCCTCCACATAGTCGATGACCATCTGTACCCGGCCGCCATAGCCAAACTTCTGCGCCATGTTGGCATAGGTGTCGTCCACAAAAATATGGTAGTCCTTGAGTGACTGATGGTAAACCTCTGTGATAAAATCGGCCAGCTCGCTGCCGCCGTAGTTGGTCGAATGGACAGACTGGGCCTGGGTGAATTCATAATAAAACCGCTTTGTGTTTTCCTCGGTCAGCAGGTTTTCATAGTATGGGATGCTGGCATAGAAGTGAAGCTCCAGGGCATTTAAGGGTTTGTCGGTATTTTCCAGCGTATGCTTATAGAGCCGTTCAAGAAAGATTTTCAGAATAGATGAGACAATCGCTTCCTTTTTTTTGAAATGGTAGGATAATGAGCCGAGAGCAATCCCTGTATCATCTGCTATGTCCTGCATTCTGGTTTTACTGTAACCGTCACAGTAAAAATGCTTTTTGGCATTTTCGATAATCTTTTCACGGGTGCTGCCGTTTTTCTTCTTCTCTGCCATTGTCATTTTGCTCCTTTAGTGCGTTTTGAATATTGTGGTGATATGCAATATTATAGCAGATAATCCTTAGACAAAAAATAAAAATACTTTAAATATTTACAAAACATAGTAAAACCTGAAAATCTTAAATTTTCCGATAAATTAACCGGAAAAACTTGACTTTTCAGGTTAAAGAAATTATAATTCAATTACAAGATGCTTATGTAAATGTTTTCCGGAAAAAATAAAAAGCATACTGTCCAGATGGTATTGGCATTAACATGTGTTTAGACATAAAAATCTTAAATAATATTGTAATAATTAAGATTTTTACTATGAAAGGGAGAGAAAAATGGCTGAAAAAATTAAACCCAGAGTTTCTCAGTTTATCGTAACGATATTTGGTTTATCAGAACTGACGGCTTTAATGGTAGCAAGCCTATCGACAAGCTATTACTCATACTTTATCACGAATGTTTTGATGGTTGCACCGGCTGTAATGGGGACAATCCTGATTTTTACCAGAGCTTTTGACATTGGTACCCTGCTGCTGTCCGGCGTTGTGGAGGAGCGGATGAACCCGAGATGGGGGAAATACCGTTCCTGGCTGCTGCTGATGTGCCCCTTGGCGGCGGTCATTGGTATTTTACAATATTCCAGCGCTGGCGGAACACAGACCGTCCAGCTCTGGATATCGGCAGTCTGCTATATTGTATTCTTTGCATTGTTTAATTTTGGGCGGACTGCGCAGCTGGCACTGCTCAACGCTCTGGGGGCAACGCCTGAGGACCGGGCGATGCTGTCTGCCAGAAAGGCTCAGTTCGCGGCAGTGGCAGGCATTGTGCTCAATTCAACCTTTATGCCGCTGGTACTGTGGTTTTCCGGCGAAACTAAGGATGCAACCTCTTTTGGTTTTCTGGCAGCGGTCGTTATTTTCCAGATCGTATACCTGATTCCTCAGATGGGGCTGTTTAAGGTCTCCAGGGAATATGACAAGCCAGAGGAAAAATCGGTGGCAGTCAGGAAAAAACTGTCGGCCAAAGAGATGGCTGAGCAGGTTTTTAAGAATCCGCCGCTTATGCTCATGCTGGTAGCGGAAACCTGTAAAACAGTGTGTAATACCCTGGTGCTGAGCATGGCAGTCTATTATTTCAGGGTGGTTGTCAATAATCTGGAATTTCAGCCAGTCTTTTCGACTGCGATCAGCATTGCGGGTTTTGTGGGCTCATTGATTGCCGGCCAGTTCATTGTAAAAAAGCTGGGGAAGAAAAACACCTATCTCATCGGCTTTGCCGCGCCAGCCATCGCGCTGGTATGCGCCCGGCTGTTTGGCGGTCAGAGTGATATCACCTTTATGGTAATCATGGTTATCGGCTGGTTCTTCTTTACCTTTATCGCGACACCTGGCCCTGCCATGTTTGCGGACTGCGTCGAATATGGAAAATTTAAAATCGGTAGGGAAGGGCGCGCTTTTATCATGTCGCTTTACACACTGCCCATCAAAATCGGTGTCCTGATCGCAGGCGGATTTTCGGGCTATCTTTTAGCCGCTGTCGGTTATTCGGCGGAGGCTGCGGTAACCCCGCAGGTGGTTTCAGGAATATTCAGTGCCATCACACTGGCGCCGGCCGCAGTACTGGCTGTCGGCTTCGTATGTATGCTTTTCTACAAGCTGACAGAAAAGCGTGTCCGGGAAATTATGGAAGTTAACCGTCAGAATGACGGAATTTAATGAAGCAAAAGGGAAATGGAGGAAAGACAGTTGGATGCGAATCAATTAAAACAGGAAAGACAAGCGGATTTAAAGGCAGTATATTCAGGCAAGGTGCCTAAAAGGGTGCCCATACATTTATCCTTTGCCTTTGAAGCGTCGGTTTCCTATGCCATTGATCAGGGCATTGTGGAAAAGGGGAAGAATCTCCGCAACATCTATTGGGAACCAGAAACCTGGTATGATATCTTTGACCGGGTCAATAACGACTTTTATTCCGATATACCGCTGGGGCCTGGAGCCATACGGTTACCGATTCTATACCAGATACTGGAGGCGAAATCCATTATCATGGGGGCCACAGGCGTCATGCAGCACCCAGAGGTGCACTCGCTGGAGCCTGAGGAGTACGATGCTTTTATTGAGGACCCTTTCTTTTATATGTCGGAAACACTGATGCCGAGGCTATACCCGGCGCTGGATACCACGCCCGGACGGCGGGCCATGGTTCTGGCACAGGCGGTCAAGGCCAACGCCGACCAGTTTGCCGTCATCGGGCAGATGATGGGCAAGATTGCTGCAAAATACGGCTATCCAGCCGCGCCTGGCGGCCGCTCCACAGCCCCCTTCGATTATCTGGCAGATTTTCTCAGGTCCTTCACAGGGATATCAAAGGATATGCGAAGGTACCCGGACAAGGTTGTGCAGGCCTGCGACGCGTTGGTACCCCTGATGCTGAGGGAAGGGGTCCCGAACCCGGACAGGCTGCCGCCGGATTACCGGGTGATGATCCCGCTGCACATGGGCAGCTTTATCAACGAAAAGCAGTTTGAAAAATTCTACTGGCCTTCCTTTAAAAAGCTGATGGATGGTCTGGTAGCGCCAGGAGCCGGTGTTGACCTGTTCGTGGAGGATAACTGGATGCGCCATATGGACTATCTCAAAACCTTTAACGGGTCGGTGAAAATGCAGTTTGAATATGGCGATCCAAAGCTGGTAAAGGAAAAGCTCAGCGGAACCCGCCATGTGATCACAGGCTTTTTCCCAATCTCCCTGCTGCAGTTCGGCAGTGCGCAGGAGGTTAAGGACAAGGCCAAAGAACTTATTGACATCCTGGCACCAGGCGGCGGCTATATCTTTGGATTCGACAAGGGGCTGTTCTCGCTGGAGGGTAATACCATTAAAAACCTGCATGTGTTGACCGACTTTGTCCGTGATTACGGTGTTTACAGATAAGGAGCAAAAAATGGACGATAAAAATCAAAGCTTTGAGACCAAAAATTATGTTAAATGGGATGATTATTTGAAAGAACACGATCATCTTTCAGATATTGAAAGGGCAAGCGATATCCAAAAATATGAGGACCTGGTATTCGCGCTGGTTCTCAGATTATTTAGATAGTGAAGGGGTCCCGGCAGTGTCTGCTTGCTGGGGCTTTTACCAGAAAGGCAAAAAAATGAAAAAGCGTATAACAGGAATTGTTTTGTCGGCCGCTGTTTTTATCGGATACCGATTTTTGCCAGTTCCCCAGGGATTGGAAATGTCTGGTATGCAGACCTTGGCGCTTCTTATTATTGCGATTCTTCTGTGGGTGACAGAGGCCATGCCTCTTGGGATTTCGAGTATCTTTGTTCTGGTACTCCCAATGTTTTTTGGACTGGCAACCATGAAGGATTTTCTGGTGGCCTTTCCCAACCCTACCCTGTTTTTCGTGCTGGCGACCTTTGGTCTGTCAGCGGCCATTTCCAAGGTACCCACAGCCAAACGCATTCTGCTCATTCTGCTGGAAAAGATGGGCAGTAAGGTTCACCTGTTTATTCTGGCCATGATGCTGGCTACAGCGCTCATTTCCTCCATCATGTCCAACATACCGGCAACGGTGATGTTCATGGGCTTGGCCATCAGCTTTCTGGAGCTTTACGATTCGGAGGAGGAGCGCAGGTGCACCGGCAGAGCCATCATGATCGCCCTGCCCATCGCGGGCATGATCGGCGGGACTATCACGCCAGCTGGCAGCTCCAACAATATTTTAGCCCTTGGCCTGCTGGAAGAGTACGCAGGGGTGACTGTGCGATTTGTGGACTGGATGGCGATCTGCATTCCAGTAGTCCTCATCATGCTGCCCCTGGCATGGCTGCTGATCATTAAAATTTTCAGACCTGCGCCGGTTCATCCAGATAAAATCAGGCAGTTCATTCTGGAGCTTAAGACCTTAGACAAGCCAGGCAGGGAAGAAAAAATGGTGGTGGCCATTCTGGTGGTAATGATCCTTCTCTGGGTTCTGAGCTCATGGATTCCGGCGCTCAATGTCACCCTGGTTTCCATCTGCGGTCTGGCGTTTATGTTTTTGCCTGGAATTGATATTTTGCACTGGAGGGATTTCAAGGATGAGGTGAGCTGGGATGTTATTCTGATGATCGGCTCTGTCCTCTGTATCGGAAATCTGATTCTGGAAAACGGGGTGGCTTCCTGGCTGGCGGACACCTTCTTCAGGGTAGACAATGGAACGAGCATTATCCTGCTCATTCTCCAGCTGGCTGTTTTCATGTATGTTATGCAGCTGGTGCTGCCCAATGCCCCGGCGGTCATCACCTCCACCACGCTGCCGGTTACCATTGTGGCGGAGGCGCTGGGAATAAATGCGGCGGTTCTGGTCATTCCACTCTGCATTTTTTCAAGCTGGACCATGATCCTGCCTCTGTCAGCAGTCCCGATGATGACCTATTCCAAGGGCTATTACAGTATGACGGATATCGGCAGGGCAGGTATTCCCATTCTGGTGATTCTCGCCATTGTGCTGGCGCTTTGGATTCCTTTCATCTGTGGTGTGCTCCTTTAATTTTATGAAAGGCAGTACAATTTTTGAGAAGCCAGAAACATCAGGGCATGAGAAAAGCCTTTCAGGATCAATCAGACCTGAAAGGCTTTTGTTTATTGGGGAGTGTCTCTGTTTTCTTTGCTTTCCTGAATGAGATTGTCCTTACGGACCTCCGATTCCTCGTTTTTAATTTCCCAGTGGATCAGAGCGGTCAGGGCAGCGCGCAGCAGGATGATCCCGCCGACAATGATAAGCTCGCTGGGCTGGCGGACAATGACAGTCCGCAGAATTTCACTGCCAAGCTTGAACTCAAGCGCCATGGCCATACCCTTAGCCAGATCCAGACGGGTGGAGGGCCTGCGGCGGACATAACCCCAGATACCCTTGATGCCGGACCAGATTAATACGCCCACGCCAACGTACTCGAAGAACAGGATCGCGTACTGGACAATGGTGTTCAGTACTTCTTCCAGAATTTCCATGGCTATTCCATTGCCACCAGATTAACGTTATGGACACCGCGCAGCACCACCAGGTCACCGACAAGATCCTCAATGCTTCCCAGAAGGTCCTTTCCATCCAGGGTCAGGATGACAACGGCAGCGTGGTTGATGGGAATGTCCTGGTGGATGGTGATGATGCTGGTCTTGTGCTCCCGCAGAATGTTGAGCACATTGGACAGGATACCGGGTTCGTCGTCAAGGATCATGGAAATCGTGAATTTTCGTCCAAAATCCTCAGAAGGCTTAAAAATATAATCCTTGTATTTGTAGTAGGTGCTCCGGCTGATGCCGACGCGCTTCACCGCGTCACTGACCGACTTGCATTGGGAAGATTCCAGCAGAATACGGGCTTCCACCACCTTGCTGTAATACTCCGGCAGTATTTTCTTGCTGACAATCAGATAATCACGTATCATAAGCTCCTCCTTACGAGTGCTGATCGGTACAAACGCCTGTGTTGTCCGGCTCCAGCTTGAGCAGGGTCCATCCCGGCAGCTTTTCTTTTAAATACTTACCCATTTTCATATAAAACTGGTCATTGTCTCTGGTGGTAATGGCCAGAATAGTAGGACCGGCGCCGCTGATACAGGTGTTAAGTGCGCCCAGCTCCCTGGCTTTTTTGCTAACCTCACCGTAATGGGCGATGAGGCCTTCGCGGTAGGGCTGGTGCAGCTTGTCCTCAACGCTGACCTTAAGGATATCCGGCCGCCCTTCAGTCAGGGCGAGGTAGGTCATAGTTGCGCGGGACACATTAAACACTGCATCCTTGTGGAATACTTTTTTCGGCAGCGCTTTGCGGGCCTCCATGGTGGACAGGGTAAAGTCCGGGATAAGGCCGTAAAATTCAAAACACTGTGAAACCTCTTTCTTGATATAATGGTTGTCTTCCTTGAGTCCAAGGGAAACCACCAGGCCGCCGAACATGGCCGGTGCTACATTGTCGGGGTGGCCCTCCATTTCAACGGCCATGTCAAAGAGCTCCTTACCCGTCAGGGGAGCGCCGCAGAGAGTATTGGCCCCCACCAGGCCGCCGACAATACAGGCGGCAGAGCTGCCCAGACCGCGGCTTACAGGAATGTTGACGTCGGTGTAAATGTAAATGCCCTTTGGCCGGTAGTGGACACGGTTAAAGACCTTGAGCATGGCCTTGTAGACCAGGTTGGATTTACCCTGGTAGCGCCGTTCGACGCCTCGGATGGTAAGCTTGCCGTTGTCCCTTTCCTCAAAGCTGAAGATGTTATATAACTGAAAAGCCATACCGAAGGCATCAAAGCCAGGTCCGATATTGGCTGTTGTTGCGGGTACGCGTACTTTTATCATGAATGGTTCACTCTCCTATTTGTCTAAAAATGCTGTGATGCAGCCGGCCATTTCCTCCGGCGTACAGACTTTGTCGTGACGGTTTTCTTTCTGATCCAGATCTCTCAGCGGAACGGGGATTTCCGTTTCGGTCCGGGCGGCCAGCTCCTTGAGGACTGCGTAATCGTCCATGCCCTCAGGTACTTCGCCGAAAATGCTCTCATAGACACTGCGGCCAAATTTGTAAGGGCTGGCAGTGGACAGGATAATGGTTGGGGTCTCAACATCGCCAGTATCCGCGCGGTAGTCGCTGTAGACCTTGCTGGCAACAGCGGTGTGCGGGTCCATGAGGTAGTGGTTGTACTCAAACATGTGCTTAATGGCTCCGGCGGTTTCTTCCTCGTTGGCGCAGCCAGCGTAGAAAAGGTGGTCATCGCCAAGGAAGAGCAGCTCGCGGTCCAGTGCGTAGGTGCCGTCTGCGTTCAGCTGGCTCATCAGGCCTGCGATCATCTCGCTGTTGCCGCCTGTAATGTCATAGAGCAGACGTTCCAGGTTACTGGAAATCAGAATATCCATGGACGGGGACATGGTCTTATAAAAATCGCGGTTGCGGTCATATTTGCCAGTGTTAAAAAAGTCGGTCAGGATGTTGTTTTTATTGGACGCGCAGATGAGCCGGCTGACGGGCAGGCCAATGGCGCGGGCATAGTAGCCAGCCAGAATGTTTCCGAAGTTACCAGTCGGTACCACAAAGTTGACGGCTTCGCCAAGGTCGATGACCGCTTTTTTGTAAAGCTGTATATAGCTGTAAAAATAGTACACGATCTGAGGCAGCAGGCGGCCAATGTTGATGGAGTTGGCTGAGGAAAAAACGTAGCCCTGCCCGCGCAGCTCTTCGATCAGGCCGCTGTTATTCAGAATTTCCTTGACGCCGTTCTGGGTATCGTCAAAATTGCCGGCCACACCGATGACACAGGTGTTGTCGCCGTCCTGGGTCAGCATCTGTTTTTCCTGGATGGTGCTGACGCCGTCCTTTGGATAGTAGACTACAATGTTGATGTGGGGCACCTTGGCAAAGCCCTCGAGAGCCGCCTTTCCAGTATCGCCGGAGGTTGCGGTCAGTATAACGATATCCTTGCTGATATCGGCGTTTTTCATGGCTGTTGTCATCAGGTAAGGGAGAATGGTCAGGGCCATATCCTTGAACGCACAGGTAGGGCCGTGATAAAGCTCAAGAAAATAACGATCATCTACTTTTTTAAGGGAAACGGGTTCCTCATTCTCAAATTTTCCGGTATAATAGGCATTGTGGACACAGTCTTTGATCTGTTCTTCACTGAAGTCGTCCAAAAAGTATTTGAAAATCTCAAAAGCCAACTCTCCGTAGGTTGCATCCTTCAAGGCTGTCAGGTCAATTTTTATGTCATGGATGAATGAAGGGACGAATAAGCCGCCATCCTTGGCGATTCCTTTGATAATTCCTTCTGACGCGGACACGTTTGCTTCGCCTCCGCGTGTGCTGACATATTTTTCTTTCATAGTTCCTCCAAAATTTTTATTGAATATCCTTAATATATATGATAAAATGTTTTCGAAATAAAAACAAGTGTTTTTTTCATGAATACATTTACAGAGGTGAAAATCATTTGAATATTGGATTATTGGGGTTTGGAACTATCGGAACCGGTGTTTACGAGCTCATCAATTTAAACAAGGGACGGTTCGCCAAGAACCTGGACGAAAAAGTTGTGATCACCAAAATTCTGGATAAAGATCCCAACAAGAAGGTAGCTGAGGAAGACAAGGTGGCGCGTGTGGTTACCAACCCGGATGACATTATGGACGATCCGGATATTGAGATTGTCATTGCGCTTCTCGGCGGTATGGATTTTGAGTATGGCCTGATCAAGCGGGCGCTTCAGAGCGGCAAGCATGTGGTAACCGCCAACAAGGCCGTTATATCAGAGTATTTTGAAGAGCTGCTGACCATCGCGGCGGAAAACAATGTTATTCTGCGCTATGAGGCCAGCGTCGGCGGCGGGATTCCTATTATCGGCTCTTTAAAGGAAGAATTAAAGATTAACCGCGTCAATGAAATCAAGGGAATTCTCAACGGGACCACCAATTTCATTCTGTCCAAGATGACCGAGGAAGGCGCTGATTTTGCAGATACCCTGAAGCTGGCCCAGAGCATTGGCTTTGCAGAGGCAGACCCGACAGCCGATATTGAGGGCTATGATGTTTCCAGAAAACTGGCGATTTTATCCTCGCTGGCCTACGGCGGTATCATCAAGGATGAGGATGTGCGCAAGCGCGGCCTGTCTGATGTACGCGCAGTGGATATCGAGATGGCCGGCGATTACGGCTATATCATCAAGTATCTGGGCCATTCCGTACTAAAAGAAGGTAACCAGGTTTACACAACAGTGGAACCGGTTATGTTCAAGGAAGCCTCCATCATGAGTAATGTCAATTCCGAATTTAACATTATCTCCATTGTGGGCGATATTATCGGTGAGCTTCAGTTTTACGGCAAGGGCGCAGGCAAGGACGCTACCGCCAATGCTGTGGTGGGGGATGCCCTTTACATCATCAATTGCATAAAAGACAACAATTTCCCGAAACCGCTGGTCTTCAGGAAACAGCTGGATAAAAAAGGTGTGGGCGCCTTTAAGGGCAAGTATTACCTGCGTGTGGACATTGACAGCCACGAGACCTTCGAGCACGCCTTAAACGCTGTGGATGAGGTCTGCGCGCGCAAAAATATTATCGTCAGCGACAACCGGGTCTTCTTTATGACAGAGCCGGTGGAGGCAGATGTCTTTGACGCCATGGTTGCCAAAATCAAGGAAAAACAAAGCGAGTGCTTCTACGCGCGCATTTATGAATAAATAATATAAAGAGAACATTGTAAAAGAGGAGTATGTATGGAAGATTTAATTGTGCAGAAGTACGGCGGCACCAGCGTCGGCACGGTTGAAAAAATTAAGCGAGTCGCGAGGCGGATCGTGGAGACCAAAAATGCCGGCAACAAGGTTGTCGTGGTTGTTTCCGCCATGGGAAAGACCACCGACGAGCTGGTGGATCTGGCCCTGGCCATCAATCCGAATCCGCCGAGCCGCGAGATGGATGTGTTGCTGGCCACAGGTGAGCAGGTATCCATTTCCCTTTTAGCTATGGCCATTCAGACCATCGGCCATGATGTGGTGTCCCTGACAGGCGCTCAGTGCGGCATCCAGACATCGGATGTGCACAAGCGCGCCCGTATCAGCGGTATTGATACGGCCCGTATCGAGAGAGAGCTCGCCGATGAAAAAATTGTCATTGTGGCTGGTTTTCAGGGAGTGGACGAAAACCGCGATATCACGACCTTGGGCCGGGGCGGCTCTGATACCAGTGCAGTAGCTATTGCAGCGGCTTTAGAGGCAAAATGCTGCGAAATTTACACGGATGTGGACGGGGTCTACAATGCCGACCCGCGCGTTGTGCCTACAGCCACCAAAATGGACGAGGTCTCCTATCAGGAGGTCCTTGAAATGGCCAGCCTTGGCGCAGGTGTTCTGCACCCGCGTTCTGTGGAGCTTGCCGAAAAATTTAAAATGCCGCTCATCGTGAGATCGAGCTATAATAATAACGAAGGAACGATTATCAAGGAGGATGTTAAAATGGAAAAAGTGTTAGTTAGAGGAATTGCGTTAGACGAAAATATCGCTAAAATATCAATTTTTGAAGTACCGGACCAGCCGGGGATTGCCTTCAAGCTTTTCAGTATGCTGGCCTCTGCCAATATTCATGTCGACATGATCGTACAGAATGTCAACCGCACCGCGGTCAACGATATCTCATTCACTGTCGACGCCGATGAGCTTCAGGAAGCCGTAGAAGTATCCCAGAAGTTCGCCTTTGAGGTCGAAGCCCAGAAGGTTGCCTTTGACAAGGGCGTTGCCAAACTGTCCGTTGTGGGAACTGGCATTGTCGCCAATGCGGAGATTGCCTCCAAATTCTTTGAATCCCTCTTTGAGCTTGGCATCAATATCCAGACCATCAGCACCTCTGAAATCAAAATTTCCTGCCTCATTGATAAGGAACGGGCCAAGGAAGCCATGATCCATATTCATAAAAAATTCGATATGTAATATAGAATATCCCCCGGATTGCGTAAGGCAGTCCGGATTTTTTTATCCCCGGCTTTTCATCAGGGAAAATCTGCGCTATAATATAAAGTAAGAAATCGATCTGAGGAGGGAAAGTATGAAAACAATTCAGGATTTTGCGGCACTGTTAGACGGCAGAGAATATAAAAAGGAAATGACAGAGGATGAAATCATACAGGCCAGAGAACTTGGCTTTGTCATTGTCTTTGGCTGCTCCGACGACCGGACGGTTTTTCATGGCGCCATCGAGGAGGAACGCCAGACCGTAGACGGCGGCACCCTTTATATTACGGAAAAGGGACTGTTCGAGGACTGTTCATGTAACTGTATCTACTCACAGGAGGCAAAGGCAAAGGCCATCCCCATCGAGGTAAGATGGTGTAAGGGCCCCTATGTCTGGTCCTACAAAACTCAGATCCCCCACGAAAGCTTTGAGATCATCGACAATCAGCCCGCAGAAAACCTTAAATTCTGCCAGGGGATGGTGTTCAAACTGAAAGAAATAGAATAAAAATAAGCCTTTGCGCAGCGTGCATAGAAGACACGCTGCCTTTTTATTTGTTTCATTTCAGACGCCTTTGGGTAATCAAAGAATATGATAAAAAAAGGAGAAATTTGAAATGGAAAAAACCATTGGTGACAATCGAAGGCTCAGAAATGGCTTTATTGCTTATTTTATTGTTTTGATCGCCCTGGGGGCGGTTTTAATTCCTGTGCTGCCGGGCGGGCCGCTGCCTCTTGAAATTGCATTCTTAATTTTATTTCCAGGTATTCCCGGTACGGTGGTGTGGTACATTACCAATAACGGCCCCCAAAAGACACCGAAGGAGTGGCTGCAATACAACTGGTACGGTGTTGTGCTTTCCGTTGTCATTATCCTAACCGCTTTGCTGCTGCTTTTGCCGCAGTTCCGTTACCCGACAGATTACCTGTTCTTTACCCAGACCTTTGATGAGAATATTCCCCGGGCAATCGAGAATGGACGGGCCTTTGAGGGCATTCTTCAAAATCTTTTTTCAGGCCTGACACCAGAAAGTGCCTGGATGCTCAGAGCCTTTAACGTGGCCTTTCTTGTACTTTTTGGCCTGCTGCTGGACCAGTGGCGCCGGAGCAAATCCCACAATGACCTGGTGGCCTTTCTGGTAACCACAGTTCTTATGGCCTTTTCAGTGATCACAGATTTTACCGCCTATGCGAGTCTGGTTTCCTTTATTCCAGCCGTCTGCTGTGCCGGCGTCTGTGTTATTCTGTATGACCGGTTTGACAGCGCCCTGGCAGACCGTGACCTTAAAACCGCTTATATTGCTCTGCTGCTGTCACTGGTCTTTTTGCTTGTAACCTTTCTGCTGGCTCAGGTTCCCACCATGGTGACTTTTGTTTTGCTGACCGGCTACGTTTATTTTAACAGGGCAGCCAATTCCTCAGTGAAATACGTCGGCTTTTTTGCTTTGCTCTTTGTGTGGGGGACTGCCATCTATTTTGGCATTGCTCAGGCTTTGGCAGGCTCAGTACAGCGGGTGCTGAACCTTGGGCTGGACCCGGTAAGCTCACTCGGGGCATTTGGCGGCCGCCTGCTGTGGTTCTTCGGTACCGTAGTGCCAGGCTGTCTGAATAAGATCGTTGAGGCCTTTTTCGGCTCAGCCGTCTACTATAAAGACCCCATCAATCTGGCGGTGACGCCCTATAACCAAATAGTGGCCGGTATTTTTGTACTCTGCGTCCTGTTTTTCTTTATCCTGTCGCTGGTTACTTATTATAAAACCAGACGTAAGGTGGCGGATGTTATTCTGCTGTTGATCTTTGTGCCACTGGCTTTTATGTATTATCTGGTGCTTTTGCCCACGACATTTGCTTCCTATGATACCCTTGGTGTCAACGCTGTTATTGTGTTTATCATGATTTTTGGCATCCGGGATCTGGTGCTTATGGGGCGGGAGACCCCCGGCAAGCTTCAGAAACGGGTTTATGTTTCCATCATCAGCGTTCTTATTTTTCTGCTGATCTTAAACAGCAATCTCTTTACTGTGCAGTTTATTACAGGCTGAGAATAAATCAGTCCAAGGCCTCTTTGTCAGGGATTTTTAGTGGCAAAGGGGTTTTTTTATGGGCTTTTCAGCAAAAACTTTGATAAATTTACATCGATACTTGTTATGTGACAAGACAGATGCTATAATAATTGGAAAGACTGTATACACGGAGGAGAATTATGAACGAAATGGTTGAGCGGATTTTAGAGCTCAAAAAAGAAAAGGATGTTGTGATTCTGGCCCATTACTACGTGACCGGAGACATCCAGGATATAGCTGATTATGTGGGAGACTCCTACCTGCTCAGCAAAAAAGCAGCAGAGGCCAGTGAAAAGGTCATCCTGTTCTGCGGCGTTGAATTTATGGGAGAGAGTGCGAAGATCCTGAGTCCGGACAAAACCGTGCTCCTGCCGGATCTGGAGGCCGACTGCCCAATGGCCCACATGGTAACGCCTGAGGATATCCGAAAGCTCAAAAAAGAGTGCCCTGACGCGGCTGTGGTCTGCTATATCAACTCAACCGCCGAAACCAAAGCCTGGGCCGATGTCTGCGTCACTTCGTCCAACGCTGAGCGCGTCGTGGCCGCCATGCCTCAGAGGGAAATCTACTTCGTACCGGATTCCAATCTTGGCCGCCACATCGCTGAAAAGCTGCCGGAAAAAACCTTCTATTTCCACAATGGCTTCTGTCCAACACATGCCCGTATCAGCGAAGCCCTTGTCAGAAAAGCAAAGGAAGACCATCCCGGAGCCAAGGTGCTCATGCACCCCGAATGCATCCCAGATGCACTGGCGCTGGCCGATTATATCGGAAGCACCTCAGGTATCATCGACTTCCCCGGAAAGGATGGCGGCGACAGCTACATCATCGCTACCGAGGAGGGCGTCATGCACCAGATGAAAAAGCAGTACCCGGACAAGGCCTTTTATATGGTCGATGACCTCTGTATCTGCGAGAATATGAAAAAAAATACCCTGGAAAAAATTCTGCATACCCTGGAAACCCTTGACAATACAATGGAGATGGATGAGGAACTGCGTGTGCAGGCGTCCCGTTCCCTTAAAAAAATGCACGAGTTAGCACAGTAAGGAAGTGTGTGAAAATGAAGAATCATGCCGATGTTATTATCGTCGGAACCGGAGCGGCAGGCCTGTTTTGCGCCCTTAAGCTGCCCCAGCATTTGAGAATTATCATGATTACCAAGGATGAGGCTGAAAACAGCGATTCCTTCCTGGCTCAGGGCGGTATCTGTATGCTAAAGAGCCCTGAAGACTATAAAAGTTATTATGAGGATACCATGAAAGCCGGCCATTACCAGAATGACCCACAGGCTGTATCAGTGATGATCAACAGCTCACCTCACATCATTGACGAGCTGGTTCACTACGGTGTGGATTTCAGGCGGGAGGGCAGCGCATTTGCCTTTACCCGTGAGGGAGCCCACTCTACCCCCAGAATCCTGTTTCACGATGATGTGACCGGCAGGGAAATCACCAGCAAGCTGTTGGAACAGGTAAAAACTCGGAAAAACATTGAATTTCATGAATTTACCACCATGATCGATCTGATCTGCGAAAACAACCGGTGCTCTGGTATTATAGCCAGGAGCAAAACAGGTGACACCTTTCCGCTTTATGCGGAAAACATTGTACTGGCCACAGGGGGCCTTGGCGGTCTGTTCCGCTATTCCACCAACTACCCCCACATTACCGGGGACGCTTTGGGCATTGCCATCCGTCATGGCATTGCGGTAAAAAACATCAATTATATCCAGATTCACCCTACCACTCTGTATTCCCAGAAGCCGGGTCGTTCCTTCCTGATTTCCGAATCCGTCAGGGGAGAGGGCGGTATCCTATTAAACGCCAAGGGCGAGCGCTTTGTCAATGAGCTGCTTCCCAGAGATCTGCTGACTGAGGCCATTGAGAAGCAGAAAGCCATCGATCACAAGGAGTATGTGCGTTTATCTGTGGTCCATCTCGGGGCAGAGGCCATTAAGGGACGCTTCCCCAATATTTACAGGCATTGTCTGGAGGAGGGCTACGATATGACAAGGGAACCTATCCCGGTCACACCGGCACAGCATTACTTTATGGGCGGTATTGAGGTCGACCTGGACAGCCGCACCTCCTTTAAAAATCTGTACGCAGTGGGGGAAACCAGCTGCAACGGCGTTCACGGGGCCAATCGGCTCGCCAGCAATTCTCTGTTGGAGAGCCTGGTTTTTGCAGAAAGGGCAGCCCGGCATATTGCGGCAGAGCCGCGGCGCAGCATGGCCTTTGGGCTGCGGGCGCCCTCGATCCTGCCAGCGCCTGAAGTGGTTCCAGACTACAAATCATTGATATTAGAAGAAATTAAGAGAGAGGACACACATTTTTATGAACAATGGTGCAACAATTAAAATAAATGTTGACGAGGCAATAATGAGTGCCCTGCGGGAGGATGTGACCAGTGAGGACATTACCACAAACGCGGTCATGCGTGAGCCCCGGCAGGGCAGGGCAGAGCTCATCTGTAAGCAGGATGGTGTGCTGGCCGGAATCGGTGTTTTCAGGCGGGTGTTTGAGCTTTTAGACGATACCGCTGCCTTTGAGCTTTACTATGAGGATGGCGATAAGGTATCAGAGGGCGCCGTTATCGGCATTGTCACCGGTGATATCCGCTGTCTGCTCACTGGCGAACGGACTGCTCTGAATTTTCTCCAGCGTATGAGCGGCATCGCTTCCTATACCAGAGGTCTGGCCGACGTGCTGGAGGGCAGCCAGACAAAGCTGTTGGATACGCGTAAAACTACGCCAAATATGCGTGTTTTTGAAAAGTACGCTGTCAAGGTTGGCGGCGGCCATAACCACCGCTATAATCTGTCAGATGGTATTCTGTTGAAGGATAACCATATCGGTGCTGCGGGAAGTGTGAAAAAGGCAGTGGCTATGGCAAAGGAGTATGCCTCTTTTGTACGCAAAATTGAGGTAGAGGTTGAAAATCTTGAAATGCTGGAGGAAGCCCTCGAGGCCGGAGCGGATATTATTATGCTGGATAACATGGACAGTGAGACCATGAGAAAAGCAGTGGCGATGGTTGACGGCCGTGCCGAGACGGAGTGTTCAGGTAATGTTACCCTTGAACGTCTGAGTGAGATTGCTGAGATTGGCGTCGATTATGTCTCCTGCGGTGCGCTGACGCATTCTGCACCCATTCTGGACTTTTCACTCAAGAATCTCAGGCCTATTGAAGCGTAGAATACAGAAAAAGAAAGGTTGGTGATTATTTGGACGGAGAACAGCGGCGCAAAGAGATTATAGATGTGCTCAAAGCGACTAAAATCCCTGTATCCGGCACCTTTCTGGGGAAAAAATTTCATGTCAGCCGGCAGGTTATCGTTCAGGATATCGCCTTGATCCGGGCCAGCTGCCCGGGCATTATCTCCACACACCGCGGTTATATTATGACCCAGCCTGCTTATGTCAGCCGGGTTTTTAAAGTCAGCCACGGGCCTGAACAGATCGAGGATGAGCTTAACCGTATCGTGGATGCAGGCGCAAGGGCTGTGGATGTTTTTGTCAGACATGCCATTTACGGCAAAATTGAAGCTGAGCTCAATGTGTTTTCCAGACGGGATGTGCGCCTCTTTGTGGACAAGGTCAAAAACCATGGTGTAAAGCCTTTGACCGATATTACAGGAGGCGAGCATTATCACACCGTGGAAGCAGATTCCGAGAACATTCTGGATGAGGTGGAAGAGGCTCTTTGGAGTGCAGGTATTCTGATAGGCGTTGAATAAGCATAAAGCAGAAGCAGTTAAATGCTTCTGCTTTTTTCATTGTTCGCAAAAGGACTGAATGGGTATAAATGACAATAAATAAGGGTTTCTTTTTTGATGAAACCGTTATATAATAGATTTATCAAGGAAAAGAGGTAAGAAATGAAAAAGAGACATTTAATCGCACTTTTTATGATTCTTTTGCTCCTGATCCCGTCGCTCAGTGGCTGCGGAAAGGATCTGACCACAAAAATATCTCTGGAATCAGGAGAATACTATGGCGAACAGGAAATCACCCTTTCAAATGCCGGAACCGGGACGATTTATTATACCCTTGACGGCTCCGACCCCAGGGACGGCGGCAATGAATATAATCCTGAAATGCCACTGAAGATCAATTATGACTCAACCCTGAAGGCTTACACAAAAGAGGGCAGCAGCAAGGGTAAGGTGGTCGAGGCTACCTACACCATTAAAAATATGGAACAGACCGATCAAAGCTCAGGCGCGCTGATGTTTACAGCCTATATCCGCGGCACCTATCAGAGCGGCGATTCCAGGATCATCTTTAACCAGGATCGTTCTCTTGAATGGCAGAACGGCTCAGATACAGGCAGCTCACCTTATACCATTACCATGTCCAGCGATGAGGACCCATTAAAGGCGACCCTTACTTACATCAATAATGATGGCAAGGAGGCTAAATACGAAATTGACGCCAATGCCATCTGGCAAGACGGCTCGCTGGTTATCAACGGAACCACTTATCAGCCTGTGGATGATGAAGAAGAGGAATAAAAGACTGATACAGCTAATAAAAAGAACCGCCCAACTGAGCGGTTCTTTTTATGTATAAGAGATTAGTAGGTAAAGAACGAGGATTTATACGCGTGGCATGGTTTTAGTCGCAACAACATCCACACCGGTGCCTAAAACGTCTTTGATGATGACATCGCCCATTTTGACAGGAGCGTCGACGACAATTTTATCAATTTCTTTCATGACATCAAAGATTTTACCCTTTGGCACAGCGTCGGCTGTTTTGACAGGCAGACGGGCCATTAAAGCGCCGTTGATCACAACAGTGGTCGGAATTACGCGTTTAGGGTTGGTGACTTCTTCAATCCCATATTTTTCACCATTTTTACAGGTGTTGCCCGTTACAGTGTATTTGCCGTCTTTTTCTTCAACGACCATTTGGCATCCTAAAGGGCATGAAATACATGTTACATTAGTTTTCATTTTTTTGCCTCCTTCGGTTCGACAATAAATTCTATTTTACCATTTGGGTATTTTTCCAGTACTTCTTTTTTAATATTGAAGTTTACCATTTCAGCAGGCAGGAATTTTCTGGCTTTTTTGGTAGCGATCTTTTCGCCGTTTATATAAGCATTGACAACACTGTCGGCATAAACATTGCGGACGCGCATGTAGAAGGTAAGAGCATCGTCCATGTTCGCTAAAGAAACGTGCTGTGGTACAACATAGGAGATACCTTCGCCGTTGACGGTGTCAAAGTTTGTTTCGGTGGATAATTCACCTTTGATATATTTGGCAGCGCCTTTACCAGCCAGTACAGATTCTTCAGATACAAAGTCAACCAGGTCATGCACATGTACAACATTACCGCAGGCAAACACGCCAGGCATGCTGGTTTCACGCAGTTCACCAACAACCGGACCACTGGTACGGCCATCAATATCAACGCCTGCATTGCGTGAGATTTCATTTTCAGGGATCAAACCAACGGATAAGAGCAGGGTATCACATGGAATGAATTCCTCTGTTCCGGGAATTGGTTTGCGGTCATCACCGACCTGCATCACAGTAACGCCTTCAATGCGGTCCTTGCCGTGGATAAAGGTGATGGTGTGGGATAATTTAAGCGGAATATCATAGTCATCCAGACACTGTACAATGTTACGAACCAAACCGTTGGAGTAAGGCATTAATTCACAGACAGCCTGTACGTGAGCGCCTTCCAGTGTCATACGACGAGCCATGATAAGTCCGATATCGCCGGAGCCCAAGATTACAACTTCCTTACCAGCCATGTAGCCTTCCATGTTGATAAAGCGCTGTGCGGTACCGGCGGTGAAAACGCCAGCGGGACGGTAGCCTGGGATACCAATGGCACCCGCAGTACGTTCGCGGCAGCCCATGGTCAGGATAACGGATTTTGTTTCAATGGCAGTATAACCGTCTTCTTCGTTGATGGCATGGACGATTTTTGTATCGCCTTTGTCTTCCATGTCGAGGACCATGGTGTTTAGCTCATAGGGAATTCCCAGCTCAACAACCTGGTCAATATAACGTTCTGCGTATTCAGGACCTGTCAATTGTTCTTTAAATGTATGTAAGCCGAATCCATTATGGATACACTGGTTCAGGATACCGCCGAGTTCACGGTCACGTTCCAGAATCAGCACATTTTCAGCACCGTCTTTTTTTGCTTCTACAGCCGCAGCAAGGCCAGCAGGGCCGCCGCCTAAAATAACTACATCATAAATCATTGCTTATGCTTCCTCCCCGTTAGATTTTGTTTTTCCGCACAGGATGTATGCCTTGTCTTTGGAGTCGTACATAACATCATCCATTTCACAGCCCAGTTCTCTCGCTAAGATTTCAACAACTCTTGGAGAACAGAAACCACCCTGGCAGCGTCCCATACCGGCACGGCAGCGTTTTTTAACACTTTTAACAGTGGTTGCACCAGCGCTACGGTGAATAACGTCAAGGATTTCGCCTTCTGTGATGGTTTCGCAACGGCAGATGACCTTACCGTATTTAGGATCTTTAGCGATCTGTTCACGTTTTTCTTCTTCAGACAGTTCGTTGAAGTAGACGTGTTTTCTGTTTTTAGGATTAAAGTTTTCATTTTCCTTTACGTCGATGCCCTGGCGCTCGAGCATTGGGATAATGATTTCTTCAACAACATACCAGCCGGCAGCCGGAATAGAGGTCAGGCCCGGAGATTCGTAACCAGCAAAGTTGACGAAATTCTTAACCGGAGATTCTTCGATGATGAAGTCGCCGTCAGTGGTAGTGTAGGTATCCGCAACAGGCGTGTTTCTTGTTCCTGCGTAAGAGCGGATAATTTTGTTGAAGCTGTTCTTTAAGGTCGGGCAGTTTTTCAATGCGTTTTCCTTAATGTAGTCGAGCCTATCCTGTGTGGTGGAGATATCACCCTTTTCAACAGGGGAGGCGTCTGGTCCGATTAACAGGTTGCCGTGTACGGTTGGGGCAACGAGGATACCTTTACCGTTTTTGGTTGGGCAGGGGAAGATAACGTTGTTAACCAGCCCGCCAACTTCTTTGTCAAAGATGAAGTAGTTACCCTTACGCGCTAAAAGCTTGAAGTAAGGCTCTCCAACCATCTTATAGATGTCATCAGCATAAACGCCGGCAGCGTTGACAACAATTTTGGCTTCGATGTCTTCGCCGGTGGTCTTGATTAAGAAGGAACCGTTTTTATTCTGGATATTGGTTACCAGATGGTTCAATTTAAGTGTAACACCATTGTCAACTGCATTTTCAGCAACCTTGGCGCATAATTCGAAAGGTGAAACCAGGCCGGCAGTACCAGCGTATAAAGCACCGCAAATATCAGGATTCAAGTTTGGTTCCATTTCATGGACTTCGTCCTTGAACAGGATACGCATATCCGGAACGCCATTAACCAGACCATTCTGATAGAGTTCGTGGAGTTTCATCATTTCGTGTTCAGTATGGGCAACGACCAGGGAACCAGTGCGTTTGTACGGCACATCCAGATCAGCACATACTTTTTCATACATGATGTTTCCAGGTGCATTAAATTTACCCTTTAATTTATAGGAAGGTGCGTCGAAACCAGCATGAACGATAGCTGAATTTGCCATGGTGATCTGATTTCCCACATCATTTTCTCCATCCAACAGAACCACATCCAACTGAAAGCGGGATAACTCCCGGGCTATGTAGGAACCGGCAATACCAGCGCCTATAATAGCGATATCATACATAATAAATCCTCCTTGATTTGTTATAATATATTTAAAATATAGACAAAGTTAGTTGTTCAATAAAAAAACCACACAATTTTCTCAGAAATTTTAAATACTAAGAAAATTAGTGCGGCTCTCCATTGCCATTGATTTAGTTTTTATTCTCCCTCAGGTTTAAGGGGGTCATCTTCTCTATTTTTTTGCTCACTTTTTATGCTTGAAAAGGCGTCCCATAAAGGCTTGTATGAGGTACTGGCAGAGATCGCACCAGCGTCGATGCAAGAACGAACCTCTTCTTCTGTCTCGATAAATCCGCCAGTGATAATCGGAACCGTCAGTTCCTTTTTTACACTGTGGATAATCTTGGGAACGAGTCCGGGCAAAATCTCAACGGCATCAGGCCGGATCTTTTTTGCCGAGTTGATCGAAACGTCCATGGCGGACGAGTCCAATAAAAACAAACGCTGTATAGTCATCAGACCTTCCTGCTTGGCGCGGGCGACGAGAGAATTCTTCGTCGAGATAATGCCAGTTGGGGTAATCTCTTCCTTTAGATATTTGATGAAATAATTATCCTGCGCATATCCTTTGATAAGATCAAGATGAACAAAGGCATATTTACCGGCATGGTTCACATACTCAACCATTTTTTTGAGGTTGTAGATATTCCCGCCAAGTAAAAAAATAATCTGTGTGTCCGACGCGATGGCGTCGTGGATATCCTTAGGATTTCTGACAGCGGCGATGATCGGATTCGCTTGAAACATAAGAAAACATTTTCTTGTCGACATTAGGTCCTCCTTAAACTCATCTATGCCTGTATTCTAGCATAAAGGCATTCGGAGGTAAATAGTTTTTTTAGACTTTTTATACTTTTGTTAAAGTTTTTGTCGGGAAAGTCCAAAAACTCCCCGACAAAAACCATTCATTTTTACTTTTGACAATAAAGAGGCTTATTCAGCTTCTTCCCATCCTTTTGCACATTCTACGGCTTTTACCCAGCCTTTGTACAGTTTAGCGCGAACTTCGGAATCCATCATTGGTTCGAAGGTTCTGTCGATCTTCCATGCGTCGGTAACTTCTTCTTTACCATGCCAGAAGTCTACAGCTAAACCAGCTAAGTAGGAAGCACCCATAGCGGTGGTTTCAACGATAGACGGTCTGTCTACTGGAACACCGAGGATGTCAGCCTGGAACTGCATTAAGAAATCATTGTTACATGCGCCGCCGTCAACTTTGAGAGATTTCAGAGATACGCCGGAATCTTTTTCCATAGCATCCAGAATGTCTTTTGTCTGATAAGCTAAAGATTCAAGAGTTGCACGGATTAAGTGGCATTTGTTTGCGCCACGGGTTAAACCAACAATCGCGCCACGAGCGTAAGCATCCCAATGCGGAGCACCCAAGCCAGTGAAAGCAGGTACCATGTATACGCCATTTGTATCTGGAACTTTCTTAGCGAAATGTTCGGAGTCTGGGGAGGTATCGATGATCTTTAATTCATCTCTCAGCCACTGGATAGCAGCGCCAGCTACGAAGATAGAACCTTCAAGAGCATAGTCAACCTGTCCGTCAAGGCCCCATGCGATGGTTGTTAATAAGCCGTTTGTAGATTTAACGAATTTTTCGCCTGTGTTCATTAACAGGAAGCAGCCTGTACCGTAGGTGTTTTTAGCCATACCAGGTTCGAAGCAAGCCTGTCCAAACAGAGCAGCCTGCTGGTCACCAGCGATACCGGCAATTGGAATTTCGCCGCCGAATAAGGTAGTGGTTCCGAAAACACCGGAGGAAGGTTTAACTTCTGGTAATAAGGACATTGGGCATTTGAATTCAGAACATAATTTTTCATCCCATTTGAGTGATTTGATATTGAAAAGCATGGTTCTGGAAGCGTTAGAGTAATCTGTTGCGTGAACTCTACCTTCAGTTAATTTCCAGAGCAGCCATGTGTCGATGGTACCAAATGCTAATTCGCCTTTTTCAGCTCTTTCACGAACGCCTTCAACGTGGTCTAAGATCCATAATAATTTAGTAGAAGAGAAGTATGGGTCAAGAATAAGACCAGTATTGTCCTGAACATAATCAGCGAAGCCAGGAATGGCATTAAAGTCATCAGCATAGCTGGCGGTACGGCGGCACTGCCAAACAATTGCGTTATAGACAGGTTCGCCTGTTTTTCTATCCCAAACAACGGTGGTTTCACGCTGGTTTGTAATACCGATCGCAGCGATATCATCAGCGGTTGCGCCAACTTTCGCCATTGCTTCACTTACAACACCACTCTGAGTAGCCCAAATTTCCATCGGATCATGTTCAACCCAACCTGGCTTTGGATAAATCTGAGTAAATTCTTTCTGTGCAACGCTTACAATTTCGCTTTCGTGATTGAATAAAATCGCTCTTGAACTTGTGGTTCCGGCATCCAGTGCTAATACATACTTTTTAGACATAAGTATAACCCCCTAAAATAAATTAAAATATATTTATTTAATTATGCTTCTGAAGATACTATCAGCATAAATAAATCAAGTGTTGATAAATGGTACAGTTCTCATTAAAAAAAGGCACAGACTAACAACATTAACATATTCTTTTTATGCAATGCGAAAGTATGGCCCTCCTAGACTCCTGCCCAATATTTAGATAACAACAATTCTACTGACATGTCTGCGATTACATCACCTTTACATAAGGTATGTCGCACTCAGTTCGATTTAATGATATTATAGCACAATCTGGATATTGTGTAAAGGATTTACAACCTAAAAAAAAAGTTAATTTTTTAACAAATCCGAAAGCCGCCTGTTTAAGCGGCTTCAGACAGATTCTGAAATTTTTTTCAGAAATAATGCTAAATCCCCCAAAAATCATTTTACAGACGAAAAGAGTGTTTTTTTGTTCAACAAACATAAAATTTTGCCAATTGAAAAATTAACTTATCAATTGGGTAAAACTGTGATATAGTATAAAACAAATAAGCAAAGTTCATTAGGAGGGAATTCTTATGAAAAAATTTATCAATGATGTTGAAAACGTTGAAAACGAGATGCTTGAAGGGATCGTCGATGCCCACCCGGATTATGTTAAACGCCTTGAAGGCCTAGACGTACTGGTAAGAGCAGATAAAAAAGAAGGGAAAGTAGCGCTTGTCAGCGGCGGCGGCAGCGGACATGAACCAGCCCACGGCGGTTTTGTCGGCAGAGGGATGCTGGATGCTGCGGTAGCCGGCGCTGTATACACCTCTCCAACACCAGACCAGGTTTATGAAGCCATTAAAGCAGTTGACGCTGGAAATGGTGTATTATTAGTCATCAAGAATTATACCGGTGATGTTATGAATTTTGAAATGGCTGCTGAAATGGCAGAAGGTGACGGCATTGAAGTGGCTTCTGTTGTTACGAACGATGACGTTGCAGTACAGGACAGTCTTTATACAACCGGACGCCGTGGTGTTGCCGGAACAATTTTTGTTCATAAAATTGCCGGAGCCAAGGCAGAAGCAGGCGCTCCTTTAGCAGATGTTAAAGCTGTTGCTGAAAAAGTTATCGCCAATGTACGTACCATGGGCGTTGCCATTAAACCATCAACCGTTCCTGCGGCAGGAAAACCAGGCTTTGAACTGGCAGAGGATGAAATGGAAATCGGTATTGGTATCCATGGCGAACCGGGAACCCACCGCGAAGCTTTAAGACCAGCGAACGAAATCGTAGACCATCTGCTTGAAAAGATTTTAGCAGATATTGACTACTCAGGCTCCGAGGTTGCTGTTATGGTTAACGGCGGCGGTGCAACACCTGCGATGGAACTTTACATTCTCAACAAACGCGTTCACGACGTATTAACCGAAAAGGGCATTAAGATCGCTAAAACCTTTGTTGGCAACTATATGACCTCCATTGATATGGCTGGAGCTTCCATCAGTCTGTTAAAACTGGATGATGAAATGAAGGAACTGCTGAACGCACCGGCAGATACTATTGCATTAACTCAGTTTTAAGTAATTCTTTAAATTAGATATGATATCATAATGACAGGCCGATTTGGCCTGTCATTTTAGAGCATATTAAAAATAACACAGAGACACGGAGAAGGTATGGAGAAGACAGCACGGAACCTCCGGCTCTGTGTCTTTGTGTTTCTTTTAATAGTAGAAAGGAATTAATTATGGCAGCAACAAAAGAAAATGTATTAACTTTTATTCACCTGTTTAATGATAAAATGCAGGAACACCGTCAGGCTTTGACCGATATGGATCAGGCCATCGGTGATGGCGACCACGGTATTAACATGAGCCGCGGCATGAAAGCCGTTGAAGAAAAATTACCGACATTTGAAGAAAAAAATATTGACGATATCTTAAAGGGTGTTGGCATGACATTGGTTTCCACTGTCGGCGGAGCTTCTGGCCCGTTATACGGCACTGCTTTCATGAAAGCTGGAATGACTTCCAAGGGAAAAGATGAACTGACCGCCGAGGATATCAGCGCAGCTCTGGAAGCCGCCATTGAGGGAATTAAGCAGCGCGGTAAGTCCACCACTGGTGAAAAAACCATGCTCGACGCCATTGTGCCGGCTAAAGAAGCCTATGACAAAGCGGTTGGGGAAGGAAAAAGCATCGCCGCCGCACTGGCGGACGCTGAAGCCGCCGCGTGGGACGGCGTTGAATACACCAAGACAATTATTGCGACTAAAGGCCGCGCAAGCTATCTGGGTGAACGCAGCATCGGACATCAGGACCCTGGAGCAACCTCCATTACCTATTTAATTCAGGCAGCGAAAGAAGCCGGAGAACAGGCCGGAGCGTAAACCATGGTAGGAATCGTTGTTGTTTCACACTCACAGAAAGTAGCGGAAGGTGCAAAGGAACTGGCGCTGCAGATGGCAGCCGATGCGAAAATTGCGGCGGCAGGCGGCCTTCAGGATGGCAGCATTGGTACAGATATGGAAAAAATTACCAATGCGATCAACGAAGTTATGTCCGACGATGGCGTTATTATGCTGGTCGATATGGGATCAGCCATCATGACTTCTGAAATGGCCATTGAAATGTCTGACAATCCTGAAAAGATTAAAATCGTCGATACACCTGTTGTTGAGGGAACGATTTTTGGAGCTGTCGAAGCTTCAATCGGATCTTCAATGGAACAGATTATGGATGTTTTGGCACAGGCTAAGACACAGCCAAAATTTTAGCTGATTTATTGTAGGAAAGTTAAGGACTGTACAATTAAGTACGGTCCTTTTTCCTTTTATGAACTGGAATCAAAAAGTCGTTGTTCTTGAAACGCCCTTAAAAATATGATACTATTGTAAAAATATGAGACAAAAATATATTGTTGAAAAGGATGAGGATGAGCATTATATGAATGAAAAGCAAAAGAAAGTAGTTCTCTGGATAAGCGTGGTTGTGTGGATGGGCGTTATCTTCATGTTTTCTGCACAGAATTCCACAGAATCATCCTCCTTAAGCGGAAGTGTGGTCGGGGCCATTCTCCATGCCATTAAGACCGTTTTTCCAGATATACGACAGGTACAGCTGAACCATCTGCAATTGTGGATCAGTTTTTTTATCAGGAAGGCAGCGCACGCCTCGATTTACTTTGTTTTGGGTATATTGGTATACACTGCGATCGGAAAAAAGGTCTGCCGAAAAAAACGTTTTTTTATGGCGATCGCGGTTTGCTTCTTTTATGCGTGTACCGATGAGTTTCACCAGCGTTTTGTTCCGGGCAGAAGCTGTGAACTCAGAGATGTATGTATTGATACCACTGGAGCCCTTTTAGGGATCAGTTTTGTCATTTTTATCAACTGGGTAAGGCGCATCAAAGATGGAAGGCCATGGAAAGAAGCCATCCGCGATATCCGTATCCACGGAATTCTCTGGGGGATTGCCAGCGTCATCTTTGTGATTATTTTATGCTGCCTTTACCTGTATCTCGGTAAGAATTTTCTGGTGACAACAAAGTATACCATGAAATCATCGGATGTGCCAGAAGTCTTTGATGGTTATAAAATACTACAGATATCGGATTTTCACTCGAAAAAATTTTCGGATAATAACGAGGGGCTGGCAAGGACGATTAATGAATTGGAGCCAGATATTATTGTGGCGACCGGTGATATGCTCAATGCCGCTCAGGATGATGACGGAGAGGTGTTTCTGGAACTGATCCCCAAGATAGATCCTGATATTCCGATTTATTACACAGCAGGCAATCATGAGACCGTTGATGAAATAACAGATCCTAAAAGTGCCGGCGTATATTTTGAAAATATTGCAGAGCTGGGCGTTACTCGTCTGGAAAATGAGAAGATCGTTTTGAGTAAAGATGGTGAGAGCATTGACCTGTATGGTTTGGAAATAGAAATGACCTATTACAGAGACCGAAGAAACCCGGATTTCGATAAGCTCAAGCTGACATCAGAGCATATTGGCGAATTGATTGGTTCTGCGGAGGATTCACGGTTTGTGGCTCTGATGGCCCATAACCCACTTTACTTTGAAGCTTATGCCGACTGGGGAGCAGACCTGACATTAGCAGGCCATGTTCATGGCGGGATGATTTATGTGCCTTTTAAAGGGGGAATGTTTTCTCCAGAGTATAGTCTTTGGCCGCAGTACTATGCAGGGGACTATCACATAAATAATAAGGTTATGTTTGTGAACCGAGGGATTGGCAGCAGCGGAACCATACCGGTCCGCATCCTCGACAACCCGGAGGTATGCTTAATTACCCTGGAAAAGATTCAATAAAATGTGTTCTCAATATTCGACAATGCTGTTAAAATTAACAGCACAAAAAATAGATGATTTATAAAATAAAAAATTGATTTATTGGTTGTTTAATAGTATAATCACTTATAAATAAATTAATTAGAAGGCATTATTGATTAAAACAATAATGCTTTTAATATGTCTGAGAACATGGGAGAAGTTAATGAAAAAAGATTCCAAGGATATGGCAGTACGCGTCGCATTCCTGATTTTCTTAGATGCTGTGGTACTTTTTTTATCCTATTTATTTGCGTTTTTGCTGACCTACAATTTCAAAATCCCTTTTAATTTTGTCAGTGGTGCGCGTTGGTTTTTAGCCATGGGGATCGGCATCAAGGTGGTCGTTTTTTTCATCACTGGCATGTACAATACCCTTTGGCGCTATGCAAGCATTGAGGAGCTCTGGCAGATAACTTTTTCTGTTATTCTTGCAAATATTCTGACTTTTGTATTGTATTTTGCCATTGGCGCCGGAATTCCGACGACCGTTCAGATTCTGTCATTTGTATTTGATTTGATCATGGTCGGTGCGATCCGTATTTTCTACCGAACGGGGAGACGTATAAAACAGGGTGTCGGAGGTAAAGGCAACTGCAGGAATGTCCTGATTGTGGGGGCAGGCGAAGCAGGTATCAAGATTCTGAGAGAGCTGGCAGCAGGCGAGATGAAAAGCTATGTCGTTGGTTTTGTAGATGACAATGTTTATAAACAGAAAAAGAAAATCAATGGTCTGACAGTTTTAGGCGGAAGAGATGATATTCCTGAAATTGTTGAGGATGAACAGGTTAACGAAATTATTATCGCACTGCCTTCTGTTCCTAAAAAGGAAATGAATGAGATTGCGGAGATATGCCATAAAACAGGACGTCCTGTCCGTGTTTTGCCGAGCTTCGATGATATCCTGAATTATGACGTCAGCCTCAGTAAGCTGAGAGACCTACAGATAGAGGATTTATTAGACCGGGATGAAATCCATCTGGATAAAAGCGTTATTTCTGAGTTTATCAGGGGCAAGGTGGTCTTGGTGACTGGTGGAGCAGGCTCTATTGGCTCCGAGCTCTGTCGCCAGATCATCAAGTATCAGCCGAAACAGCTTGTTATACTCGATATTTATGAGAACACGCTGTATTATTTGGAACTCGAGCTGCGCCGCTATATCCATGAGCTGGAAATTGAAAGTGGCTACGGTATACGCCTGGACCTGGAGATTACCAGTATTCGCGATAAGGTCAGCGTTGACAGCTTATTTGAACGTTACCGTCCGCAGGTGGTCTTTCATGCGGCGGCGCATAAACATGTCCCGCTGATGGAAAAAACGCCGAAAGAAGCCGTGAAAAACAACATTTTTGGTACAAGAAATGTTTTGGACGCCTGTGTTGAATATCAAGTCGAAAAATTTGTACAGATATCCACAGACAAGGCTGTCAAGCCCACCAATGTGATGGGAACGACCAAACGGGTCTGTGAAATGCTGATTCAGCTTTACGATCAGCATCATCAAACGGAATTTGTCGCTGTGCGTTTTGGAAATGTTCTCGGAAGCAATGGCAGCGTTATTCCTATATTTAAAGAACAAATTGCAAACGGGGGACCGCTGACAGTGACTCATCCTGATATAGAGCGGTTTTTTATGACCATTCCCGAGGCCACGCAGCTGGTGCTCCAGGCTGGCAGCATTGCACACGGTGGAGAAATCTTTGTGCTGGATATGGGGGAACCGGTGAAAATCAAGGATTTGGCTGAGCGTATGGTCCGTCTCTCGGGTTACGAACCTTATACAGAGATGCCGATTGTCTTTTCGGGTCTGAGACCAGGGGAAAAACTGTATGAAGAGCTTTCTTATGATATGGCTGAATTTGATAAAACACGGTATAAGGATATTTTTGTTGAAAAACCAGAAGTTTTTGATGAAATCATAATATGTGATGAGCTTGAAAAATTGAAACAAATTGTTGATGGCGGGACGATGGACGAGGTGATTGACCAGTTGAAAATAATCGTTCCAGACTATCATCCTAACCGTGAAACTAATATTTAAAAAGAGATACAAGGAATATAAAAATTCCTTGTATCTCTTTCTCTTTTAAGTTATAATTGTTTTTGTTATAATAAAATAGTTATAATTTAAAGTATATAAAATAATGAAGGGAAAATTTTGATGGAAGAGATTAGTTTACATGACATACTGGATATGTTAAAGGAAAACTGGAAATTTATTGTCATTTTAACCTTGTGTTTTATGATTGTGGTTTCAGTGTTTACCATCTTTTTTATGAACAAAGAGTACAGCAGTTACACAACGTTAATGATCGGTAAATCAGAGGGTTACTCCGATACAAATGCAAATGCGAACTACAATGAAGTCTTGACGAACCAGAAATTGGTCGGCACTTATAGTGAAATTGCAAAAAGTAAGAGTGTTGTCTCAGAGGTTGAAAATAATCTGAACCTTGATTTAAGCGATGGACAGCTCTCTAAAATGATTGATGTCACCACTGTTAATGATACGGAGCTGATTAAGATTACCGTCACAGATGAGGATCCTGTTGAGGCAGCCAACATTGCTAATGAAACAGCGAAAGTGTTCATGTCCAATATTGGTGAATTGATGAAAATCAGCAACTTGCAGGTGGTCGACGCGGCAGAGGTCAATTCAACTCCCGTTTCTCCGAATTTAAAGCTGAATGTTGCGATTGCCTTTTTACTCGGTATTGTTGTGAGTGTTTTCATTATCTTTATCCGAGAGATGCTCAATACCAGCGTTAAGTCTGTTGATGAACTAAAAGAACTTATTGATGGGGTACCGGTTGTTGCGGTTATACCACATTCTGAAGAGCTTATGACCCATTCTGAAGGAGGTAAAAGATAATGAAGGATTCCATAATTACCTATAAATCTCCTAAGGATCCAATTTCTGAAGCCTTCAGGAATATGCGTACCAACATAACCTTTGCTGATATTGATGAGGAACTGAGGGTTCTTACGATAACAAGTACGGGTAAAGGTGAAGGAAAGTCGACGATTATTGCAAACTATGCGGTTGCCCTTGCCCAGTCAAAAAAGAAAGTGCTTTTGATTGACTGTGACCTGCGCCGCCCCAGAATCCACCGTTTATTCGAGCAACCTAATAAACGAGGGCTGACAAATGTACTTTTAAGAGAATGTGAGCCAACAGAAGCGATTCAGACAACTGATGTTGAGAATCTTTTCATTATTTCTTCAGGTCCTATCCCGCCGAATCCTTCGGAAATTCTGGCCAGCAAGCGGCTCATTGAGTTAATTAACCAGTTTAAACTGGCCTTTGACTATATTTTGATTGACGCACCGCCTGTTGGTGTTGTAACAGACGCCGCGGTTCTTTCGCATGTAACAGATGGTTACATCGTAGTTGCGGCGATCAGCGTCACCAATAAGGAAGGGGTGCGTTTGGCCCTTGAAACACTGCGCAACGTCAATGGAAATATTGTCGGTGTTGTGGCGAATAATGCGCCGGTAAGCAAGCGGAGCGGATATTATTATTACTACAGTGCTTACGAAGAAGACCAACATCAAAGCAAGAAAGAGAAGAAGCAGCGGAAAATTAAAGAAAAAAGAGGAAAGTAAGGGGCAGACAGTATGATTGATATACACACGCATGTGCTATACGGTATCGATGATGGTTCCCCAACAATTGAGAACAGCCTTGAGATGCTCAGAGTTGCGGAGCGGATAGGTTTCCGCGGCGTTGTTTTAACACCACATTACATGAGCTATACGAATTTTGTTTCCAGAGTTGCTGAGAACAAAAAAAGATTGAAGGCTTTGATAAAAGCAGTTGCGGAAGAAAATATCAATATACAGCTGTTTTTGGGAAATGAGCTCTATTATGAACCAGATATGATACAGATGGTTGAGACAGGTGAGTTTACCACCCTGAACAAAAGCAACTATTTTTTAGTGGAAACCATGCGGCATGATTCGAGTGTCGAACATTTGCAGGAGTTTCTTTACCGATTACAGGCAAAGGGATACTCAACGATTTTAGCGCATCCTGAAAGATATGATTTTGTCAGAGAAAATCCTAATATATTATTGGACTTTATGGATAAAGGAACTTATATACAGACAAACGCATTAAGCTTGACAGGCTTTTATGGCAGTGCTTCTAAAGAGACGGCTGAGATCATGCTGGAGCACAATATGGTTCAGTTTCTGGCCAGCGACGCACACCGTGTCAAGAGCTATGAGCTGATGGAAAGAGCATTGGATCGTGCAGAAGAAATTGTCGGACGTAAAGAATTTGAACAAATTATGAATTTGAATCCAGCAATTGTTCTTGGTAATAGAGGGACGATTCAGTGCAGTCCGATCGAATACAGCCCTAAGAAAAAACATCATTTTTTCCCTTCATTTAAGAAGTCTGGCAAAAAACGTTTAGGAGGGGTGGGAATTCAGTAAATGAAACATGTAAAAAATACAGTGATTGTTATTCTGTTTGTGGTGTTTTGCGTCATTATTGTATATGGTTTAAAAACCTGGAATAATGATGGCAAAAAGAAAGTCGCAGCGAATGCGAACCAGCCGTCTACCAGCGTACAAAGCACGGATAAAACCACGGCTCCAACGATTACGATCACCTCAAATAATCTTTTTAATGAAAACAATGTGACAAACAGCGATGTATCTGTCGCGTTTAAGACTTCCGGTTTAAAGGATGCTTTCGTCAACGGAATATCTTTGAACGATCCACAGTCACAGGAAAAGGTAACAGAGGCTCTGCTGTCAAACCCGGGTAATTATGAGATCATTGTCGAAGACAATAATGGCAGCAAAGCTGTTCTAAGGTTTTCAATTGATCCGAATGTGGTTATCGCTGAAGAAGGCGGAAAAAAGGCTTCTGATATTAAATCTGAGCCCTACACGGGTGAAGTAGCGCAGATACAGGGCCCTGTAATCACTGCACAGACACCGGCGGGGCTTACAAATGGAGGAACCGTCAGTTCTGAGTTTGTAACGCTGGCTTACAGCAGCCCGGAACAGATTACTTCTGTTACGCTTGACGGCGAGGCAATGGAGATCATTGGCACAGTGACTAGCTATATGTCTGGAAAACATACAGTGGTGGTTACAGACAGTAAGGGAGCAAGCTCGACCTTTACCTTTACAAATAATTATTAAAGATATAAAAAAAGAACACCCAACACGGTGTTCTTTTTTTATTTTTATATCAGCCTCTATTAAACGCTTTGATCCTGAAAGATATAGGCGTCCATTTTTTCACGAACAGTTGGGATATCAAATACCAGATAATACACACCGTCGATCATCTGACCATTGGCGTCATCATCCTGTGGGAAGCGGTTCTGCTTAATGCCCTGCTTCGCCAGCGCGCCATATTTGGTAGTCATATCAAGCATTTCCTGATTAGAAAGGCTGGTGGTAATATAAGGTGCAAGATCACTGATCAAACCCGGGTAGCTGGTTACAGGCTGCTGGATCATTTTTACGACAAGGGCGTTTAAGACGGTCCGTTGGCGTTCAGTTCGCTTAAAATCATTGCCGCTGGCATAGCGGATTCTGGAATAAGCCAGGGCCTGGTCGCCCGTTAAGAGCTGGGTGCCAGACTGGTACAGCCCGGGAATCTGTCCGGTCGCGATTTCTTCATCTGTGATGTCAATGCTAACGCCGCCAAGCATATCGATGATTTCGGGCATTGAGGTAAAATTGACAGACATAAAGTCTGTAATATTCAGCCCGAAATTTTCGTTGAGCGTGCGGATTGCAAGCTCAGGGCCGCCAAAAGCATAGGCATGGTTGATTTTGTCCATGCCGTGTCCTGCAATGTCGACATAAGAGTCACGCATGACAGAGGTCAGCTTGATGCGGTTGTGGACATTGTCTAAAGTCAGGATCATGATCGAGTCAGAACGGCCGGTTTCGCCTTCGGCGGCATCGATGCCGTAAAGGGCAATATTGACAATCTCACCATTTTTGTTTTCAGTAATGCCCAAATCCTGAGCGTTATCTGAAATATCAACCTTGTCCATTTTGTTCATCGTATTCTGGATGTATGAGTAGGCGTATAAGCCCCCGCCCAAAATAAGAGCGAAAATGATGGCTACGATAATCAAAGCTACTTTTTTTCCGGTGCCCATGCCGCCGGTTTTGTTTTTTCCCATATAAAAAGACACTCCTTATTTATTTTATAATTGATAATTATACCATATCTCTACTGCGCTTGCTATTATAATTCAAATTATTTAACAGGAACTTTAAAAAATGCAATTGTAACCGGGAACAATATTATCCATCTGGGACAATAGGGGGTGTATTTTGTTTTCGTAATGTGATATAATATGAGAAATTATTGGAAAATAACAGAGAAAGGAGGGAATCCAGATCGAATCTGAATTTACACATTTACATGTCCACAGTGAGTTTAGCCTTTTAGATGGTTTTGGAAGAATTAAGCAGCTCGTGAAAGAAGCAAAGGATTTGAAAATGAAAAGTCTCGCGCTTACGGACCATGGGGTGCTTTTTGGCGCGGTCGATTTTTACAAAGCCTGCCTGGAGGAAGGCATCAAGCCGCTTATTGGTTGCGAGGTCTATGTTTCGCCCCGCCGTCTTGACCAGAAGGAAGGTAACATTGATACCAATCCCTATCATCTGGTACTGCTTGCCGAAAATAACGATGGTTATAAAAACCTGATGAAAGTCGTATCGGAAGGCTTTATTGATGGATTTTACTATAAACCCAGGGTTGATCATGACTATTTAAGAAAGCATCATGAAGGCATCATCTGCCTGTCAGCCTGTATTGGCGGGGAAATTCCAAGGCTGATCATTGAAGGGCAGTTGCAGAAAGCAAACGAAATCTGCCAGATGTATCAGGATATTTTCGGTAAGGGAAATTTCTTCCTTGAAATACAAGATCACCGCATGCAGAAGGAAGCGCAGGTCAATGAGGTGCTCATCGATTTTTCTAAAAAATATGATATTCCTCTGGTAGCGACCAATGATGTTCATTATGTCCGTAAAGAGGATGCCGAAGCCCATGATGTGCTTTTGTGTATCCAGACAGCTGCTTCTGTGGATGATAAGGAGCGGATGCGGTTTCCAAATGATGAATTTTATCTGAAATCCTCGGATGAAATGTCCCGGTTATTTATTGATGTGCCGGAAGCCATTGAGAATACCAACAAAATTGCAGAGCGCTGCAATGTGAGCTTTGACCTTGAAAGCGCTCATTTGCCAGAGTTTGAGCTCCCAGAGGGGGAAAGCTCTGCGGGCGACTATCTGAGAAAGCTTTGTGAAACAGGCCTTAAGGAGCGGTATCAGGAGCTCACGCCGGAAATAAAGGAACGCATGGATTATGAGCTCGACGTTATCCACTCTATGGGCTTTGACAATTATTTTCTGGTGGTCTGGGATTTTATTAAGTACGCCAAGGATCATGACATCATGGTTGGGCCTGGCCGGGGGTCTGCAGCAGGAAGCCTCGTGGCCTACGGGCTGGACATTACGACCCTGGACCCCCTGAAATACAATCTTCTGTTTGAACGTTTTTTAAATCCTGAACGAATCACGATGCCGGATATCGACTGCGATTTCTGTTATGAACGAAGACAGGAAGTCATTGATTATGTTATCAGAAAATACGGCGCAGATCATGTAGCCCAGATTATTACCTTTGGTACCATGGCCGCCAGAGGTGCGGTGCGCGATGTGGGAAGAGCCTTGAATATGCCCTACAATGCAGTAGATAAGGTGGCCAAGGAAATTCCAATGCACCCCGGACAGAATATTACGATTGAAAAGGCTTTGGAAGAAAACAGCGAGCTGCGAAAGATGAAGGAAAACGATCCAGAGGTTTCCAAGCTTCTGGATATGGCCGAATCCATGGAGGGGCTGGCCCGCCATGCCTCCACCCATGCGGCAGGTGTAGTTATTTCAGATAAGCCGCTGATGGAATATGTGCCGCTCTACAGAAACGGAGACATGATTACCACTCAGTTTCCCATGGGACTCCTGGAGGACCTTGGGCTTATAAAGATGGACTTCCTGGGCCTGAGAACCCTTACGGTTATCCGGGACGCCCTCGAAAATATAAAACACAGCCAGGGGAAAGAGATCAATTTAGACAATATTGATCTCGAGGATTCCAAGGTTTACAAGATGCTGTCCAAGGGTGATACACTGGGGGTATTTCAGCTTGAAAGTAAAGGGATGATCGCGTTTATGCGTGATCTGCAGCCAGAGCATTTCGAAGACATCATTGCCGGTATTTCCCTTTACCGCCCTGGCCCCATGGATCAGATACCAAGATATATTGAAAATAAAAAAAGTCCGGAGGCAATCACCTATCTGCACCCGATTTTGGAACCGATTCTGAACGTTACCTACGGATGTATGGTTTATCAGGAACAGGTTATGCAGATATTCAGAGATGTGGCAGGCTTTACCATGGGCAGAAGTGATCTGGTCCGCCGTGCCATGTCGAAAAAGAAAATTGATGTCATGGACCAGGAAGGTGAGGTTTTCATCCACGGCGAGGTGGATGAAAACGGCGTGTCTATCATCGACGGCGCAGTACACCGGGGCGTGCCGGAAAACGTGGCAAAGCAGATATATGCGGAGATGAAGGATTTTGCCAAGTACGCCTTTAATAAATCACATGCCGCGGCCTATGCGGTTATTGCCTACCAGACAGCCTGGCTGAAATGCTATTACCCCACAGAATTTATGGCGGCCTTAATGTCCTCTGTGATGGATGATGAAAAAAAGGTATCCAAATATATCGAGGACTGTCGTAAAAATGACATCAAGGTGCTGCCGCCGGATGTGAATGTCAGCTATGATAAGTTTTCTGTAAAGAACAACAAGATATGCTTTGGCTTAGGCGCCATTAAGGGACTTGGGAAAAATGCCATCGTGTCGATTGTAAATGCCAGAGAGAGTGGCGGCCCGTTCAAGGGCTTTCGGGATTTCTGTGAGAAAGTCGATTTAAAAGCCTTGAATAAACGCATGGTGGAAGGCCTGATTAAAAGTGGCGCCTTTGACTATACCGGAAGCACCCGCGCTCAGCTTTTGCTTGGCGCAGAGCGGATGGTGGACCAGGTGCAGCGCGAAAAACGCGACCGCCTTGCCGGCCAGATATCCTTGCTGGATTTTGGCGGGAACAGCAGCCTGAAGGAAGACTTTCTGCCTGATGTGGCGCCCTTTACCAAGGAGCAGCGGCTGGCGTTGGAGAAAGAGGTGCTCGGCCTGTATGTTACGGGGCACCCCCTCGAAAAGTATGAGAATACCTTAAAAGAAAAGACAAACCTTAACAGCAGTATGCTTGACAGCTATGAAGACCTGAGAGATTCTGGAATCAGAGACGGCGGGGCAGTGATTATTGGCGGACTCATCGATGACATCAAAAATCAGATTACCCGCAATGGCAAGCTGATGGCTTTTATGACACTGGAAGATTTATACGGCCGCCTGGAGGTGGTTGTATTCCCCAATACATTGGAGAAATACCGTCCTCTCCTGACTGTGGACCATGCGGTGATTGTGAGAGGTAAAATAAATTATAATGAAGAAATGAATGTTTCTGTTATCTGCGAACAGGTCTATCCTCTCAGCCTGAAAGCGGATATTCCGCAGGTGAAAGAGGAAAGAACAGTGTATGCACCGTCTGAACAGAAGGAGAAGCTGGTCATTCATTTTACAGATTTTACACAAAAGCCCTTGCTAAAAGAGATCAAATCCGTTTTAATGAAAACACCGGGTCAAGTGCCAGTGGAGCTGCATTTTGAAAAAGAACATAAAAAATTTGGCGCAGATAAAAACCTTTGGGTGAGCGTCTGTGATGAATTAATAAATAACCTGGAAGCAATTCTAGGGCAGAATAAAGTGGAGGTACTCAAATGAAAATTGGTATTTTAACGAGTGGTGGTGACGCACCAGGAATGAACGCGGCGATCCGGGCAGTTGTCCGGACAGCCATTTATCATAAAATTGATGTTTACGGCATCAATCGCGGCTATGCAGGCCTGCTGGATAAAGATATCAGCCCATTAAATGTCTATTCAGTCGCAGATATTCTGCAAAAGGGTGGTACCATTTTAAGAACCTCCAGAAGTGAGTTTTTTCCGACCGAGGCAGGACAGAAGCGCGCAGCCGAGGTTTTGAGGGAGTATGGCATTGAACATCTGATTATCATCGGCGGAGACGGGAGCCTGAGCGGGGCACTGGCATTGAAAAAGCTGGGTGTGAGCGTTGTGGGGATTCCCGGGACCATTGATAATGACTTTGGCGCCAGTGATTTTACCATCGGCTTTGACACCGCTGTGACTACAGCCATTGAAGCCATTGGAAAAATCCGTGATACCACCTTTTCCCACAACCGGATCAACGTGGTGCAGGTCATGGGACGTACCTGCGGAGATATCGCTCTGTATGCAGGCTTCTCGGTTGGTGCAGAGGCATTGATCATCCCTGAAATTGAAACTAACCTTGAGGGAATCTGTGACCGGCTGCTGGCTGGCAAGGATCGTGGGAAGCTTCACAGCATTGTCATGCTGGCTGAAGGCTGCGGCAGCTACCGTGATTACTGCAAAAAAATTGAGGAATTGACACAGGTTACAACTAAAGGCACCAATTTAGGGTATATCCAAAGAGGTGGATCACCGTCTCATTTTGACCGCAATCTTGCAAGCTTTATGGGATATAAAGCGGTAGAAGCGATCGTTAATGACAATACCGGAAATGTTGTGGTACAGCGCAAGGGCGAGTACATCATGGTTCCCCTTGAGGAGGCGCTGGAAACTCCAAAAGTTTTCCGTAAAGACATGTACAAAATTGCAAAGATCCTGTCGATTTAACGATTTAAGAAATTTGACATAAATATTAATATAAAGTGAGGTTATAACAGTATGAAAAAAACAAAAATGGTGTGTACCCTTGGGCCGGCATCCGATTCAAAAGAGATTTTAACCAAAATGATCCAGGGCGGGCTGAATGTAGCGCGTTTAAACTTTTCACACGGCAGCCATGAAGAGCATGCGGGAAGAATCCAGAGAATTAAAGAAGTGCGTAAAGAGCTGAACATTCCAGTCGCGCTGATGCTGGATACAAAAGGTCCGGAAATCCGTACCGGAGACTTAAAAGAAGGAAAAGTAACCCTTGAAACCGGTAAAAAAATTGTGCTGACCTCGGAACAGATCGAAGGGGATGCAGACCGTGTCAGTGTCAGCTATGAAGGGCTGCCGGATGACTTGTCAGTAGGAAATAAAATTCTGATTGACGATGGACTGATCGAACTGAATGTCGACCGCATTGATGGAACAGAAATCTATTGCAGTATCGACAACGGAGGTGTATTGGGCTCTAAAAAAAGCGTCAATATTCCAAATGTCGAAATTAATCTGCCAGGTTTGACACCCAAGGATGAAAGTGACTTAATCTTTGGGATTAAGCAGAAAGTCGACTTTGTCGCAGCGTCCTTTGTGCGCAAGCCGCAGGATGTTATTGCGATCCGTAAGGTACTCGAAAATAACGGCGGCGGAAATATCCAGATTATTTCCAAAATTGAAAACCGTGAAGGTGTTGAAAAAATCGACCGTATTTTAGCGGTTTCTGATGGTATTATGGTTGCCAGGGGGGACCTTGGTGTAGAAATCCCGGCTGAGGAAGTGCCATTGGTGCAGAAGAGCATCATTAAAAAATGTAATCTTCTGGGTAAACCGGTTATCACAGCCACACAGATGCTGGATTCCATGATCCGTAATCCAAGACCGACAAGAGCCGAAGTTGGTGATGTTGCCAACGCGGTATTTGACGGTACGGATGCAGTAATGCTTTCTGGCGAAACCGCAGCGGGTGCTTATCCGGTACAGGCGGTTGAAACCATGGCAAATATCGTGGAAAAAACAGAGCGCTCTGAAGAATACATTAACCGTCAAAAACCAGAGCACGGCGAACTGACCATCACCAATGCGGTTAGTGAAGCCGCTGTACAGATTGCAGCTAACCTGGATGCGACAGCTATTATTGCGGCGACCTCCTCTGGACATACACCGCGTATGCTGTCTAAATACCGCCCGGAATGTACAATTTTAGCTGTCAGTGATAAAGTATCCACTGTCCGCCGTTTAACCCTTTCCTGGGGTGTTTACTGCATGTATATGACAGAGCTCAGAGATACTGACTCCATGGTGCATGACTCGGTACAGGCGGCTGTAGAGCTGGGCGTTGTCAAAATTGGCGATCTGGCCGTTGTGGCGGCTGGCGTACCCCTTGGCGTACAGGGCAATACGAATATGATCAAAGTCCATACCGTGGGCAATGCGATTATGAGTGGTACCGGTATTGGTGATAAGCCGGTAACAGGCTATGCAAAACTGATCAATGAAGATAACGCTTCTGAATTCAAGGAAGGGGATATCCTGGTTGTCAAATCCTTATCGCCGGATATTTCGTGGATATTGGACAAGGCAGCGGCCATCATTACAGAAGAAGGCGGCCTGAGCTCCGAAGGCGCCATTGCCGGATTACACTATAATATTCCGGTAATCGTCGGCGTTGAAAAGGCCCTCGAAATCATCGGACATGGTAAGCTGATCTCCGTCGATCCGAAGCGCGGGATGGTTTATCAAGGTAAGGTTCGCATGGTTTAAGCAAAAAAATAAAAAAGCCTGCCGTTTTTGCAGGCTTTTTTTAATGGATTAAATTCAAGCATCTTTTTCAGGCTCTTCTGTCCGGACGATCTTGATTTCAAGAACACACTTGAGGCTGGCTTTTGTGATGGTAATGGCAAGATTTTCATAGGTGAAGGTGTCGCCGACCTTTGGTATATGGCCAAGCAGGTCAACCACCCAGCCGTTGACGGTATTGGAGTCCAGGTCCTTATTTTGAAATTGGATATTGAAGTATTCAAACATATCGATGAGGTTAGCATGGCAGGAAACCAGGGTTGTATGATCGTCCAGGGGCTTGAAAACTTCCACGATCTGGTCATGTTCGTCCCATATATCGCCCACAAGCTCTTCCAGTATATCTTCAAGGGTGACCAGCCCAAATGTGCCGCCGAATTCGTCCGCGACAATGGCCATATGGGTCTTAGACTTTTGAAGCAGCCGCAGCAGCGTAGAGATTTTCATGTTTTCACTGGCGTACACCACATCGGCCACAATTCCCTGAATAGAGGTAATATCGTGATTGATCAGTGAATGAAAATCCTTCTCATGGATCATGCCAATGATATTATCAATGCTTTTGATGTATACCGGAAGTCTGGAGTAACCGGTGGTTGAAAAGAGCTGTTCTATTTCATCCAGCGGCGTTTCGAGATCGATGGCAGAGATATCGACTCTGGGAATGGCAATATCCCCGGCACTGAGGTCGTCAAATTCAATGGCGGAACGGATCAGCTCGCTCTCATGTTCGTCTAATACCCCTTCGTTCTGGGCTTCATCCACAATGGTTTTCAGTTCTTCATCAGTGAAGCTGGGACCGTCCGCGGATTTGAAAAATTTTGACAGCAGTCTTTTCCACTGTGAAAAGACAAAGGTCAGGGGTGTCAGAAGATAAATAAAAAAATTTAAAATCGGCGCTGAAAAAACAGAAAACTTCTCAGGGCTCTCTTTGGCCATACTTTTGGGAGAAATTTCCCCGAAAATCAAAACAAGGATGGTCATGACCACAGTGGAGATGGTGACGCCCAGATCGCCAAAATACCGGGTAAACAGGACGGTTGCCAGCGAGGCTGAGGTAATGTTCACAATATTGTTGCCGATGAGAATGGTCGAGAGCATTTTGTCGTAGTCTTTGCTGATGTTCAGTACCAGAGCTGCTTTCTTATTGCCTTCGGCCGCCATGTTTTTCATGCGGATTTTGTTAAAGGTTGAAAAGGCTGTCTCGGTGGCCGAAAAATAGGCCGACATTAAAATAAGCAGTGCGAGAACAAACATCATTATTAGACTGCTACTGTCCATAAAATAAATTTTCCTCCTGAAATGTATTCGTCATTATGTTCTATTATATCATAATCAGCCATTGTTTTGTTAAAAAGTGCGCATATATTTATAAAGACAACGCCCGGGTACCAGCATGGTACCCGGGCGTTGCGGCTAATTAATGTTATAATCGATTTTGTAGATTTGTGAAATGGGCTGCCCTTTGGTGTCGGCAGTAGTTGCCTCCCTTTTTTTCTCGATGGAGAAATAGATCGTGGACTTGTAGGGGTGGGCGATAATTGCCGAGGTCAGGGTCAGGGGGGCGGATATCTGCAGCTTGTTTTTTCCGTTTGCATCCATGATCCAGATGGACTGAGAGGTCTTGGTATTGATGCTGGAAAACTGCGTGTACAGGATTTTCTCTCCGCCTGGCGTATACACCGCCGAAGTAAAATTCCCTTCGCTGATAACGGAGGCCTGAGTCCCTTTGCTGATACTGTAACTCATGATCCGGTTGGAATCTCCATAATTTTGCGTGTAGATAATGCTGCCGTTTTGGCGGTTAATATCAAAGTTTATAACATTTTCATCGATTAGGGTAGAGCTGAGCTCATCAGTTCCGTCCTTTATCTCGGAAAGGTACAGGTTTGTTTTCTGATCATCGGTCGGGTCTGTACCTGTGAAGATAACCGCGTTGTTTTTGGGGTAATATTGGATATCTTGAACGGGAATGCCGCGGACCGTATGGTAAATACGGCGGTCGCCGTCTGAGTTTGCCATGACAATCTGATTGCTGGTGTTGCTGTAGATGACGCTGCTATCGTCCACAATACAGATATTTGAGTTGACATTTTCCTCAGGAGAGGAAATGGTCTTTGTAACGCTCTTGTCGATGGAGGTCCAGATAAGCTGGTTTGAGGATTTTTCGTTTCCAGTGTCCAGCCCCTTTTCAACATAAAAGACACCTCTGGCGTATTCGTCGAATTTGGCGGAAAGCTGGTGCTTTTCGGAATTGACAAAGCTGGTCAGCTGGTTTTCATTTTCACCCACCTTGAGCAAATTGATGTTATAGGTGATGGGCGGCGCTTCAGTGGTGTTAAGTAACAGAAGTGTGCTGCCGTCGTAAGATATGTCCTGAACCATCCCGGTTCCGATGTTTTCAAAGGAAAGGATTTCCATTTTGCTCTGTGCGTTTTTTTGCTGAAGCAGTGCGTTGTTAAGAGCCAGCGGTTTATCCTGGGGCACCAGAAAGCTTCTGCAGCCGCCGAGGAAAAATGGGAGCGCACAAAGCAGAAGCAGCGTGATCCATTTATTCTTTTTCATTTTCTTCACCTCCGGCAAGTGCTTTTTCAATGACGGGCAGGGTTACGATAACGTTGGTGCCTTCACCGACCTGGCTGTCGACGCGGATGGTGCCATTGTGCTTTTCAACGATCTGTTTTACCAGGTAGAGGCCAAGTCCAGCGCCACCTTCGCCCTCGCTCCGGGCGCGGTCTTCATCGACACGGTAGAAAGCATTGAAGATGCGGTCCTTTTCCACGTCGGAGATACCAACACCGTAATCGCGGATTGAAACAACAATACTGCCGTCTTCGCGCGTGGAAACCACGTCGATGATATCCCCTTTGTCAGAGTATTTGATCGCGTTGTGTAAAACATTGATGAAAAGCTGTTGGAGCCGGTCGTAATCGCCGAGTATCTCCGGCAGGTTCTCGTCCGATTTATAGTTGATCTCAATGTCGTTTTGGCTGGATTTAATCTGCATTTGGTCGACGACATCGATGAGCAGGGCATGCAGGTCGAGGTTAGCCTTTTTAACGTCAAATTCGATTTTATCAAACTGGTTCACATTCAGTAAATCATCCACAAGGCGCAGCAGACGGTGCCCCTCACGATTGATGGTCGACAGCGAACGGTTCAGAATTTCGGGGTCCACCACCTGTCTCCGGGTGAGCATATCCGTGTAGCCGATAATGGTCGTCAGCGGCGTCCGCAGCTCATGTGAAACTGAACTGATGAATTTTTTCTGTTCATTCTGGAACTGCTTGGTGGCAGTGACGTTACGGATGATGATCATGTAATTTTCTTCATAGCCGGCTTCCCGGATGGGACTGCCGATGATAAGGAGATTACGGCCGTTACAGTCGATTTCCTCTGATATATGGTCCTTGCCGTTTTTAAGATCGTCAAACATATCCCGGAGGAAGGACTGGTACTGGAAATCATAGATTGTTTTGGGGTTGGATATATTAAAGTAGGTTTTGATATAGGAATTGGACGTGATGATATTCCCCTTTTTGTCTATGGCCAGCAACCCGTCGTCAAGGGAGGCCAGAACACTGGCGAGGCGTTTTCGTTCGGATTCCAGCTGTAGGATTACATTGTTGACATTCTGAGACATCTTGTTAAAAACCTGGGTGAGATCCCCGATCTCATCGTCCCGGCTGTAATGAACCATGACATTGTAATTGCCCTTGTTGATTTCGCTTGAAATGCGGGTCAAATCCTTGATGGGCTGGACAAAATGCTTGGAGAAGGACAGGGTGACCACCACCAGAATGGTCAGGCCCAGAATTCCGCCGATGACAAACAAAAGCGTGCACAGGCTGAGGAAGGAGTCCATATTATCCAGTGAATAGATAAAGCCAACATAGCCAAGAAAATTATTGTCGATCTCGATTGGCGATACATAATAAAGAACACTGGTGTTGTCGATGCTTTTCAGAGTCATGACCGGACTGTCCTTTTGGCGAGAAAGGGCAATCTCATTGCTCAGAAATTGATTGTCCGGAATCGAGACGGAGTCCGCAATGGCGTTGCCGGCGGCGTCGAAAAGAATAACCCGGCTGTTTTCGAGCTGGGCAATGCTTTTGCTGAAGGACAGGCTGTTGTCGATGTAGCGGGTTTCATTGGCCGCTTCGGAGGAGCTGGCCTTGAGCTCCTGGCCAATATAAAGCACTGCGTCCTGACTCATGACCCCGAGCTTATCCTTTGCCTGGTTGATATAGTAGTAGGTAACGCCCTGGACCACACAGAAAATAACAATGATAAAGGTAGCGATAAAAAGGGCGATATTGTAAACAATCATTCGCCCCCGGTAGGTCATTTGCATCAGATTTTCCTCATTTTATATCCGATCCCAAAAACGGTTTGGATGAATTTATTGGGCTGGGTATCGATCTTGCGGCGGATTCGCTGAACGTGCATGTCGACCGTTCGGGTGTCGCCGTAATAATCGTAGCCCCAGATTTTTTCAAGCAGCGTATCCCGTGGAAAGACCTGCTCGAGATTGGAGGCCAACAGGTATAAAAGGTCAAATTCCTTTGGCGTCAGGTGCACTTCCTTGCCATCAAGCAGAACCGTCCGCTCATCCGGCATGATGCTGAGAGGTCCGTTTTTGATAACGGCATCGGTTTTCTTGGCGGCCGGAGCCTTGGTAGCGCGGCGCAGATGGGCCTTGATACGGGCCAGCAGCTCACGGTTGTCAAAGGGTTTGGTCAGGTAATCGTCGGCGCCCAGCTCAAGGCCGAGAACCTTGTCGATAATATCGGTTTTAGCGGTTAAGAGGATGATGGGAACGTCCATTACTGGCGTCAGGGTTTTGCAGACATCATAGCCATTGACCTTGGGCAGCATGATGTCCAGGACAATGAGGTCTGGTTCAAAGCTCTGTGCCTTTTCTATGGCTTCCTGACCATCGTAGGCGGTCTCTACCTGATAACCCTCAAAGTCTAGCTCCATTTTGATTAAATCTACGATAGCGGCTTCGTCATCGACAACTAAAATTTTTTCGTTCATGCTGTTCTCCTTTTATATATAAATATCATGTAATGTAATATGTCAAAAGTGATCAGAACCACAGGTGGAACTGTTCTTTATTCTGGATGGCCTTCAGGATGCGGTCATCCAGCTCGGGAATGGTCTTTCTGAGCTCTTTCATCATGTCTTTCATGTCCTCACGCTTGGTATGGCCGTCGGCGGGACAGGTGCTTTTAATGACGGGCAGTGCTTTGACCTCAGGATTGTAGACAATATCCTTTTCCTTAACAAAGATTAAGGGGCGAATCAGGGTGATATCCTTCCGGTCAAGGTAGGTTACCGGTGAAAAGGTGTTGACGCGGCCCTCATAAAAAAGGCTCAGGAAAAAGGTCTCGATGGCGTCATCGGCGTGGTGGCCGAGGGCGATTTTACGGCAGCCCCGCTCAATGGACAGGTCGTGCAGTGCGCCGCGTTTCATTCTGGCGCAGAGGGCGCAGGGTTTTTTTTCCTGTCTGGCCTCAAAAACAATGGGACCGATCTGTGTTTTTTTGATGGTGTAGGGGATGTCCAGCTCAGCGCAGAGCTGAACCAGCGGTTCAAAGTCCATTCCGCCAAAGCCCATATCTAAGGTAATACCCTCCAGTTCAAAAGGAACTGGCGAGAAATATTGAAAGCGCTTCATGGCAACCAGCAGTGCGGTGCTGTCCTTACCGCCGGACAGACCAACTGCGATGCGGTCGCCGGGGCGTATCATTTCATATTTTTCAACTGCTCTTCTTAAAGGTCCGAGGATCTTTTTCATGATGTCTCCTTTATATAACAAACTACTGGTATTTTACCATTATACAAAGGAAAAAACAAATTTTGCACCGGTTTTTTAACTGAAAATAAAACTTTTGGAAAGCTTGTCAAGCACCTTTATAGTTGTTTCGGATAGAAATTAATGTTATAATTTTTAATTGCATATTCCAATATTGAAAATGCTTAAGTTTTAATAAAGATGATTAAAAACAAAGGAGAAACGAATGTCCCAGGCGATTATTAATTTTTTTGCTTTTTTACCGGACTGGCTGGAGGTTTTCATTATCTCAGCGATTCCGATTGTTGAACTCAGAGGCGCAATTCCGTGGGGAACCCTGGTGCTGCACATGCCTTACCTTCAGGTTTTTTTGCTGTCCTGGCTCGGAAGCATTATACCGGCGCCCTTTATTCTGCTGTTTTTACCGGCGGTCTTAAAATGGATGCGGGGTACAAAGGTTTTTGGCCCCTTTGCCAATTGGCTGCACACAAGAGGGATGAAAAAATCAGAGAAAATCACACAGTACAAATTCTGGGGGTTGATGATTTTTGTGGCGATTCCGCTGCCGGGCACTGGCGTCTGGACCGGCTGTCTTGCCGCATCGCTCATTGAGATGGACTTTAAGCGCGGCATGCTGTCGGTTATTCTGGGCTCAGCCATCGCAGGCGTTATTGTGACAACATTATGCGCCCTCGGCCTTATGGCAGTTGGGGGATGATGAGATGGTTCGTCTGATTGCCCTTGATCTTGACGACACCCTTTTGACAACAGATAAGCAGATTTCCCATAAAAACCGGGAAGTGCTGGAGGCGTGCATCGACAGAGGAATCCGGGTGGTTACAGCAAGCGGACGGTTTAATGAATCTCAGCTGGTGTTCATCAAGAAGATTGGGCTGGGGCTTGAAAAAGAATACCACGTTGGCGACGGCGGCGGGACTATTTTTAACGAGGATAAAATTTTAAAGGTGATGGGTGCCATCGACAGAGCCCGGTATCTCAGTGTTTTAAGCCAGACGCGGGAGCTGGGGGTGCCCTGCTTTGTGGCCACGAGCCACAATATGTTTTATGATATAGCAGACCAGCCTCTGTGCCATGTTTATGGGAAGGTACCTGGTGTGCGCCGGCCTTATATTGAGCGGCTGGAGGATCTTTCGGCAGTAGAAGATGCCCTTAAGTTTGTGTTTTCCTATCAGTCTGAGGAAGAGCTTGAGCGTATCCAGTCGATCCGCTGCGATGGAACCATTACCTTTCACGCGGGGCGCAATCTTATGGAAATCACCATGGAGGGCCTGAACAAATTCGCGGCCCTTACGGAGCTGGCCAAGTTTTACGGCATTGCGGCCGATGAGATGGCCTGTATCGGGGACAGCGAAAATGATATTCCGATGATCGAAGGCGCCGGGTTGGGGATGGCGGTCAAAAACGCCATGGACAGCGTTAAGGTGCACGCCGATGCCGTTGGTGAGAAAACCAATGATGAAGACGGCGTGGCCTGGCTTTTGGAAAGGTATGTATTGCAATAAAAAAGGGGATTGGTGAAATGCGCTGACTCTTTTGGCTAAAGATCAAATTCAGTATTGAATTTGGTCTTTTTTATGTTTACAATAGTCCTTAGTGACAAAATAATTAAAAGGAAGTGTGAAAATGCCATTATCACAGAATTTTTATAGACAAACCCGCAGAGAATTAGGCGAAAAGCTGGAGATGGAGAGCCTGGCGATCATCTATTCCGGACGGGCGGTCCAGCAGTCGCTGGACGCGGACTATCCCTTTTACACAGATAACAACTTTTATTATCTGACGGGGATTGAGGAGCCTAATGTGACCCTTCTGATGGAAAAGGACGCCAATGGCGAGGTTACAGAGCGTTTATTCATTGATGAGCCAGACCCTTTTAAGGAAAAATGGGTGGGCGCTAAGATCAGTATTGAGGAAGCTCAGGCGTTATCTGGTATCGAGGAGGTGCGTTACAACTCTGATCTGGAGCCCTGCGTTTTACAGGAAACCCGTTTTGACAACCTGTATTTTGATTTTACCATGCCCAGGCATCAGAGCTTTGCGACCAGCGATCCGCAGGTCAAGCTGCTGTTCGCAGATATGGAGATTCAAAACCTTCAGCCTTATTTGACCGCCATGCGGTTAATTAAAAAACCCGAGGAAATCCAGGCGCTGCGTGACGCCATCGAAATAACCGCGAAGGGGATCGACGCTATTCTTGAAAATTTGAAGCCAGATATGAAGGAATATCAGATTCAGGCGGTCTTTGAATACACCATCAATATGCTGGGCGCTCAGGGGGTATCCTTCCAGACCATTGCGGCCTCTGGCAAAAGTGCTACGGTGCTGCATTACATAAAAAACCAGGCAACCATGAAGGGAAGCGATATGGTGCTTCTGGACCTGGGGGCCCGCTATAAGGGCTATTGCGGCGATATCAGCCGTACCTTTCCGGTTTCTGGAAAATACACTGACGAACAGGCCATGGTCTACAGCATGGTTCTGGAAGCTCAGCGAGAGCTGATCCAGATGTACCAGCCCGGTGCAAAAATGCTGGATATCCAACAGGCAACCAAGGATATTTTTCTTGAGAAATGTTTAAAAAACAACATTGTGCCCAAAGATAAAGACATCAATGAATTCTATTATCACGGCATCGGCCATTCACTGGGGCTGGATACCCATGACACCAATGATAAGCGGGAATATATCCTGGAGCCCGGCATGGTCATCACCTGCGAGCCGGGGCTTTATATTGCGGAAATGGGGATGGGCGTGAGAATTGAGGATGATATCCTCATCACAGAAAACGGACCGGAAAACCTGTCGCCGCAGATTCCAAAGGATATTGACGTTATTGAAAGGCGGATGAATCAGTAAGCCGTTTGTTTTTTTCCATAAAAGGGGCTTGACAAAACAGCCCTGTAGGTTTATCCTATTACAAGTAATTGAATATTTACCTATCCAGAGAGGTGGAGGGACAGGCCCGATGAAACCCGGCAACCAGCATAAGCATGGTGCCAATACCTGCAGTTAAACTGTAATGATGGGGTTTTTGAACGAATCTAACCCCATGCGCGCATGGGGTTAATTTTATTTAAGGATTTAAAAAATCTGTGATCTTTATCAAAGGTAAATAGAATTACGACAATACAAATTTTTAAGGAGCGAATAATGAAACAATTATTTACCTCAGAATCCGTTACTGAAGGCCATCCGGATAAAATCTGTGACCAGATTTCCGATGCGGTGCTGGACGCGATCATCGAACAGGACCCAATGGCCCGTGTTGCCTGTGAAACATCCGTATCAACTGGCTTGGTTTTAGTAGCGGGTGAAATCACCACCAACTGCTATGTAGACATTCCTAAAATTGTCCGTGAGACCATCCGCGGCATTGGCTATGACCGTGCGAAATACGGCTTTGACTGTGAAACCTGCGCGGTTTTAACCTCCATTGACGAACAGTCTTCGGACATTGCCATGGGTGTGGACAAGGCCCTTGAAGCAAAAGAAGGAAAGCTGGAAGAGGAAGATCTGGCTACCGGCGCCGGAGACCAGGGGATGATGTTTGGTTTTGCCTGCAACGAAACGCCAGAGCTTATGCCAATGCCGATATCATTGGCCCACAAGCTGACCAAAAAGCTCTCTGACGTGCGCAAACAGGGTGTTGTAGATTATCTGAGACCGGATGGAAAATCTCAGGTGACCGTTGAATACAACGACGGTGTGCCCACCAGAGTGGACACTGTGGTCATTTCGACCCAGCACAGCGCTGATGTGGACGCTGCCACCATCCGTAAGGATATGATCGAAAAGGTCATTAAGCCTGTGATCGACCCGGCTCTTCTGGATGAAAACACCAAATATTTCATCAACCCGACCGGCCGTTTTGTTATCGGCGGCCCACAGGGCGACGCCGGCTTAACCGGACGTAAGATTATCGTAGACACCTACGGCGGATATGGACGCCACGGCGGCGGTGCTTTCTCAGGAAAGGATCCGACAAAGGTCGACCGTTCTGCCGCTTACGCAGCCCGTTATGTTGCCAAAAACATTGTGGCGGCAGGCCTGGCTGATAAA